>JAIBCJ010000016.1:0-22500 GCA_019694145.1 Solirubrobacterales bacterium | reverse complement strand
AAGGGGAGTGAAATAGTACCTGAAACCATACGCCTACAAGCGGTCGGAGCATCTTCGGATGTGACGGCGTGCTTTTTGCATAACGAGCCTGCGAGTTACTCTTCAGTGGCAAGGTTAAGCGATGAGCGGAGCCGCAGCGAAAGCGAGTCTGAATAGGGCGACATAGTCATTGGAGGTAGACCCGAAACTGAGCGAGCTATCCATGGGCAGGTTGAAGCGTGGGTAAGACCACGTGGAGGACCGAACCGACCTAGGGTGAAAACTGGGCGGATGACCTGTGGATCGGAGTGAAAGGCTAATCAAGCTCAGAGATATCTGGTTCTCTCCGAAATATATTTAGGTATAGCGTCGAGTGTTATATGTTGTGGCCGTAGAGCACTGCTTGGACTAGGGGCCCCACCAGGTTACCGACTTCAGGCAAACTCCGAAGACCATTACATTTAGCTCGGCAGTCAGCGCATGGGGGATAAACTTCATGTGCGAGAGGGGAACAACCCAGACCGTCGGTTAAGGTCCCTAAGTACTAGCTAAGTGGTAAACGATGTCCGAATGCATAGACAACCAAGAGGTTGGCTTAGAAGCAGCCACCCTTGAAAGAGTGCGTAACAGCTCACTGGTCAAGTGTTCGGGCGCGGATAATGTAACGGGGCTAAAGCTAGTCACCGAAACTACGGGTTCATGACCCTGCGGGGTTCATGAGCGGTAGGAGAGCGTTCTCAGTGTGTAAGCGTTGGCGTAAGCCTTCGTGCGGTGCTGAGAAGTGAGAATGCAGGCATGAGTAACGAAAGAGGGGTGAGAATCCCCTCCACTGATTGTCCGAGGTTTCCTGAGTAAAGTTCGTCTGCTCAGGGTTAGTCGGGACCTAAGGCGAGGCCGAAAGGCGTAGTCGATGGCGAACAGGTTGATATTCCTGTACCACGTTGGATCCGTTATGACCGATGGGGGGACGGGGAAGGGTAAGAGAACCCAGGCGATGGTTGTCCTGGGGCAAGTACGTAGCCAGTCGCTGTAGGAAAATCCGCAGCGGCGTTTTTACGCGAGGTGCGATGCCAGCTGGATTAAGTTCCGGCCAGTCTCTGAGCCCATGCCTCCAAGAAAAGCCTCTAGGCAGGATCCATGTGCCCGTACCGATAACCGACACAGGTGGACAAGTAGAAGATACTAAGGTGAGCGAGATAACCATCGTTAAGGAACTCGGCAAAATCGCCCCGTAACTTCGGGATAAGGGGCGCCTCGATAGGGTGAAGTCCATACGGATGGAGCTCGAGGAGGCCGCAGTGAATTGGTCCAACCGACTGTTTACCAAAAACACAGGGCTCTGCTAAGTCGCAAGACGACGTATAGGGCCTGACGCCTGCCCGGTGCTGGAAGGTTACGCGGACTTGTTAGCTCTTCGGAGCGAAGCAATGAAGCTAAGCCCCAGTAAACGGCGGCCGTAACTATAACGGTCCTAAGGTAGCGAAATTCCTTGTCGGGTAAGTTCCGACCTGCACGAATGGCGTAACGAGTTGGACGCTGTCTCAACGATGGACTCGGTGAAATTGGAGTCTCGGTGAAGATACCGAGTACCCGCATCAAGACGGAAAGACCCCGTGAACCTTTACTACAACTTGATATTGGAGTTTGGTGTGTTCTGTTCAGGATAGGTGGGAGACAGTGAACCAGCGGCTGCGGCTGCTGGGGAGTCAACCTTGAGATACCACCCTTGACATACCGGGCTTCTAACACTATTCCGTGATCCGGGTAGTGAACAGTGTCAGGCGGGTAGTTTGACTGGGGCGGTCGCCTCCTAAAATGTAACGGAGGCGCCCAAAGGTTCCCTCAGTACGGTTGGAAATCGTGCGTAGAGTGTAAAGGCAACAAGGGAGCTTGACTGCGAGACCGACGGGTCGAGCAGGAACGAAAGTTGGGCTTAGTGATCCGGCGGTTGCAAGTGGAAGCGCCGTCGCTCAACGGATAAAAGGTACTCCGGGGATAACAGGCTTATCGCTTCCAAGAGTCCATATCGACGAAGCGGTTTGGCACCTCGATGTCGGCTCGTCGCATCCTGGGGCGGGAGTACGTCCCAAGGGTTGGGCTGTTCGCCCATTAAAGCGGCACGCGAGCTGGGTTCAGAACGTCGTGAGACAGTTCGGTCCCTATCTGATGTGGGCGTTGGAGAATTGAGAGGATTTGCCCCTAGTACGAGAGGACCGGGGTGAACGTGCCTCTGGTGTAGCTGTTGTCCTGCCAAGGGCACCGCAGCTTAGCTACGCACGGAACGGATAACCGCTGAAGGCATCTAAGCGGGAAGCCGTCCTCGAGATTAATTCTCCCATCCTCTAGAAGGAGTAAGACCCCTGGTAGACCACCAGGTTGATAGGCCGGCGGTGGAAGGGTGGTGACACCTGCAGCTGACCGGTACTAATGGGTCGAGGGCTTGACGGATATTTATTTCAATCGGTCGATATGCGGTTTTCAAGCTTTATCGAGGCTCATAGTCTCGACATATTTCCGGTGGTGTAATAGCGTGGTGGAAACACCTCTTCCCATTCCGAACAGAGCAGTTAAGCACCACAGCGCCGATGGTACTTGGGGGGCAACCCCCTGGGAGAGTAGGTCGCCGCCGGTTCTTCTTTGGAAAAGCCGTCCCTCAGGGGGCGGCTTTTTTTGTTGCATCCGGGCGGCCGGCGAGGGTGTTCACGAAGACGGCACCGCTCGTCACCACGATTTCGCTGCCGAAGGGCATTCAGGCTTCTTTCGTGAGTAGTCTGGCCCTGTGCCCGCGAGCGAGGTGGAAGTCGACAGCAGCCTGATCTTCGCCCTGAGCGAGGGGATCGGCCCGAGACCGCCGACCAGCAATCAGGAGCATGTCGCGGCCGAGGTGATCGCTGGTGAATTCGAAGAGCTCGGTCTCAGCTCGAAGATCGAGTACTTTGACTCGCAACGGAGCTTTGGCCCCACCTATCTGGTCATGTTCCTGATTGCCCTGCTGGCCGGGCCGCTGGCACGCCGATCCCGCCTGGCCGGGACCCTGGCAGGCCTTGTGGCAACCGCGCTCGGCGCGGCAGAGTCAGGTTTCGCGCTGCGGAGCCCGCTGAACCTGCTTCGAACCCGCAGAAGCCAGAACGTCTGGAGCGTGATCGAACCGGAATCGGCACCGCAACAGACGATCTGCCTCGTCTCCCACATGGACTCTTCCCGGTCCGGATTGATGTTTCATCCGAGGTTCACGCCATATCTGGGCAGGGCGTCATTTGCGGCCGGCGTCGCCCTGATGCTGAACGGAGTCGCTCCCCTGATCAGCTGGATGCCGCCCGGCCGGTTGCTGGTCAAGGCGGCGAGGGGATTGATCGGGCTTTCCGCGCTTCTGGTTCTCGAACGGGAACTGCGGGGAGAGGACGTTCCCGGAGCGAACGACAACGCTTCCGGGGTGGCGGCCTGCCTCAACCTCGCCAGGCAATTCGACGGGGATCGGCTCGAGCACAGCCGCCTCGTGATCCTGGTGACCGGCAGCGAGGAGTCAGGAGTCATCGGCATGCGTGAATTCCTCAGAAGGAACGACACCGAGGGATGGATCTTCATCAACTTCGACGGCGTCAGTGCCGACGCTCCGCTCAGGGTCCTCTCGAGAGAAGGCGGACCGACTGGCTCAAAGGCGGATCCGGATCTGATGGCCACCGCGGAGAGGGTGGGCCGGAAGCATCCGGAGCTCGCGGCCGAGCCGCTACTGGATGGCTCGGGGCTTCCCTACGACGCCACGGCAGTCAATGCCCGGGGTGGCAGGGCGATCACCATCGCCAATCAATCGGGCGCCATCCTCAATTACCACTGGCCAACCGACTCCGCAGCGAACATCTCGGAACCGGCCTTCGCGAAGGCCGTCCGATTCGCTGCGGCTCTGGTCGAAGAACTTGACGGCGAAGCCTGATCAGGCAGCTTCGAGCCGGATCCGCGGCGGACGCAGAACTTCCGGGAAGTCCGCCGTAGGTCGGTTGCGCTGAGCCTTTCGGGACTCGGTGCGCTCCCTGACGGCGGCCTTGTGACGGCGGGCGGGCTGGACGCCGGGGATTTCATGCCCGGGGCGATCACCCCAGCCGGGGAGGTCGACCCGGGTCCGCCCGGGCCGGCATGGGCGTCGGCCGTGACGATGCTTCTGGGGGGTGGAGCCACGGCGGTGGCCGGCCGAACGCTCCTGGTCGACGAATCCGGAGCCTCCGGTGGCGTCGCCTGGCTGGCTGCCCTCGAGGATGCGTGCGATGCGCTCCATGCGGACGTCGGGGGTGGTGTTCCTGCGGCTGCCCGACCTGACCGGTTCCGGGTACTCGAGCCCGTATTCGCCGAGGGTGGCGAACTCGATCATCAGGTCGAGAGCATCAGCCGCCCGGGTTGCTACCCGGCTGCTCTTCTTCTCTTTCTGCACGAACATAGGTTCGTAATGTACGGGCCCGGTCGGACACGAACACATGTTTGCAATTAACCGTGCAGAATCGTTCGGAAACCGTTTGGCAGAGCCAAGTGCAAACCGTGGTTTCGGGCTGTCGGTCGGCCGCCTGCACGAACAGGCGTTTGTTTTTCGTTCGCATTTTGCGGCATCCCGAAACGCTCGTTCGGGCCCGTTTCCGGCGCTCACCGGCCGCGCCGCCCGAAGTTGATCCCGACCGGTGCGCTGGCCTTGATCCGGGGGTCGGGCGGATGAACTTCAACCAGGCCGCGCACGACCAGGTTGACCACCCCCTGACCGGTCTCGATGCGCCCGTTCGCCTTGATCAGGGTGGCGGTGCGGATCACCTGGCGATGTCGTTTGGCCACCGGTGGCGGCAGGATCAGGTTGAGGGTGCCGTGTTCGTCCTCGATCAGGATGAAGATCACTCCGTGGGCGGTTTCCGGTCGCTGGCGGGCAACCTGGAGACCGGCCACCTCGACCCAGCTGCGATCCGGCCGGGAGGCGGCGTCGGTCGTGGACAGCACGCTTTCGGCCAGTTGACGACGGGCCAGCTCCATCGGATGTCCCTCCAGGGTCATGCCGATCGAGCCGTATTCGGCCTGGACCCGCGCCCAGTCCTTCGGTTCCGGGAGTTCCGGGGTCTCCTCCTGACTGAACGGCAGCGCGAGTTGCCGCCCGCCGGCCCGCGGCAACCGGTTCGCCGTGAGTCCGACGCTCCACAGTCCGGCCACCCGCTCACCACGGGGCAGGGACCTGAGTGCCCCGGCCCAGGCCAGCTGCTCGAGATCGCTTCGCGCGAGTGGCAGGCGGGAGGCGAGGTCGCCGAGGTCGCCGAAGCTGCCACCGCGGTCACGCTCGGCGACCAGCTTCTCCATCTCGCTCTCGTTGATCCCCTTCACATAACCGAGACCGATCCTCACGGCGGGCTGCTGCCGCCGGGCTGTTGCGGCTTCGTCCCGGGCCAGGGCACCTTCCGGGCCGGACTCTGCCCGCGGAGAGCTTTCCCCGCCCGACCCCGGCCATTCGGTGACGCATTCGACCCGGCTGTGGTTCACGTCGGGCGGCAAAACCTCGACCCCGGTGCGCCGGGCTTCCTGGACCAGTGAATCCGGCGGGTAGAAGCCCATCGGCTGCTCGTTCAGAAGCGAAGCCAGGTACTCCGGTCCGTAGTGGTGCTTGAGCCAGGCCGACTGGTAGGCCAGCAGGCCGAAGGCGGCGGAATGAGCCTTGGGAAAGCCGAAGCCGGAGAAGCCGATGATCTGCTCGAAGATTCCGTCGGCGATCTCGCGGCTGACGCCGCTCTTCATCGCGCCCTCGATGAAACGCTGATGATGGGCCTCCAGCGAGCGGCGTGAGCGCTTGCGGCTCATCGCCCTTCTAAGCGACTCGGCCTCTGAGGAACTGAAGCCGGCCACATGCATCGCTACCTCGATCACCTGTTCCTGGAAGATGATCACCCCGTGGGTCTCGCCGAGCACCGGCCTGAGCAGCTCATGGGCGAACGGGATCTCGTAATCCGGGTCTTCCCTCAGCCTTCGCCGCCTCTCTATATATGGGTGAACGGCGCCGCCCTGAATTGGCCCGGGACGGATCAGTGCCACCTGGATGGTCAGGTCATCGATGTTGTCCGGGCGCATCCGGGGCAGCATCTGCATCTGGGCCCGGCTTTCAATCTGGAAGACACCGGTGGTCTCGGCCCGCTTGATCATTCCGAAGACCGCCCGGTCATCGAGGTCGATCCGGCTCAGGTCCACGGTTTCACCCCGGATCCGGTGGATCTCGTCGATCGTCCGCTCGACCGCCGAGAGCATGCCCAGCCCGAGCAGGTCGATCTTGAGGAAACCCGCGTCCTGGCAGGAATCCTTGTCCCACTGGACGATCTGGCGCTGCTCCATCGCCGCCGGTACGACCGGGCAGATCTCGACCAGCGGCCGGGTCGCGATCACCATCCCGCCCGAATGCTGTGAAGCGTGACGGGGCAGGCTGCGGGCCTGGCGGGAAAGCAGGGCGAGATGCTTCCAGGCCGCCGAGTGGGCCCTTTCGCGGCCAATCGCCTGGGTCAGGTCACGCTGAAAATCGTCGGAGCCGCTGTGAAAGTCCACCGCCCGCGCGGCTCGTTCGATTTCCGTGTCGGGGATGCCGAGGACTTTGCCGAAGTCGCGGATCGCCCCGCGGGAGCGATAGGTGGGAAAGGCAGCGACCAGGGCGGAGCGGTCCCGGCCGTACCTTTGATGGATGCGGGGGATCAGCCGCTCCCTGATGTCCCGGGGGAAGTCGAGATCAATGTCAGGGGCCGTGGTCACCTCTTCGTTGAGGAAACGGCCGGGGAAGAGGTCGGCCTTGACCGGGTCGATGTGGGAGAGGCCGGTCAGGTAACAGACGATCGAGCTGACCGAGGAACCGCGTCCCCGGCCCGGCGGCAGCACGCCCCGGGCGGAGGAGGTGCCACGCACCTCGACCGCCACCTCGCGGGCCAGCTCCAGCAGGTCGTGATGGAGCAGGAAGAAGCCGGAGAGCCCGAGGCCGCGGATGATCTTCAGCTCGTTCTCGAGACGGGCCCGGGCCTCCGGCTCCTGCCGGGAACCCCGGTAGCGCTCGTCGATCCGGGTCTGGCAGAGCGCCGCGAGATCCCGGTCGGTCTTCGGGTCGCCCTGCTGCGGGTAGCGGTAACCGAGGTCGCGTTCGAGATCGAAAACGAGTCGCTCCGCGACCCGGACCGTCTCGCTGACCGCCTCCGGGTAATCCGGAAAGCGGTACGCCATCTGACCGGGCGAGGCGAGGGTGGAGGTGGAGTTGCCCCGCCGCTGAGGCTCGGAGTCGGCCAGGTTCGAGCCCAGCCGGACGGCGACCAGGGCGTCCTGCAGTCGGGCCCGTTCCCGTTCGTGACTGTGCACGTTGCCGGTCGCAACCAGCGGCAGCTCCAGGCTGCGGGCCAGCCCGGCCAGCCAGCGGTTGCGGGCATGGTCATGCCGCCAGTAGGGCCGCTGGATTTCGACCCGCAGGTTTTCCGGAGTGAACCAGCGACGGAGCCGCCTGGCGAGGGTTTCGCCCCGGGCCAGGTCACCATCGGCCCAGGCCGCCGGGATCAGCCCCTGCCTCGCGCAGCCGGTCAGGCAGATCAGCCCTTCGGCCCGGCCGGCCAGATCACCAAGCGGCACCCGGGGCTGGCCGACCCGCCGGTCCCTTCCGTCCCGGGTATGGGCGTGGGAGGCGGTGAGGAGCCGGCAGAGGTTGTGGTAGCCGGTCTCGTTTTCAACCAGCAGGGTCAGGTGGAAGAGCCGGCCGCCTTCCTCGACGGTCAACTCGGTTCCGGTGATCGCCCGGATCCCCGCGCCCTTGCAGGCGACCGCAAACTCCATTGACCCCCAGACCCCGTCGTGATCGGTCAGGGCCAGGGCCGGGTAACCCAGTTCGGCCGCCTTCTCTGCCAGTTCCAGCGGCGAAGAAGCCCCGTCCAGAAAGGAGAAAGACGAATGGCAATGCAGCTCGACATACGACGACATGTCATCCTCGGGCCCGGCGAGGTCGGGAGGGGCACCGAGATGGCAAAAGTGGCCATATAGCGCTCTCTTTTGCCATCTCGTTCCTCAGGCCCGCTGGGCGAACCACTGGCCGGAGGGGAAGGCACGGAAGACGGCCAGGTCACGGCCGTCGATCAGCACCACCTCGAAATACCAGCGGCTGATCGGGGCGGCGGTCCACCAGCCGTCCTCGACGATCCATTCCTCCCGGACCTGGACCACGTCCACGTCGTTGATCTGGACCGGAGCCCCCGCCGCGTCGCTGGCCACCTCGACCGGTCGCGGCTCGTAAAGCCGGGTCGGCCGGGTGCCCGAAGTGACCATGGTCGCTCTTCTCATCGAAGCGCTCACCGCTACTCGGTCGAGTAGGGGGTCAGGAGCATGCGCCGCTCGGGCAGGCGGGACTCGGGCTCGGTTTCCAGGATCCGCATCAGGGCGCTTTCCCCGACCGCGGCGCGAACCTGACGGGCCGCTTCACCGAGCCGGCGGCGACGGGTTTCGCCGGGACGGTGGATGACCTCGAGCTGATCGGCCGCCTGGGGAGCGGTCTCCAGCGCCCGCAGGCCGAGCCGGTCGGCCGGGCGGGAAAGCTGCTCGAGAGCGGGGAAGAGGAGCATCCGCAAAACCGGCGAGGAGGTCGTGGGGCGGCGGGGCGAGGCCCGGTGCGACCAGCTGCCGCCGCCGAGCAGCCGGGCCTCGACCGAAAGCGACCTCAGGCTGAGGCCCGCCGCCCGCATCCTCCCGGCCAGGCGATCGCAAAGAATGGTCAGCCCGCCTTCGAGGTGGATGCCGCTGGCCGCGTCGGGCAGCTCCAGCCATTCGGTGATCTGCTCGAAGGGGGTGCGAGGGCGAATCGGCCCTTCCAGGCCGAGGGCCAGGTCACGGGCGGCCAGCCCGGCGGGGCCGAAACGGTCGGCGACCGCGTCAGCCGGCAGGGCGACGAGATCCCCCAGGGTTCCCAGCCCCAGCCGGCGCATGGATTCGAGCATCCGGCGAACCTCGCCGGCCGGCCCGGGCAGGCGGTCGAGCAGGGTCGCGAGAGGGAGCGGGTCGAGAAAGGCGGCAAGCTCCTCCGGCGGCAGGACCCGGCCATGACCGGAACTCTTGCCGGCCGGTTGCCTGCCGGCCAGGGCGAGGGCGGCCAGACGGGTCGGAGCGGCGGCGAGGAGGAAGCTCGGCCCGAGCTTTTCGCTGACCGCATCGAGTACGCCTTCGAGCCCGCCGTGGAGCAGCTCGACACCGGTGGCGTCGAAGAAGGCTTCGCCATCCCGGACCGATTCGACCTCCGCACCGGTCGATTCGATTCGCCCCAGGACGGCCTCCCAGATCTGGCTGGCCCGGGTCGGATCGGGAGTGATCAGGACAAGTTCCGGACAGATGTCAACTGCCTCGCCGGGACCCATGCCGGGCCTTACTCCGAGCCGGTGTGCGGCCGGGGAAACCTCGCCGACCGTCTGCGGGCCATCATGCTGCGGGGCCAGGGCGATCGGCTCCAGCAAGCGGTTTTGACCCTTTTCGAGGGCTGCCCGGAGAGCCAGAAGGGGAAGCAGGACACAAACGAACATATACGAACATATGTTCGCATATCCGGCCGGGCCAGGTCAAGCAGATCGTCATACGAAAGGGGACTTTCCGGACTTTTCGGCCGACCGGGGCGCGAAAGCGGATCGCTATCGTGAATCCGTGGGCAAGGAGCAGAGATACATCCATCGTGATCCGGCCTGGATCAGGGGGATGACTCAGCCCAGGCTTTCCCGCCGGCAGGTCATGAAGGGCGCGGCCGGCGCCGCGATGAGCGTCAGCCTCGCCCAGCTGATTGCCGCCTGCGGTCTGCCCGGCAGCCGCGACACCGGCTGGACGGCCGGCACCGACTGGAACGCCTGGTGGCGGGACCAGCAGAAGAACGGCTCCTTCAACTTCGCCAGCTGGCCGCTTTACATCGACACCGACGGCGGCAAGCATCCTTCGCTCGACAAATTCACGAAGGAAACGGGAATCGACGTCACCTACAGCCCGGTAATCCAGGACAACGCTTCCTTCTTCTCCCAGATCAGCCCGGTCCTGCAGAACGGCCAGTCGATCGGCTACGACCTGATCGTGATCTCGAACGGCTGGCAGCTGACCCAGCTGATGCAGAACAAGTGGCTGATCCCGCTCGACCATTCGCGGATGCCGAACTTCAGGAAGTACGCCGGGACGGTCGCCACCGACCTGGCCTACGACCCGCACCTGACCTACTGCGCGGTCTGGCAGGCCGGGGTAACGGCGATCGCCTACGACGAGAAGCAGGTCGACGGTCCGATCGATTCCCTCGACGCCCTCTTCGACCCGAAGTACAAGGGCAAGGTCGGGATGCTCAGCGACCCGGACGAGCTCGGCACGGCCGGCCTGCTCGCTCTCGGCATAAATCCGCAGACCTCGACCTACGCGGACTGGCAAAAGTCCGCCGACCTGCTGACCCGACAGCGCGACGAGGGGATCGTCCGCCAGTACTACGACAACAGTTACATCAAGGCCCTCGAAGACGGCGACCTGGCGATCAGCCAGGCCTATTCGGGGGATGTCTTCCAGGCCCAGAACTCCGGCTATCCCAATCTCAAGTTCGTGATCCCGAAGCAGGGCGGGGTGATCTGGCGGGACAACATGGTGATCCCGTACCACGCCGAAAACCCGGTCGACGCGATCGAGTGGATCAACTTCGCCTACAACCCGGAGATCGCAGCCCTGATCGCGGACTGGGTCAATTACATCTGCCCGGTGCCGGCCGCCAAGCCGATCATCGCCAATCAGCTCGACGATCCGACCGTGGCCAACAGCCCGCTCGTCTTTCCATCCGAAGCCGAGCTTTCCCGACTCAAGGAATACCCGGTGACCGAGACTCTCAAGACCCATGAGCAATGGGTAGGACTCTTCGACCCGATCATCCAGTCATGAGCGTCCCGGCCAGCAAGCGGAGGTCACAGTGAAGTCCCGGATCGGGCCGTACCTGCAGTCGGCACCGGCCATGCTCTGGCTGGCGCTCTTCTTCATCGTGCCGCTGCTGGCGATCGTCTCGATTTCGCTGATGACCGGCAATTCGATCGACGGCTACACCCTGACCTGGAACTTCTCGGTCTTTCCCGACGCGCTCGACCAGTACTCGGCCCAGCTCGGCCGCTCCTTCCTCTACGGCGGGATCTCGACCCTGCTGGCCCTGATCGCGATGTATCCGGTCGCCTACTGGATCGCCTTTCACGGGGGCAGGCGCAAGTCGATCTTCCTCTTCCTTCTGCTCCTGCCCTTCCTGGTCAGTTTCATCATCCGCATCCTGACCTGGCAGTTCATCCTCTCCGACGAGGGGATCGTGCTCGGCACCCTGAAGGACCTCGGGATCCTTGGCGAGAACGCCCACATCCTTTCGACTCCGGTCGCGGTGATCACCGGACTCACCTATGACGCGCTGCCCTGGATGGCGCTGCCGATCTACGTTGCCCTGGAGAAGATCGACCGTGACCTGGTCGAAGCGGCCGGTGACCTCTACGCCTCCGGCTACCAGCAGTTCCGACGGATCATCCTTCCGCTCTCGGCCCCGGGCATCTACGCCGGCATCCTGCTGGTCGGGATCGCCAACATCGGCGATTACCTGAGCGCCCAGATCCTCGGCGGTCCGAGCACCACGATGATCGGCAACATCATCCAGACCCAGTACGTGCAGAACGGTGACTACCCGGTCGCCTCGGCCTTGTCGCTGATGCTGATGCTGGCGCTCTTGCTTTGCGTCTTCGTCTACGCCCGGGTCTTCGGCACCCGGACCATCCAGGAGTACGCCTGATGGCCGGCAAGGGCATCTCCGCCGACGGCGCCCGCCCGGTCCGCCGCTTCCCCTGGACCCGCTTCGTCCTGCCTTCCTATGTCTTCGTGGTGATGGCCTACACGCTGGTCCCGATCGCGGTGATGATCCTCTACACCTTCAACAAGGCGCCGAACCAGCGGCTCACCTTCTCCTGGCATGGCTTCACGACCGAGTGGTACTCGAAGCTCTTCGAGGTTCAGGACCTGACCCAGGCTCTCTGGCACTCACTCGAAGTGGCGGTGATCAGTTCGATCATCGCCACCGCGCTCGGCACCCCGGCCGCGATCGCCCTGGCCCGCCGCAGGTTCCGGGGTCGCGGGGCGATCGACCTGGTGGTGGTCACCAACCTGACCGCCCCGACCGTGGTGGTCGGAGCGTCGCTGCTCGGCTTCTTCATCGCCCTTTCGGTGCCGCGCGGGCTGGTCACGATCCTGATCGCCCATGTCGCCTTCAACATCGCGATCGTGATCATCGTCGTCCAGGCCAGGGTCAGCGGTTTCGACGAATCCCTGGAGGAGGCCGCGGCCGACCTCGGGGCGCCACCCTGGATCACCTTCTGGAAGGTGACGATGCCGCTGATCCTGCCCGGCATCTTCTCTGCCTTCCTGCTCTCCTTCGCGCTCTCGATCGACGACTACATCATCACCAGCTTCGTCGCCGGTCAGACCCTGACTTTCCCCCTGTGGGTGGCCGGCGCGGTCAAGGTCGGCATCCCGCCACAGGTATTCGTGATGGGCACCCTGATCTTCGTCAGCGGGGTCCTGATTGCCTTGGCCAGCCTGATTCTGCAACGCTGGGGTGACCATGGAGAGACGGTGAGGACATGAGCAGACAGGGTGCGCAATGCGACTGGTGCGGGGTGGAGCTGACCGAGGAGATGGGCTACCGGCTGCTGTGGCCGGACAAAAGTCTCGGCACCGCCTTCTGCCGCCTCGAACACATCGTGCCGTTCCTGATGCAGAAGGACCAGTGGCACATCTGGAAGGCGGTGACGGTGCCCGCCGACGCTCCGTCCCTGAGCACCGCGACCGGTGATGAACTGGGAGAGAACGCCCTCTACCTGGTCCACCACCGGGGTGAACACCGGATCACCGACTCGTTCGAGAACAAGGAAGCGCTACTGGGGTGGGCCCGGGCTGGGGGCCACTTCGCCCCCTGAGGCGCCATGGCTTTCCGGCTCGGCCCGGCGGAGGGCTTCGATGCCCAGAAATCCGAGTCCGGCGCACATCGCCGTGACGATCAGCAGGCCGGCCACGATCCCCATCGGGAACTCGCTCTGGCCGTTCCAGTAGAGCGTTCCTCCAAGCTTGGCCGGCTCACCGTTTACACGCATGGGGATCTGGTAATCGCGTACGGGCTGCGAGACGGAAGTGTCATCGACCACCGCGGGGACCTGGTCGCTCATCGAGTGGCTGCGCCGGTCGAACCAGATCAGGGTCCCGTCATCACTCTGCTTCACCCATTTGGCCGGAGCTTCGGGATCTGCGGAAGCTTCGACCGGGGTCGTCGCGTAACGGTCCTGGTTGAGGAAATAGGCGGGTGACCGCTGGTTGAGGAAGACCTCTCCGTTCGCCGCGAGCCGGGCGTACGGCTCGCCGTCGTAGCCCATGACGATCACTTCATTGCCGCTCTTGTTGACCAGGCGCAGGTTCGCGTCGTGGTCGATCATTTCGACTTCGATCCCGTGGGCCAGATGCGCGGGGGTGATCTGGTCCGGGACCGATTCGAACAGATGAGGCGAGTTGCTGTGGGCGCGGGCCGGCGCCGCCGGGATCAGAAAGAGCAGGGCGGCAAGGCCCAGGATCATCGCTCGCACGAAGATCGGGGACCCGGCTTTCGATGCTCGTCGATGCCGGTCCACTTTGGCGCTACTTCCCGGAACCTGCCGACTTGGCCACGTAATCGGCGACTGCCTGGGCTTCCTCACCCGAGAGCAGGCCTGCCGGCATCACGCCGGAGCCGGCGCCGCCGTTTTCTATGGCTGCCATCACCATCGCCGAGTCGGGCTGGAGGTCATCCAGATTGGGCCCGACCGTGGCGTCGGTGTCGGCCGCCGCGAGGGTGTGGCAGCTGCCGCAGGTGGAAGCGAAGGTGCTGGCTTCCGGACTGGCCGGGGCAGGTGAGCCGGAGGACCCTGCGGCGGCGACCGGCTTCTTGACCGCGGCCTCCTGATCGGGGTTGTTCTTGCCGATCTCGTAGGCGACGATCATCGCCGCAACTACCAGGCAGCCGATCGCGATGCCGGCCAGCCAGGCCTGAAGCGTCCGGTCGCCCCCTTCGTCCGCGCCGGTCCCGTTTCCGTCCCCGGACTGTTCTTGCTGTTCTTCTTCCATCTTCAACCTCCAGTTACGCCAGCGGCGAACATCAATGCCATTCCGATCGACGAGACAAGTACGGCCCAGCCCGCTACACGGCCGAGCATCGAAGCGCCGAGCCCGGTGATGAAGCCGAGAAGCAGGACGCCAAAGTGATACGAGGCATGCAGGAAATTGTCGTTGTCAATCTCCGAATAAATCGCGGGAACCATGAAAAGGAGCATCGCGGCCGGGATCAACACGACGATGGCGAGGCCGAAGTTGGTCCAGCGGGGCGTCATTCTCCGGGCAATCGAAGGGGTTGAGGCGAGCGCCACTGCCAGCATCGCGGCCAGGAAGAACTGGACCCCGTGCGCCAGGTGGTGGAAACCAATGGTCGCGATCGATGCGTCCGAGATCGGGGGCAGCAGAACGAAGGACGCGATCACCGCAAGGCCCACCGTCACCCCGATCCCGAAGGGCGAACGGAGCATCGGCTCCGGGGCACCGGGTGCGGGCTCGGGATGCGCCGGAGCTTCAGTCTGGAGCGGTACCTCCGCCGTGGCCGTGCGACGCCGCGCGAGCGCGGTACGGGCGAGGGAAGCGAACTCGATCAGCAGCATTGTGAAACCGGCCAGGAAGATCACCACGAAGATCGAGGCGACCAGGCTGTAGCCCTCGGTCCCGATCGGGTGAACCGCCCAACGCCGTGGTATGCCGAGGGCACCGGAGACGTACCAGCAGAAGATGAATCCGTACCCTCCGGCGACCATGAGGGCGGGCGCCCAGATCGTGGTCCGGCGGCTGGCGGTCCTCCCGGCGGCCCGTTCAAGCAGGTAGGAGACCATCGCCATCATCCACAACCCGACGCCCATCATCAGGTAGTTGTGGAAATGGGCCGGCACCCAGAGGGTGTTGTGGAACTTGAAGTTGATCGGGATCAGGGAGTCGAGGACCGCTCCGGCTCCGCCGATCGCCCAGCCGGCGAATCCGAGATAGAGCAGGATGGAAGTGAGCGTCCAGCGGAAACGGGACCCCCAGATCAGCATCATGCCGGTGTAGATGGTCACCACCGCCACCGGGAGTGCTGCAGCCGAGGAGGCGACCAGCGAGATCATCTGCGGCGCGCCGGGCTGTACGAAGTCCATGTACAGGTGATGCGAATACGCGGTCATGACGAAGCAGATGGTGAAGAGCCAGCCGATCGCCAGAGGCTTCGAGAGCTTCCACTGCCGGCCGGCGTAGAGGGGCACCAGGACGTAGATCATCCCGGCGGCCAGGTAGATGATCAGGTTGGCGATCGTGTGGCCGAAGAAGTAGGTCAGGTTCTTTGCCCAGAGCGCATCGAGCATCACGTCGCCGTCGACCGTGTGGTCCAGCAACGCCATCACGATCGTCATCCCGACCGCGCTGCAGATGATTCCCTGAAGCGACACTGCGGTAGCGGCGATGACCTGGGGCGGAGGTCCGGTCGGATCCTTGCCGCGGAGCCACTTGATGGCGAGCGCGCCGGTCAGGCCGCCGTAGGTCTGGGTGGTCGCCCTGAGGACGTCGATGCAATAGATCAGAAAGCCGACCCCGACCAGTCCCATGCCGATGATGAAGGTGACCGCAGCCCAGGTCGACCACTGCCCCGATGAATCGAAGGGCAGGGGGTACAGGAAGGTCCAGCCGGCCGCGAATCCGCCGATCAGGACGGCAACCAGAACCAGCACGACCCCGGCGATGATGCTCGCCCAGCTCGCGATTACCCGCCCGAAGTTGAGCTCCGGCACCACCGCCCGGACCACGAACCAGAGACCCCCCATCATCGAAAGCAGCGCCCCGGCCAGCATGCCGGCCGCGTGAAGGGTCATCAGCCGATAGAACCAGACGGATGTAATGTCGATCGTCTCGGCCTGGATCAGCCTCATGACGAGTCCGACCAGGGCCATCAGCGCGAACAGCGCCAACCCGGTTCCACCGAAGAGCCAGCCGACGAGATTCTGGGGTTTCGAAGACCTCGGACTCAGTTGCTCTCCGAGTGGATGGAGCACTTCAGCCGCGGCCATCTCGTTCACGGCGTGACCTCGAACTCCCGCATCATCTCGTGATGTTTGTAGCCGCAGTATTCGAGGCAGGCCAGCATGTAGGTGCCGGGCTCGTCGAGGGTCAGGTCAAGCTGGTTCTGGTAACCCGGCATGGCCTGGACGCTGCCGACCAGGACCCCATCGGGGTCATAGACACCGAGCCCGTGGTTTACGTCGCTCGAGGTAACGTCGAAAGTGACATCGCTGCCGGCCTTGAAGGTGTCCGGACTCATCGACCAGTAGAAGAGTCCCCCGCTCACGTTGACGGTCGCGCCGCTCTTGGCGTTGTCCGGATAGGGCAGGAAGAAGAGGGAGAGGACTACGCCCGAGCCGAGGAGCACGCAAAGGAAGGCAAACCAGTAGCGGCGAAGCCGGTATCCGGTGTCCGTGACCTCCGCGAATTCGACGTTTCGCCGGGCCTGCCGGGCGACCACCGCGAAAATGGCGACCAGAGACAGGGCCACGAAAAGAAACGCGGCAAGCACTGCAATCTGAAAACCCCCGAACGTGACTTCCATGTTCGCTCCTTTAGCTCAGGCAGGGAAATCCGGCTTGAACGGCGCGAACCTTACCGGCTGAAAAGCAGCGAAAATCAGTAGTTTCCCGCATGATTTCCGGCTTCGTGGCCGGAAAGCAGCGGTTGACGACCGTCGAGGCCGGCGTAGGCGGAAACGGGGAGGAGCGCCGGCGAAAGCCGGACGGTCAGGGTGACTCGACCTTGGACCCGGCTGCTTCCTTCTGGGCCTGCAGGGCTTCCTGCCTTGCCTTCCGGGCCTTCTCGCTGGCCTGCCGCTTGAGCTGCGCGGCCTTCTGCTTTGCCTGTCCGGACTTGTTCCCGGCGTTCTGTTGGGCCTGGTCGGATTGCCGGTTTGACTTCCGTCCGGATTCCTTCTTCGACTCGGCGGCTTCCTTCCTGGCCTGGGCGACCGCCGCCTTCCCGGACGCTGCCGATTCGCTCCTGGTGATGGTCCGGGTGAAGTTCTCGATTGCCCTGGCGGTCTGGGCCGGGGCCTCGATCTGGGGCGAGTGGCCGGAGTTCAGGATCAGGTGGGTCTTTGCGCCCGGTACGGCGGCGTAGGCGCTGAGGGCTTCCCGGGCGTCGTAGATCTGGTCTTCCTCGCCGAAGATGACCAGCAACGGTTTGCCGAGTTCGGCCAGCCGGTCGGGGAGCGACTTCCCGTCGGTGTAATCCTCGACTCCGGTTGAGGATTTCCTGTACGCGGAGTAGGTCATGTTGCGGACGTCCTGGACGTACTTGTCGGGCACGTCGTAACCGGGCGCGAACCCCTGTGAAACGTTCTTCTTGATCATCGAGTCGGGGGCGAGTCGCCACAGGGCCTGACCCAGTATCGGCGTGCGGGAGGCCTTCGCCGCTCCGGAAAGCCCGCCGTAGGAGCTGTCGGGACCACTGTCGATCAGGACCAGTCCGGAAACAAGGTCGGGGGACTGCTCGGCGACCGAGGTGACCACACTGCCACCAAGCGAATGGCCGACCAGCACGGCCCGGCTTATGTTGAGCTTGCCCAGGGCTTGGGCGACCAGATTCGCCTGGGTCTCGATCGAGTAGTCGGAATCCGGTTTGTCCGAGCCGCCGTAGCCGAGCAGGTCGATCGCGATGACCCGGTGATACGGCTTGAGCAGGGGAATCAGGTCATCCCACCAGTTGATCGCCCCGGCCGAACCGTGAATCAGGACGATCGGCAGGCTCTGGCCGGCGGACATCGACCCGGATGGTGTGCCCGTATCCAGCACCTGGAGCTTGCCGGCCGTGGTTTCGACCAGTTGGGCTCCGGCCACGTTCACGCTCGCTGATTTGGTCTCGTTGTTGAGCGCGAATGCGTTCAAAATGAGCAGGACCAGCAGCACGAGGAGGATCCCCACGAAGATCTTGAGGGGCCAGCCGATCCGGGAGCCGACGCCCCGCCTCTTGCCAGTGGAAGCTTGTGCCATGACCGGTGTTACCCTAGACCCGCTTCGGTCGGGCTGCAATGTCCCCGTCCGGTCACACGAAAACCGTCAAACCGCGGGGTACAAAAACAGATGCAGAAGTTCGTAATACAGGGCGGGGTTCCGCTCTCCGGCGAGATAACGGCCGCAGGCAACAAGAACGCCGCGCTGCCGATCCTCGCCGCATGCCTCCTCACCGAGGAGGTCGTGACGATTGCGAACGTACCCCGGATCCGGGACACCGAGGCCCAGCTGGCGCTGCTCGAGTCGATCGGGGTCGAGGTCGAGTGGGTCGAGGAGAACACGGTCCGGCTCTGCGCCAGGGAGGTCGAGAACAAGGCCCTGGACGAAGACCTCTCGGCCGCAATCCGCGCTTCCTTCCTTCTGGCCGGTCCGCTCCTGGCCCGGTTTGGCTCGGTTGAGATGCCGCCGCCCGGCGGCGACTTCATCGGCCGCCGCCGCCTCGATGCCCACCTTGACGCCTTCCGCGACCTCGGAGCCCGGGTCGGCGGCAAGCGCTGGATCGAGCTCCAGGCGCCGCCTTCGGGCCTGAAGGCCGCCAAAATCTTCATGGACGAGCCCTCCGTGATGGGCACCGAAAACGCCCTGATGGCAGCCGCCCTGACCGAGGGCACCACCGTGATCAGCAACGCCGCCTCCGAGCCCCACGTTCAGGATCTGGCCCTGTTGCTCGATCAGATGGGGGCGAAGATCGAGGGGATCGGCTCGAACGTGATGACTGTGCACGGCCAGAAGAAGCTGGGCGGGACCGAGTTCCGGGTGTCTCCCGATCACATCGAAATTGCCAGTTTCATGGCCCTGGCCGCGGCAACCGGTGGCAAGCTGCGAATCAAGGAAGTCAAGGCTTCCGACCTGATGATGATCCGCCGCCAGTTCCGCCGCCTCGGACTGCAGTCGGTGATCGAAGGCACCGACCTGATCGTGCCGCCCCGTCAGGAGCTGATGATCCAGCCCGACATGGGCGGGGCAATTCCGAAGATCGAAGACGGCCCCTGGCCCGCCTTCCCGGCCGACCTGACCTCGATCGCCGTCGCCCTGGCGACCAAGGCTCACGGCGAGATCCTGATCTTCGAGAAGATGTTCGAGAACCGGCTCTTCTTCGTCGACAAGCTGGTCGCGATGGGGGCCAAGATCACGCTTTGCGACCCGCACCGGGTGATCATCAGCGGCCCGACCGACCTGCACGGCGAAAGGGTCGACAGCCCGGACATCCGGGCCGGGATGGCGATGCTGATCGCGGCGCTCGCCGCGGAAGGCAAGTCGGAGATCGGAAACATCCGCCAGATCGACCGCGGTTACGAGAACATCGACGATCGGCTGCGTTCGCTCGGCGCCCATATCGAGCGTGTAGACGAGTAGGGAAGGACAAGGTTGATCCGTCCCATCCCCCCAGGAACCCGGGACGTGCTCCCGGACGAGATGCGCGAACTTCGCGCCATCCAGTCGGCCCTGCTTGGAACCTTTGACGCGGCGGGATTCAGCGAGGTCCGGACCCCGACCCTCGAATATGCGGATGCCCTGGAGCTCGGCGACGGCCGTTCGGCCGATTCGGCCTACCGCTTCTTCGACGAACTGGGCGAGATGCTGGCGCTCAGGACGGACATGACGATCCCGATCGCCCGCCTGGTCGCTGACCGCTTCCGCGATCTCGACCCGCCGCATCGCCTCTGCTACTTCGCCAACGCCTACCGCGCGGTCACCCCGCAGCGGGGCGAGCTGCGTGAGTTCGGCCAGGCCGGGGTGGAACTGATCGGTGTGCCGGGCCCGGAGGGCACGGCCGAGGTGGTCGAGTTGCTTGACCGTTCGCTGACGGCGGTGGGACTGGACGAGGCCGTGATCGGTCTCGGCGAGGACGGACTCTGGACCGCGCTGCTGCAGGACGCCGGGGCGGGGCCGGAGACGATCGAACTCAGCTCCGAGCTGCTGGTCTCTCACGACCTGGTCGGTGTCGAACGGGCCCTGGCCGAATCCGACGAACTGGACCCGGAAGCAATCGGACAGGCGGCCACCCTGATCCAGCTTCGGGGCGGAGCCGAAGTCCTGGAAGCGGCCCGCGGTCTCGGCGGTCAGGGTTTTGCCGTTGTGCTGGAACGCCTGGAAGAAAACTTCAGGGCGATCACGGACCGGGTCAGCAGTCGCAGCGTGCTGCTCGATCTGGGCATGCTGCGCGAGATCGGCTACTACAGCGGCTCGACGATCGAGGTTTATGACGAGACGGTCGGTGACGTGATCGGAGGCGGCGGCCGCTACGACGACCTGATGAACCGGTTCGGTCTCGATTTGCCGGCGGCCGGATTCACCCTCTATACGGAGCGGATCCACAAGGCCCAGCTGGAGCGAAGGGGCGTCGGCCCGCGAGCGGCAACCGGGGAACGGGACAGTGATGTTTGACGAGCTTCGCAAGCCCGGCGGAAAGCTCAAGCTGGCGGTGCCCAGAGGCGCGTTGCTGGACGAAGTGCTCGACCTGCTCGAGAAGGTCGGGATCGAGACCGCCGCCGTGCGCGGCGATTCCCGCTCGCTGGTCTTCGACGGAGGCGAGCTGACTGTGATCACGATGCGCCCGTCGGACGTGCCCACCTACGTTTCCGCCGGCGCCGCCGACCTGGGCATCACCGGCAAGGACGTGCTGCTCGAACAGGGTGACCGGCCCGTCTACGAACTGGTCGATCTCGGGATCGGACCCTGCCGCATGGTTCTGGCGACCCAGAAGGGTGACGTTGCCCCTTCCGAGCATCAGCGCCGTCTGGGCATGATGAAGATCGCTACCAAGTACAAGCGGATTGCCGAGGAGTACTTCGCCGAGCAGGGACGGCAGGTTGAACTGGTCGAAGTCAAGGGTTCGATCGAACTCGCTCCGCTGGTCGGCCTGGCCGACGGCATCGTCGACCTGGTCGCGACCGGTCGCACCCTGGCCGACAACAACCTCGAGGTCCGGGAGGAGATCCTGAGCAGCACCGGCCGCCTGGTCGCGAACCGGGTCTCGTACCGGATCCGCCGCGAGGAAGTGGACGGGCTGGCGCAGCGGCTGCGCGAAGTTGTCGGAGAATCATGATTTCCCGCCGATTCGAGTGGGCCGAACCCGAGCGGCTGGCCGGACAGATCGGGGATTACCTCAGCCATGAAGCCCGCAGCGTCGACGTGCGGGGGATCGCGGCCGAGGTGGCAGAACGCGGCGACGCCGCCCTGCTCGATCTGACCGCGAAGTTCGACGCGCCGGAAGCGGAATCGCTGAACCTCCGGGTTGGTCAGGACGATGCCCTGGCCGCGTTGGGGAACCTCGCCCCGCAAGTCCGCAGCGCTTTGGAAACGGCGATCGCCAACGTCAGGGCGGTCGCTGCGGCTCAGCTCGGGCCCGGCGAAAAGGCAGTGACCCTGCCGGAAGGCCACACCGTCACGGTCGGCGAGGTTCCGGTCGGGGCCGCGGGCATCTATGCCCCGGGCGGGCGTGCGTCCTATCCCTCGACGGTGGTCATGGGCTGCGTGACCGCGCGGGTGGCCGGGGTGGACCGGGTTGTGCTGGTCGCCCCGCCCGGGCCGGACGGTTCGATTGATCCGACGACCCTGGCCGCGGCGGCACTTTGCGAAGTCGACGAGATCTACGCGGTCGGCGGCGCCCAGGCGATCTTCGCGCTCGCCCGCGGAACCGAGACGATCCGCCCGGTCGACGTGATCGCCGGACCGGGCAACGCCTGGGTCCAGGCGGCAAAACGGGAGGTGTTCGGCGAGGTCGCGATCGACTCGCTGGCCGGACCATCCGATCTGACCGTCGTGGTGGATTCGGCGACCAACCTGCACTGGGCGGCGCTCGATCTCTGTGCCCAGGCCGAGCACGGAGAGGAGAGCCCGCTGGTCGCGATAGCCACCGAACCAGGTGTGATCGAGCGCCTGGAAGCCGAGGTCGACGCCGTTGCGGCGGACAACCCGACCGTCAAGGATTGCCATCTCGCCCTGGTCGAAGCGCCTTCGGCCGCGGACGCGATCGAGTTGGTCAATCTGATCGCGCCCGAACACCTCGAGCTAATGAGCGAGGGCTCGGCCGCCCTGGCCGGGGCCGTTCGCACCGCCGGCTGCGTGTTTACCGGCGAAGAGACCGGTACCGCCTTCGGCGATTACGTGGCCGGCTCCAACCACGTGCTGCCCACCGACGGCACCGGCAGGATTTTCGGACCGCTTTCGCCCGCCACCTTCAGACGGGCAACGGCGCGGGTAAGCTTGGACGCCGAATCGGCCCGCAAACTGGCCGGCCCGCTGGACGCCCTGGCCCGGGCGGAGGGGCTGCCGGTCCACGGGCTCTCGGCGACGGCCCGGGCGAACGATCCAGATCAGGAAACAGAATGAGCAGACAGGCGAAAATCGAACGGAAGACGAAGGAGACCGGCATCGAGCTGAG
>JAIBCJ010000231.1 GCA_019694145.1 Solirubrobacterales bacterium | reverse complement strand
GAACTGGTCGAGACCCATGGCGACGAGCGCCGGACCGAGTTCCAGCACTTCGGCGGGGACATCGACATCGAAGACACGATCGCCGAGCAGCAGATGGTGATCTCGCTGACCAACACCGGCTACGTCAAGCGCCTGCCGGTCGACTCCTACCGCCAGCAGCGCCGCGGCGGGGTCGGGGTCACCGGAATGAACCTGAAGGAAGGCGACTACATCGAGCATCTCCACATCTGCTCGACCCATGACTTCCTGCTGTTCTTCACCAACTTCGGCAAGGTCTACCGCAAGAAGGTCTACGAGCTCCCCGAGGGCTCGCGCCAGGCCCGCGGCTCGGCCCTGGTCAACCTGCTTCCCCTCCGGGAAGGCGAACGCGTGATGGCGGTCATCCCGACCAGGGAGTTCAAGGAGAACAAGTACCTCGTCTTCGCGACCGCGCAGGGCCAGGTCAAGAAGACCGAGTTCCTCGACTACAACACGCCGATCAAGGCCGACGGAATCATCGCGATCAAGATCCGCGAGGGCGACGAGCTGGTCGGGGTTCAGCTGACCTCCGGCGAGGATGACCTCCTGATGGTCTCGAAGTCCGGCCACGCTTCGCGCTTCCACGAGGATCAGGCCCGGCCGATGGGCCGTGGCACCGCCGGCGTGCGCGGCATGAACGTAAGCCAGAAGGACAACCGGGTGCTGTCACTGACCGTGGCCCGGGATGATTCGGACCTCCTCGTCGTGACCGAAAACGGTTACGGCAAGCGAACCGGCATCTCCGAGTACCCGGTCAAGAACCGCGGTACCAAGGGCGTCCTGACGATCAAGCTGACCGAGGCCAAGGGTGGCCTGGCCGGCGCCCTGATCGTGCGTGAGCATCAGGAGCTGATGTTCATCACCGAGAACGGAATGGTCCAGCGGACCGGGGCGGGCGGCATCAGCAAGACCGGTCGTGCCACCCAGGGCGTCAAGGTCATGAACGTCAAGGACGGCGACCGGATCAGCGCCGTCGCCCTGGTGGTCGAAGCCGCGAACGGCGAGAACGGGGACCCGGAAGGCGAAGAAGCCCCCGAGCAACCCGAACTCGAAGCCACTGAGGAGTAGCCCCGGGTCACTCAACATGGCGACTTGCAGTCAGTTTGCGGGGTAGGAGCCGAGGACTCTTACCCACTCGGCTCTTGACCGGAGTCCGGCGATTGCGGCGGTGACATCGTCGGCGTCCTCGCGGCCTTCGATGTCGATGAAGAAGCGGTAGCGCCCGAGTTCGCGGCGCATCGGGCGGGACTCGATCCGGACCAGGTTCACGCGGCGGTCGGAAAATTCGTGGAGGGCTTCAACCAGCGCACCCGGGTGATCGGCACCCAGTTCAGCGAAGGCGAGGCTGGTCTTCCACTGGCCGCCCTGATCCCCGACCACCGGGTTCTCGGCAGATTCGGGGGCCAGCCAGAGGAATCTGGTCACATTCCCCGGTTCATCCTCGATGCCCTCCCGGATTACCTCGCATTCGTAAATCCGGGCGGCGCGGGCGGGAGCAAGGGCGGCCCACGGTCCGGTCGATTCCGCGACCTCGCGAACCGCGGCACTGGTGCTGGTCGCGACCCGTTGCTCGGCCTGGCCGAGTTCCGTTCTGAGGAAAAGCGCGCACTGGGCCAGTGGCTGGGGGTGGGAGATCACCACCTCGATCGATCCGGGGTCAAGGGCCGTCCGGGCGATCAGGGCCGAACGAATCTCATGGTCGAACTCGCCGGCGATGCGAACCGCATCGGCGTGCTCGATCAAGCCGTCGAGAGTGGGGCGGACCGACCCCTCGATCGAGTTTTCGACCGGAACCAGGGCCCGGTCGGCATCCCCGGCCGCCACCGCCTCGATCGCGGCCGGAATCGTTTCGCAAACCACCGCCTCGAAGCCCTCGGGCGCGAAGCGGCTGACCTCGAGCGCATCCTCGCTGAAGGTGCCGGCGGGGCCGAGATACGCGACACGCATGGCGTGCCTACCCGAAGCTGACGGTGTAGGAAGCTTCGTTGTTGGTGGTGAACTGCTCACCGGGGACGGCGTCAACCGACACGTCCAGGGTCACTTCACCGGTCGGAGCGGGAGTCAGCGGAATCGTCGCGGTGCCGGTCGAACCGGCTGCGATCTCGGGGATCTTGGCTTCCAGGCTGGTGCCGCCGTCCACGGAGACGCCGACCGTCACATCGGTCTCGGTCGCTCCGCCCTGGTTCATGACGGTGACTTCCACGGTCGGGTCGGTGCTTGCCGCGATCGTCGTCGTGGTGTCCGGGCTGAGCGTGGTGCCATCCACCGTGACCGACGAGGCCGGGTCGATTCCGGTGCCGTGGGTCAGCCCGTCATCGGGTGCCGTCGTACTGGTGGAGCCGGAAACGTCGTCGAGCGCGCCGTTGATTGCGTCAACCGTGATCCAGTCCTGGGGATCCTCGATGAAGGTACTGACCGGCATCGCCGGGGCGCTGGCGCCGTTGTTGGCGATCGTGTTGTCGATCTGGTGGCGGGTAACCCGGTTGTAGAGGACGTCGGCGGCGCTCAGCACTTCCATCTGGGCGGCGATCTG
>JAIBCJ010000230.1 GCA_019694145.1 Solirubrobacterales bacterium | reverse complement strand
GCTTCCGGGTTCTCGTCGATCAGCAGGTAGTCCCGGCCCAGTTTCCGGCAGACCGCGCCGAGCGTTCCCGAACCGCAGAAGGGGTCGAGGCAAAGGTCCCCCGGCCGGGTTGATGCGAGCACCATCCTGCGTACGATCCCTTCCGGTTTCTGGGTCGGGTAGCCGGTCTTCTCGGCCCCGTTGGTCGGCACGATCGTGTGCCACCAGACGTCGGTCGGCAGTTTGCCCTTGGCCGCCTTCTCGGGGGTGACCAGCCCCGGCGCCATGTACGGCTCCCGGTCCACCTCGCCGGAGTCGAAGTAGTAGCGGTCCGGATCCTTGACATAGACCAGGATCGTGTCGTGCTTGGCCGGCCAGCGCCGCTTCGACTTGCCGCCGTAGTCGTAGGCCCAGATGATCTCGTTGAGGAACGACTCCCGGCCGAAGATGCCGTCCAGCATCACTTTCACGTAATGGGCTTCGCGGTAGTCGATATGCAGGTAGAGCATTCCTGTTTCGTTCAGCAGGCGGTGAATCTGCTTCAGCCGCGGCTCCAGGAAGGCGGTGAAGTCATCGAAGGCATCCGAGTACGAGGCCTCTCCCGCCTTTTCCGTGCGGTAGCGCCGGCCGCCGAAGCCGGTCCGGTCCCCATCCGTGTCGGCAACGGTCCGCAGGGCCTGCCGCGACTGCTGTTTGCCGGTGTTGAACGGCGGGTCGGCATAGACCATCTGGAAGGACCCGGCCGCCAGTCCGGCCATCAGGTCGAGGTTGTCGCCGAGCAGGATCCGGTTGCGCTCCATTCCGGAAACCTAGATGTTGCAGCCCGGTCAACGGGAGCCCGGTTGCCTCCGGGAACGGGCGATCCCGTAGTTTCCCCGAGGTGACCGCGAGCAGCGACCTCCCCTATCCGCCCTTTGAGCTCGCCAACCGCGTAATCGAGTTGCCCAGCAACGACTTCGCCGGGTACGTCCACTACGAAATGGCCGGCCGGCAGACGCGGGATGAGCTGCTGGATCTGCTGCCCGACGGATACACACTGGAAGGTCGCAGCCTGCTCGACTTCGGTTGCGGCGCCGGCCGCACCCTGCGGCAATTCCACGAGGAGGCTTCCTCGGCGCGGGTGGTCGGATGCGACATCGACCGCGAGAGCATCGACTGGATGCAGGCGAACCTGGCGCCGATCGAGGCGGTCTGCTCCGAAGTCGATCCGCCCCTGCCCTTCGAGTCCGGAAGCTTCGACTTCATCTGGGCGATCTCGGTGTTCACCCACCTGACCGGCAACTCGGCCGCCTGGCTGATGGAACTCCACCGCCTGCTCAAGCCGGGCGGTCTGCTCATGGCCTCCTACATGGGCGAGCTCAACTCGGAAGAGGTCGCCGGCGAGCCGTGGGACGAGAACCGGATCGGCATGAACGTGCTTCGTCACAGCCAGGGATGGGATGTGGGCGGTCCGATGGTCTTGATGTCCGACTGGTGGGTTGACGAGCACTGGGGCCGGGCCTTCGAGATCCGCAAACGGCACTTCGCGGGAGGTCAGACCTGGGCCCTTCTGGAAAAGAAGGATGTCCGGCTTTCCGCCGATGAACTGATGGCGGCCGGCGACGATCCCCGTGAGATCGCCGCCCTCCGCCACAACGTCGCCCAGCTCCAGGCGGAGATCGACGACCTCAAGTCCCATCAGCAGGGCGGGTCACTCGCCCGGGCCGGTTCAGCCCTGAAGCGAAGGGCCAGCCGTTTGCGTCGCCCGGACTGAGCCGGCGCCGGGGCGTCCTACCTGCGGGCGATGAAGATGCCGCTGTCCGAGCAGTCCTGGGGATTCCAGCCGCGGGCAACCTCTGAATCGACCGTGCCCCGGATGTAGGTATCGCGCAGGCCGAGGAAGATGTCGCCCCTGACCGGGACTTTCTTGCCCCGGTAGTTCTTGACCACCCGGAAGTGGATGATCGCCCCGCCTCCGGCCGGCCCTTCCTTTACCCGCACCGCCTTGCTGTAGACGAGTGTCTTCCAGTGAAGCGGCAGGCCGAACTGATTGTTGTCCGAGCAGTCGAAGGCGATCCCGAGCTTGACGATCCGCACCTTGTCACCCCGCGCGGCAATGGCCACGCTGGTCAGCGGCTGAGGCCGGAACTGACCCCGCACCTTGCCGGTGAAGGTGCCGCGGCCCCAGCCGGCTGCGGAAGCCGAAACGGGCATCAGGACGCCGGAAAAGAGGGTGGCCAGGGACAGGACGAGGGCTGTGAGTCGGGTCTTCATGCTCCCAACCTAGAAACCCCACCTTGCCACCACCTTGCGAACCCGGCTTCGCAAGTCTCGTGGGTCGGATTTCCGGCCCGATTGCCGGTTATCCGACCCACTGCCGATAAACAGCGGCATTGAAGGGGGAGTTGAGGGTGTTCCCGAGTCCTGTGGCACCTCCGGGGCCCGGTTCAGGCCCGGGTTTCGGGAGGTGGGTATGGATTTCGTCTATATGGACGGGTGGTTTCTAGGGGTCGTCGCAACACTCTTTGTGGTGTTGGCGATTTCTGGAGGTTGGTTATGGGCAGTGAGAGAAGGGTTTGGGAGTTTCGTCGGCCGC
>JAIBCJ010000104.1 GCA_019694145.1 Solirubrobacterales bacterium | reverse complement strand
CTATAGGCTCACTCGTCGTGTCCGATCCGAGTATTGAACGTTTCAAGAGGGTTGTTGCCGCTGCCTACGGGTCGCTTGAAGCCCGCAGGCAGGAGGTCAACGACCTGAATGTTTTCCCGGTCGCCGACGGCGACACCGGGGACAACATGGCGATGACCATGAAGGCTGTGATGGAGGAGCTCGACAGCTTCGAAAACGGCCAGTCGCTGGACGAGATCGGCCGAACCGAACTGGTCTCGGCCCTGGCCCGCGCCGCCCTGATGGGCGCCCGGGGCAACAGCGGCGTGATCCTCAGCCAGATCGTTCGCGGAGCAGCCGAAGAGCTTGCTTCCCGGCCCGGTGAGCTGGTCGATCCGGTTCTGGTCGCATCCGCCTTCGGCAAGGCCGCGGACGCCGCCTACGCGTCGGTCCGCAACCCGGCCGAGGGAACCATGCTCACGGTCTTCCGCGAGATCGCCCATTCGGTTTCGCGGCAGCTCGCCCACATCGAGCCGGAACAGCAGCGACTGGCCAAGGACGCGACCCCCGCCGAGCAGGACCAGGTGCTCGCCGACGTCCTCGAACAGGCGATCGCCGACGGGCAGAAGGCAGTCGAGCGGACCCCGGAGCAGCTCGAAGTCCTGGCCCAGTCAGGGGTGGTCGATGCCGGCGGCTACGGACTGGTCCTGATCCTGGCCGGTGTGCTGGCCGCGCTCCGGGGCGAGGATGCCGACCTGCCCGAGATCCAGCATCACTCGGCTGCCCAGATCACCCATCCCGAGCATGAAGACAGCCGCTTCCAGTACTGCACGAACTTCATCGTTTCCGGCAACGGCCTCAACTCGCGCCAGTTCATCGGCCAACTCGAGGAGATCGGTGATTCGGTCCTGGTCGTCGGCGATGAATCCACCCTGAAGGTCCACGTCCACACCGACGATCCCGAAGCGGCGATGGAGGTCTTCGTCGAGGCGGGTGCGGTCACCAACCTCGACGTTGCCGACATGCGCAAGCAGATCGCCGAACGCGAGGCGCGGATAAACGCCGATCACCGGACCGGGGTGGTCGTGGTCGGAAGCGGCGACGGGCTCGAATCGCTGTTTACCGAGATGGGCGCGACCGTGGTGCCCGGCGGCGAAACGATGAACCCTTCGACGGCCGAACTCCTGGCCGGCATCCGGGCGGTGCCGGTCGAGGAAGTGCTGGTCCTGCCGAACTCCTCGAACGTGATCATGGCCGCCGAAAGGGCCTGCGAGCTCTCCGAGAAGCGGGCGGTGGTGCTGCCGACCCGCACCCAGCAGGAGGGCCTGCTGGCCCTGATCGAATTCAACGGCGAGTCAGATCTCGACACCAATCGCCGCCGGCTGGAAGAAGCCGTCGCCGAGGTTACGGTCGGCGGGATCGCTCCGGCGGCCAGGGATGACGCACAGGGCAGGTTCCGGCGCGGAGACGCGGTCGGTTTCATCTCCGGCGAGATCGTCGCCTGGGGCGGCGCCGGATCGGCGCTGGCCTCAACCATCGAACGCCTCGCCGACGAGGCCGAACTGGTCACGGTGATTGCCGGCGAAGGGGCACCGATCCCGCTGGACGAGATCGACGACCACAGCCCGAACGGAGTTGAACTCGAACTTCACGAGGGCGGGCAGCCGAGCTGGTGGTGGCTGCTGGCCAGCCAGTGACGGCGGCCTCCGGGCCGCCTTTGCCTCCGCCCGGATTCGGCGGCGGTCCGGAACCGGCCCCGGACCGAAGCAGCTTGCTCGCCGCCCCCGTGAGCTGGCCCGATCCCGGCATTCTGGACCGGGAACTGATCCGGTTGAGCGGGGTCGGGGCGAAGCTCGGGGCGGCGGCCGCCGAGGCCGGGGTCGGGACGATCGGCGACCTGCTCTGGCGGCTCCCGCGCGCATACGGGCGGCGCCCCGGAACGAGTCTGCTCGGGGATCTCGAACCGGGTGAAGCGACCGGGGTGGAGGTCCGGGTGCTGAGGTCCCGCCGGGTCAGAACCAGACGGCGCAGGTTCAGCGTGGTGGAGGCGAGGATCGCGGATGACTCCGGTGCGCGCAAGGCGGTCTGGTTCAACCAGCCCTGGATGGCCGAGAAACTGACCGTTGACAGCACCTGGTACCTCGAAGGCCGCCTGGAGAAGGGCGGCTTCGTGGTTTCGGCATCGGAGCCGGTTGGCGGGCCAGCGGTCGAAGCGGGTTCCGGCCAGGGGATCAAGTGGCAGTCAGCCGGGTCTGGTCCGCCGGGTCTTGCCGACGACTCGACCCGGGCCACTCATTCGGCCGGCGGCGAGATCGGGCCGGGACGCTGGCGGCGCTGGGCCTTTGAAGCCTGCCGGATGGCCGCCGGCCTGCCGGAGCCGCTGCCGGCGCGGCTGCTTCGAAGCCGGCGGTTGCCGGGGCTCGCCGCCGCCTTTCGGGAGGCTCATTTCCCGGTCGACGAGGATCGGGCCAAAACGGCGCTGAGGAGGCTCGCCTACCAGGAGCTGATCGAAAACCAGGCTGTGATCCGGGACCGGCGCATCCGGCACCGGCGTGGCTCCGGGCCGGCCACGAGCCTCGAAGGCGGCCGTAAGCTGGCCGACCGCTGGCTGGGCGGGCTGCCCTTCCAGGCGACGGGGGACCAGTCAAGCGCGATCGCCCGGATCGCCGGCGATCTCGCCGCGACCGAGCCGATGGGCCGCCTGCTGATGGGCGAGGTCGGCTCCGGCAAGACGGTGGTCGCGGTCCACGCGATGCTGCAAGCGGTCGGCAGCGGTGCCCAGGCGGCGATGATGGCCCCGACCGAGGTCCTCGCCACCCAGCACTTCATCACCCTCTCGGACATGCTCGAGGGGACAGGGGTGGAGGTGGCACTGCTGACCGGCTCGACAAGCGCGGCCGACCGGAAGGAAATGCTCCGGCGGCTGGCCGAAGGCCGAATCGCAATCCTGGTCGGCACCCATGCCCTGCTCGAAGGTCCGGTCCGCTTCAGGCAGCTCGCCCTCGCGGTTATCGACGAGGAACACCGCTTCGGGGTCAGGCAGCGGGCGGGCCTCGACGCCAAGGCACCGGCCGGACACGCTGCCCATCTCCTTCACCTTTCGGCCACGCCGATCCCCCGGACCCTGGCCCTGACCGCCTACGGCGACCTCGACGTGACGACCCTGAAGGAACTTCCCGCCGGCCGGGAACCGGTGCAGACCGAAGTCGTGTCGGCGGGCGGGAGGGCGATGGCTTTCGAGCGCCTCAAAGCCGAACTGGAGCGGGGCCGGCAGGCATTCGTGGTCTGCCCGCTGGTCGAGGAGTCGACCCTGGTCGAGGGCCGGGCCGCCGCAGCCGAGGCCGAACGCCTGGCGGCCAGCGAGCTTGCCGGCTACGAGGTCGGGCTGCTCCACGGCCAGATGAAACCGGCCCAGAAGGAGGTCGCGATGGCGGCCTTCGCCGACGGGCGGATCGACGTGCTGGTCGCGACCACGGTGATCGAGGTCGGGATCGACGTGCCCAACGCCACCGTGATGGTGATCGAGGGAGCGGACCGCTTCGGACTCTCCCAGCTTCACCAGCTTCGCGGCAGGATCGGCCGCGGCAGCCACGGCGGCACCTGCTTTCTCTTCCCGGAGAGTTCCGGGGCCCGGGCTGCGAAGCGGCTGGGGGCAATGGCCTCGACCAGCGACGGATTCCGGCTGGCCGAACTCGACCTGGAGATGAGGGGGGAGGGCGAGGTCGCAGGAACCAGGCAGCATGGCCTGCCAAGGTTCCGGGTTGCCTCTCTGCCTCGCGACATCGAGCTGCTCGAGGCGGTCCGTCAGGATCTCGGTTCGATGAACGAAACCGAACTGGGAATGCTGGGCGAACTGATCCGCAACCCCTCCGAAGCGGCCGAACCGGGGGTGGCGGCATGAGGGTGATCGCCGGACGGCTCGGTGGCCGCCAGCTGCTCGCCCCCAAAGGATGGAAAGTCCGGCCGACCTCGGAGCGGGTCCGGGAGGCGATCTTCTCGGCACTCGGCGACATCGGGGGCATGCGGGTCGCGGACCTCTACTGCGGAACCGGAGCGCTGGGTATCGAGGCGATCTCACGGGGGGCCGGGCCGGCCGTGCTGGTCGACCGTGAAACCCGCCCGGCGATGGGCAACGTCCACAACCTCGGCTTGACCGGCGAGGCCGAGCTGGTCCGGGCCGAGGCGCCGGAATGGATCGCCAATGTGCCCGACGGCAGTTTCGACCTGGTCTTTCTCGACCCGCCATACCGGGACGCGACCCGGATCGCCGGCGAACTGGACCCCCACCTGGCCCGGATCCTTGCCCCGGGGGGCCGTGTGATCGCCGAGTCTGACCGGCGCGGACCACTGGAATTTCCGTCCCTCGAGACGGTTCGGGAACGACGCTACGGCCGCACGGTGGTTACATTCCATCGCGTCCCGTCCCAACCCCCTCAAGACCCAACCGGAACCGAATGAACGACAGAACCGAGAGAGTCGCCGTCTGCCCCGGGAGCTACGACCCGGTTACCAACGGCCACCTCGACATCATCACCCGCGCCTCCCGCACCTTCGACAAGGTCGTGGTGGGAGTCGTCAACCAGCCGATCCGCAAGAAGAAGACCCTGTTCTCGGCCGAAGAGCGGATCGCCTTCATCGAGAACGCGACCGGTCATCTCGGCAACGTGGAAGTCCAGGCCTTCTACACCCTGCTGGTCGAATTCGCCCGGGAGAACGGCGCCAGTGCGATCGTCAAGGGGCTGCGCGCGATCTCGGACTTCGAGTACGAAAACGAGATGGCCCAGCTCAATTACAAGCTCGATCCCGGGGTCGAGAGCATCTACGTCTTTGCCCGGCCGGAGTACAGCTTCCTTTCCTCGACCGGGGTCAAGGAAATGGCGACCTTCAACGGCGACATCAGCGATCTGGTCCCGGCCGAGGTGGCAACCGCACTGGCGGATAGACTTGGTCGCAGTTAGTGCCTCTATGTCACAAAGAGGAATGGAAGATTCCATGCAGAATCTTCACCACATGGCCACATTTCCCCCGCAAATCGACGGAGACGCATAGGGTTCCCTCCACATGGATGTCCTCGTTCTAATAGACAAGCTCGACGACCTCGTCCACAACGCCCGTCCGGTCCCGCTTACCGACCAGGTGCGCGTGGACCGCGAGGAGATCTACGATCTGCTCGACCAGATGCGTGCCACGATCCCGGAAGAGATCAAACAGGCGCGCTGGATCGTCAAGGAGCGTCAGGAGATGCTCGAAGAGGCCAAGCGTGAATCCGAGCGGGTAATCCGCGAGGCACGCGAGCAGCAGGCGCGGCTGGTTTCCGACGAGGAAGTCACCAAGCAGGCCGAGCGGGCCGCCGACGAAATCGTCGAAGACGCCCGTGCCCGCGAGCGCGAGATCCGTCTCGGTGCCGAGGATTACGCCGACGAGATCCTCAACACCCTCGAAGTGAACCTCCAGAAGTTCACCGCCGCCGTCCAGCGCGGTCGCGACAGGCTTGCCGGCCGCGACGAACCCCTCGACGAAATCGAGGAATAAGACTTAACTGCAGTCGGGCCGGTCTGCGCCGGCCCTCCCAAAGCAACCCGCCCCACCCATTCGAATCAAGGAATGGTTGGGTGGGGCTCTATCTTCGGTATTCCGCAACGATGACTACTAGGTCGTCTTCGGACCAGACGATCTTTCCGTCGCACCAGGCGGCCAGGTCTTCGGCTGTGTCGGGGTAGGCCTCGCCTTCGACCCGGGTCTCTCCCCGGTCGTCGCCCAGCGAGACGAAATCGCCGATGACCAGGGCCTTTGACTGCTCGCGGACCCGGCGAAACAGGGTCTGCTTCTGCTCGTCGGTCAGCCGATGCACCGAAAGGACCGAGAGGATCAGGTCCCACGGACCGTCCGGGAGCGGATCCTCCATGCGGGCGAGACTGACCTCGTCGACGATTTCCCGGGCCTTGAAGAGCATGTCGGGATCCGAATCCAGGCCGGTGACATTCGCATCGGGAAAACGGGCCAGCAGACGCGAAGCGGTTTCACCGGTGCCGATTCCCAGCTCAAGAACGCGGGACGGTTCGAAGGGGACCGCGGCGACCGCCGCATCCTGAAGCGCGTCGTAAAGCGGCACCTGGCCGCGGACCGAGTCGAGGTAGCTGCTTTCGTCCGGCTGGCTCATCGAGCGCATCGTATTCGTCTGCCATGCTGGGAAGGGATGCTGATCGAAAAGGTTGATCTCGACGCCCTCGGCCTCTCCTATGGAGACGCCACAAGAATCCAGGGTGAAGTGGCTCCGGCCAGGGTTTCCCTCGGCGGGCAGGACTACGAGCCGGTGCCGGCCGAACCTGCCTTCCTGCTCGAGGTCTCGCGGACCAGCGCCGGCTATGCACTCAGGCTCCGCTTCGAGGTCGGTCTTTCCGGGCCCTGTTTCCGCTGCCTGGAAGATGCGACCGCCAGCGTTTCGGTTGACGCAAGGGAGGTCGACCAGCCGGTCGAACCGATCCCGATCCAGGGTTCAGGCCGGATCCAGAAAGACGACGAGGATGAAGATGAATCCAGCGCCGCGGAGCTGACCAGCCCCTATGTCGAGGAAGGCACCCTCGACCTGGCCGCCTGGACCCACGACGCCCTGATCCTCTCCCTGCCGGAGCAGATCCTCTGCCAGCCTGATTGCCTCGGCCTTTGCCCGGTTTGCGGAGAGTCCCTGAACGGGGCCGACCCCGCCGCGCATGATCATGGCCAGGACATCGACCCCCGCTGGGCGAAGCTGCGCGACCTGAAATAGCAGGAGGGGAGCCATCCCGGGCGGGTGGATGTCACTTCAGCCGCCATTCCTCTAGACTGCTGCGTCTTATGGCCGTACCGAAGAAACGAACCTCAAGGACCCGCCGGGACAAGCGGCGCGCTACCCACAAGGCCGCCAAGGCCCGCGTCAACCACTGCCCGCATTGCCACCATCCGCGCCTTCCGCATCGCGTCTGCGCGAACTGTGGCCAGTACAAGGGCCGTGAGGTCGTCGCTCCCAAAGAGCAGCCCTTCGGCACCGTCACCCCCGACGCCTAGCCTGAACTCTTGGACCTGAGCGGGACTACGGTCGCGCTTGACGGCCTCGGCGTCGAAAGCGGCTTCGATGTCCTGAACGAAGGAATCCGGCTTGCCGCCGGAGACGGAATCCGGCTGAGGGTTTTCGGGCCGGCCGACGCGATCGAGGTTTCCGGTTTGCCGGGGGTCGAGGTGATCGACTGCACCGACCAGATCACCAACGACGACGATCCCGTCCCCTCGGTGCGGTCGCGTCCCGACTCCTCGATCGTCCGGGCGGTGGCCGATGTAGGTGCCGGGAATTCGGAATCGGTCGTCAGCCTCGGATCAACCGGGGCGACGATGGCGGCGTCAACCTTCGGCCTGAAACGGCTGAAGGGGGTCAAACGACCGGCCCTGGCCGCGCAGGTTCCGCTGCCGGGACGGACCGTTCTCTTTCTCGACATCGGCGCGAACGTCGAGGTTAGGGCCCAGCACCTGGTGCAGTTCGCCTGGCTGGGCGCCGCGTTTTCGAAGTCGGTGCTCGGTGTGGAGCGGCCCGAAGTCGGGCTGCTTTCGGTGGGCGAAGAGGCGGGCAAGGGCCGGGAGGAAGTCGTCGAGGCTCATGCCGCCCTGGTCGGAGCCGGGGAATTCGACTTCATCGGCAACGTCGAAGGCCGCGACCTGCCGGCCGGGAACGCCGACGTGATCGTGACCGATGGTTTCACCGGAAACGTGGTGACCAAGGCCCTGGAAGGGACGGTCAAGCGGGTGGTCGGCGAGATTTCCGCCGCGGCCCGGAAGAACCCCCTGTCGGCGGCCGGCGGGCTGCTGCTCAAGCCGGCGCTGGGCGGTCTCCGGCACGACCTTCATCCCGACACGACCGGCGGAGCGATCCTGCTCGGATTGCGAAAGACAGCCGTGGTCGGGCATGGCAGCTCCGGCTCCGACGGGGTGGCAAACGCCATCCGCCTGGCCGCCCGGTCGGCCCGGGTCGACGCCCCCGGGCTGACCGAAGAGATGCTTCACCGGGTCGGCGTTAACCGCGGCTCGATCGATTCCGCAACTGACGTCTGATAGGAAACGGGAATGAACCGCGACGAAGTAATGGATCTGGTCCGCAACCACCTGGTCACCGAACTGGAACTGGGACCCGAACAGATCACCGAAACGGCGAGGTTCAAGGAAGACTTCGACGCCGATTCACTCGATCTCTATGAACTCGTGATGGAACTCGAGGACCAGTACGGGATCACGGTCTCCGAACAGGAGGCCGCGGAAATCAAGACCGTTGGGGACGCGCTTGACTTTGTCGTGGCTAAAGCGGTCGCGTGAGCGTGCCGGGGGGCACGACCCGGTAACCCCGGATTCGGGCCTGGCGAGCCTGATCGAAGGCCTGCCGGAGGACCTCAAGGTTCCGGCCCTGACCCATTCCTCCTGGACCAGCGAGCGGACAGACTCATACGAACGGCTTGCCCTGCTCGGTGACAGCGTCCTCGGACTGGCCGTCGCGGACGAGCTTTACCGCACCCT
>JAIBCJ010000229.1 GCA_019694145.1 Solirubrobacterales bacterium | reverse complement strand
ACCGCGATCGGCGAGCAGCACATGGCAACCGCAATCCAGTTCCGAAGGAGGTCCGCCCAATGAGCGGGAAGAGAAGACTTGGCGGGGCGGGGGTTGACGCCCGCTCGGCCTGTCCGGAATGTCTCCGGCGAAGCTGGCTGATCGCAAGGCTCGGCGCCTGGATCCAGAGGGTGGTTGACGACCGGGCGGGCAGCAGGACTCCGGAACTGCTGCGGCTGGACAGCGAAACGCTGGTCGCGGCGGTGGCCGCCAAGCAGGCCGACGAGATCCTTGCCTGGAACGCATCTTTGACCGAAGGCGAGATGGTGGCCGCGATCGAGAACGCCGGCTGCTGGGCCTGCTGCAGGCATCACGAGAGCTTTCCCGCCGGTCTCAACGACGGGGCCGATTCGCCGGTGGCCCTGATCGGCCGGGGCGGCGGGCTTCGCCTCGACGGGATCGAACTCGGGAACTCGGTCACCGTGGTCGGAGCCCGCAAGGCGACCGGCTACGGGCTTGAGGTAGCGGCGTCGATCGGCCGCGAAGTGGCGGCCGCGGGGCTGAACGTGATCAGCGGGCTGGCGCTGGGCATCGACGGTGCCGTTCATCGCGGGGCGCTGGAGCGGGGACCGACCGTGGCGGTGCTCGGCTGCGGGGCAGACCGGCCCTACCCGGCCTCACATTCGCGGCTCTACCGGCAGGTGGTGGAAAGTGGTCTGGTGATCTCCGAGGTTCCGCCCGGGGCTGATGCCTGGCGCTGGAGCTTCCCGGCCCGGAACCGGATCATGGCAGCGCTCTCGGCGATGACCGTGGTGGTTGAAGCGGCCTGGCGTTCCGGCTCGCTGATCACGGCCGAAATGGCCAGTGATGCGGGCCGGGACGTGGGGGCGGTGCCCGGTCCCGTGACCGCCGGAGCCGCGGCAGGGACCAACGAACTGCTCGCCAACGGGGCCGCCCTGATCCGTGGCGGTCAGGACGTGCTCGACCGGATGCTCGGGGCGGGGGCAGGCCAGCCCCTGTTCGGTCCGGCGATCGAAGATTTTGAAGTCGAGTTGCTGGAAGCGGTGGAGGCCGGTTGTCGAACCGTTGATGAAGCAGCCCTGATGCTGGAAAGAGAGGTCGGCGAGGTGGCCACGGCCCTGGCCCGGCTGGAAGTCAGGGGCTACCTGCGGGCGTCAACGATCGGGACCTGGACCCGGACTTCGCTCGCCACCTATCCTTCGGGCGGTGAGTGAAGAACGACAGATTCCGGCGGTGCTTTCGATCGCCGGATCGGACTCCGGGGGCGGAGCCGGTATCCAGGCCGACCTGAAGGCCTTTGCCGCCTGCGGAGTCCATGGCATGACCGCGATCACCGCGATCACCGCCCAGAACACGGTCGGCGTCGACTTGATCGAGGCGATCAGCCCCGAAATGATCATCGCCCAGATCAAGGCCGTGGCCGGCGACATCGGGGTCGATGCCGTGAAGATCGGCATGCTGGGGGACCGGCCGACCATCGAAGCGGTGGCCTCCGGTCTCGACCTGCTTGGCGACGTTCCGGTCGTGCTCGATCCGGTGATGGTCTCCGAAAGCGGAGCGAACCTGCTGGCGGTCGAGGCCCGGGAAGCACTGGTCACCCGGATCCTGCCGCGGGCCACCGTGACGACTCCCAACATCCCGGAAGCACGCGCCATCACGGGACTGGCCGAAGCCGGCCAGCCCGAACTTGCCGAGGTGATCGTGGGTCTCGGAGTCAAGGCGGCGGTGGTCACCGGCGGTCACAGTGACGAGTACGTCGATTTCTTCTTCGACGGGGAACGCGGGGTGGAGATCACCGGCGAGGTTCATCCCGGCCGCTCCGCCCATGGCTCCGGTTGCACCCATTCCTCGGCCCTCGCCGCCGGCCTCGCGCTGGGGCTCGGTCCCCTCGAAGCCGCTCGCAAGGCCCGCGAACTCGCCTCAAGGGCGGTGGCAGGAAGCCTGGACGGGATCGGTTCCGGCCCCGGTCCGGTCAACGCACTCGGCCTGTGAAACAACCAGCCTGAGGAGCCTGGGTTGAAGTTATCCGCACATGTGACGAATAACTTCAAGGCAGGTGGAAGGCGGCTCTAGGATGGGAACATGACCGGGAACGACCTGCCTGCGAATCTGCCCCGTCCTCGATCGGCTGCGGTCTTCGATGGTCCCGACCGGGCGGCCGCCCGGGCCTACATGAAGGGCATCGGACTGAGTGACGAAGACCTCAGCAAGCCGACCATCGGAATCGCCAACACATGGACCGAGGCGATGCCCTGCAACTACGGCCTGAGGGACCTCGCGGCCTATGTCAAAGAAGGTGTGAAGGCGGCCGGGGGCACCCCGATGGAGTTCAACACGGTCGCCGTCTCCGACGGCATCACGATGGGCACCCAGGGAATGAAGAGTTCCCTGGTCAGTCGCGAGATGGTCGCCGACTCGATCGAGCTGATGGCCCGCGGCTACCAGTTCGACGCGATCATCGCGCTCGCCGCCTGCGACAAGACGATCCCCGGCGCCGTGATGGGTGTGGCCCGGATCGACATCCCCTCGATCGTCCTCTACGGCGGCTCGGTCAAGCCCGGCAG
>JAIBCJ010000228.1 GCA_019694145.1 Solirubrobacterales bacterium | reverse complement strand
GGCGGCGGCGTTTTCGCGGAGCGGGGCGAGCCACTCGGTCGGCAGGCCCGGGGGGACGTCACCCGCGTAGACCGGAGCGGTGCGGACTGCGGCCTCGTAGATCGGGCGGTTTTCGAGGAAGGGGCGGAGGTCCTGAAGGGTGGCCGCCAGGCGGATGCTGGTGGCGATCTGGAAATCGGCGGCGTTCGGGGTGGCACCGCCGAGCGTGCCGTCGGCCACCCAGGCGTCCAGGCGGTCGAGCCACTCCGGCAGCGCGATCAGGTTTGCCTTCACGTTCTCGTCGGTTGATTCGTTCACCTTGTACTCGCCCCAGATGATCGGGCCGGAAGTGTAGGCGGCGACCTTGGGCGGCAGGGGCAGGCTCGAACCTTCGAGGAAGGTGGCGATCGACTTCGGCTGCCGACGGACCGCATTCCAGAGGATCTGGCGGACCGCATGCTGGAGTTCGGCCTCGCCGAAGGCCTCGGCCATCAGCACCTGCTTGCGGGCGTCCTCGTCGGCGGGCAGCAGCGGCGGCTCCGGCACGATCCGGTCGAGCGCCCGCGCGATGTCAACCGAACCCTGAAGCTTCTCGCCGTTGAACTTGAGGGCGGGAACCGTGGTCCCGGGGAAGCCGGCGGCACGCACCACGGCCTTGTGCATGAGGGGCATCAGGTCGATCGTCTTGAAGTCGATGCCCTTGTAATCGAGCATCAGCTTCACGCTGACCGCGGGATGGGAACCGGGAAGTGAGAACAGCGTCGCCTTGCTCATGGGGAGGATCATAAGTCTTGACATTTGCCACACTCCCTTGTTCATGCTTCTGGCAATTGACGTCGGCAACACCCAGACCCATCTCGGAGCCTTCGAGGGCAACGAACTGACCCGTCACTGGCGTTTTCAGACGAGGGCCGGGGCGACCAGCGACGAGCTGGCCGAACGGATATCCGGCCTGATGGAACTGCGGGGTACCGGCTTCGACGACCTCGACGGACTGGTCGTTTCCTCGGTCGTGCCGCCGCTCGGCTCCGAGTACACCAGGCTGGCCCAGCAATACCTCGATGTGGGTTGTCTCCTGGTCGGACCGGGTATCCGCACCGGAATGTCAATTGAAATCGACAACCCCGCCGAAGTCGGTGCGGACCGGCTGGTCAACGCGATCGCCGCCTACGACGAGGTGGGCGATGTCTGCGTGGGGGTTGATTTCGGCACCGGCATCAATTTCGACGCGGTCTCTGCTGACGGTGCCTACCTCGGTGGCGCGATCGCCCCCGGTGTCGAGATCTCGCTGACCGCGCTGACCGAACGGGCGGCGCGGATTTCCCGGATCGACCTCGGTGAACCGAAGAAGGCGATCGGCACGTCCTCGCGCGAGGCGATCCAGGTCGGGGTGCTTTACGGCTTCGCCGGGCTGGTCGACGGCATCGCCCGCCGCATCAACCGTGAACTGGGCGGTGACGCCCGCTTCATCGCGACTGGCGGTTACGCCAAGTCGATCGTCCCCTTTTCGGAAGAGATCGACGAGATAGACGAGCTCCTGACGCTCAAGGGGCTGAGGATCATCCATGAGCGAAACCGTGGCTGAGGCCCTCGCCACCACCTCCACCGGATCACAGCCCGCACTCACTGAACCTTTCGAGATCGGCGGGGTGGAGATCTCCAACCGGGTGCTGCTCGCGCCGCTGGCCAGCATCGGCAACTGGTTCGTCCGCATGCAGGCCAGGCGCTACGGGGCCGGCCTCGCCGTTTCGGAAATGGTTTCCAGTTTCGGCCTTCACTACGGCAACGAGAAGACGATGAAGGAGCTGCTCCGGATCCACCCCGACGAGCACCCGGTTTCGATTCAGCTATTCGGCCAGTCGCCGGAGGCGATGGAGTCCGGGGCGAGGATCGCCGCCGAAGCCGGGGCCGACCTGATCGACATCAACATGGGTTGCCCGGTGCCGAAGGTCCGCAAGACCGGGGCCGGGGCCGAACTGCTTTCCGACCCAGAGCTTGCGCTGGAACTGGCCCGGGCGGCCGGCCGCGGCTCCGATCTACCGGTAACGGTGAAGATCCGCTCCGGGCTGATGCCCGGTGACCGCTCCGGTTTCGATCTGGCCGTCCGCCTGGTCGAGGAGGCCGGGGTGGCCGCGATCGGCTTCCACCCCCGGGTCGCCAAGCAGGGCCACAAGGGTCAGCCCGACTACGCGATGGCCCGCGAACTTTCGGAAACGATCGAGGTGCCGATGATCATCTCCGGCGGCCTGAGCAGCGCCGAGGCGGCCCGCCGGGCCTACGAAGAGTCCAATGCGGACGCGGTGATGATCGCCCGCGGCTCGCTCGGCTACCCCTGGGTCTTTGCCGAACTCACTGGCCAGGAGGTCGAGCCCCCGACCCGTGAATCGGTCATGGACGAGCTGGCCTGGGTCATGGACCGGGCCGAGGAGCATCTCGGCGAGGTAAGGGCCGGTCGCTACCTGCGCAAGTTCTACCCCTGGTACCTGGATCAGCTCGACGTGCCGAAGGGGGTCCGCAACGAGCTCTGCCAGACCGCCGGTCTCGACCGGGCCCGCGAGATCGTGGCCGGAATCCGCAACGGAGAGCCGGTGA
>JAIBCJ010000227.1 GCA_019694145.1 Solirubrobacterales bacterium | reverse complement strand
GGGGCCGGGATCGTCAAGGATCTTCGTAACGCCTACGGCGCCAAGACTCCGATCCTCGGCGGCAATGCCTTCAACTCGCCGGTCGTCGCCGAGAGCCTCGGCCAACAGGGCAAGGGCGTCCAGTCCGCTGCCGCCTGGTACGCCGGCAATCACTCGGATGAGAACCATGAGTTCATGGCGAATTACATGGCGAAGTACGGGCAGGAACCGGACCAGTTCGCCGCCCAGGCCTACACCGGGGTCAAGTTGCTGGCCGACGCGGCGGAGGAAGCCGATCTCCAGTTCGGTGACATCGCCGCCGACCGCGAAGCCCTCAAGACCGCCCTGGAAGGGGTCAGCGAAGAAACCCCGCTCGGTGACTTCAGCTTCACCCCCGACCACGACGTAAGCCAGCCGATCTGGATCGTCCAGATGAACGGCAAGGGCAGCTACGACCTGGTCGCACAGGTCAATCCCTAACCGAACTCCGACCCCTCGACACGAAGTGGGTATCTATTTCGTCTATATAGACGAAATCCATAGTCACCTCGCTCCTGGCGAGCGGGAAATCCGAGGTGGGTATGAGATTCGTTCATATGGACGAAATCCATAGTCACCTCACTGGTCTGCAATGAAAAGGGCGGCTCGGTGGCCGCCCCTTTCGCAAGTCTTGATTTCGCCTGCTACCAGCGGTAGTGGGCGAAGGCCTTGTTGGCCTGGGCCATGCGGAAGATGTCGTCCTTCCGCTTGTAGGCGTTGCCCTGCTGCTTGGTCGCGTCGAGGATCTCGTTGGCGAGACGCTCGGACATCGAGTACTCGTTGCGGGCGCGGGCGAAATCGACCAGCCAGCGGACCGCGAGGGTGCGGGCGCGCCGGGAGGGAACCTCGACCGGGACCTGGTAGGTGGCGCCACCGACGCGGCGGGAGCGAACCTCAAGGGCCGGGGTGAGCTGCTTGATTGCCTCTTCGAGAGTCTCGACGGCATCCTCGCCGGAGCGTTCGCCGACCAGGGCGAGGGCGTCGTAGACGATCCGCTCGGCGGTCGACTTCTTGCCGTCGCGCATCACCTTGTTGATGATCTGCTGGACCAGGCGGCTGCGGTACTTGGTGTCCGCGTCAAGCGGACGGATCACTGCGGAGTTGCGACGGGCCATTAGCTCGCCTTCACTCCGTAGCGGGAGCGGGCCTGCTTGCGGTCGGAAACGCCGGCCGCATCCAGGGTGCCCCGAACAACCTTGTAACGAACACCCGGCAGGTCCTTGACCCGGCCGCCCCGGATGAGGACGACGGAGTGCTCCTGCAGGTTGTGCCCCTCACCGGGGATGTACGCGGTGACTTCCATGCCGTGGGCGAGGCGCACACGGGCGATCTTCCGCAGAGCCGAGTTCGGCTTCTTCGGGGTCACGGTGGCAACACGGGTGCAGACGCCACGGCGCTGAGGCGCGGCGACCTTCTTCTTGTTGCCCTGCCCGGACTTGAGACCCGGGGTGGTCACTTTCTTCTTGGGCTTCTTGCGGCCCTTGCGTACGAGTTGATTGGTATTAGGCACGGCGAGGGATACTACACATCCTTTGGACTTCGCGCCATCTCACCCCTCCGGCGGGCATTCCGCTGACAGCGCCGAAAAGCGTCCGATTCTGGCGATCGACGTCGATGGCGTGATCAGCCTGTTCGGCTTCGACTCGCCGCCACCGCCCGAGGTCGCGCGGTGGGAGTTGATCGACGGCACTCCACACCTCATCTCGATCGCAGCCGCCGAGCGGATTCGCCGCCTTTCGGGCCGCTTCGAACCGGTCTGGGCGACCGGCTGGCAGGACCGGGCCAATGACCGGCTTTCGCTGATCACCGGGATCGGACCGCTGCCCGTGATCGAGTTTGACGCTCACCGCAAGCGTCAGAGCGGTGATGCCCGTGAACCGGCTGCGGCAGCCGGCACCACCGAAGCGCATTGGAAACTCGGCGCGATCGGGGAGTTCTGCGCCACCCGGCCCCTCGCCTGGATCGACGATTCCTTTGATCAGAGCTGCTTCGACTGGGCCGCAGCACGCGAGGAAAGGGGCGAACCGACCCTGCTGGTCCCGACCGAGCCCGATCTCGGGTTCGAGGAGGCCCAGGCTGCCGTCGTGGCCGACTGGGCCGCTTCCCTCGCCTCAACCGGCCGATCCACCACCTTCGGCCAGCGGCCCGACCATTTACACTGACTTGATGGAGGGATACTGGCCAGTCCTGTTCATGCTGATCCTGTTGAAGATCCCGGCGGTCGGGATGATCTGGCTGCTCTATTGGGCAGCGACCAACGAGCAGGAGAACGGCGTGCTCGACGAAGGTGAAGAAGGCGGTGGCGGCAGCAAGCGTCGCTCCCGGCCCCTGTTGCCGCGCGGCCCCCGGCGCGGGCCCCATGGTGGCGGTTCGCTGACGCCCTCCCCGCGCCGCGCTCGCACCGGCGAAACCGGCAGGAAGCGGTTCCGGCTCCCGTCCGGGCGCCCGCCGGCCGAACCGGCGAGGGCCCGCGAGCACGAGCCCGGTAGCTCCCGCAACTAGGCGACCGAGAGCTTCGAGCCGGCGGCGCGTTCGCGGGAAAGCGCCCGCTCCT
>JAIBCJ010000004.1 GCA_019694145.1 Solirubrobacterales bacterium | reverse complement strand
ATCTAGAGGCGGCCGCGCACTAACAACTAGATGTAGAGAGGGTCTACTTCTCCGACTTGTTGGAGCCGTAGGGAATGTCGCTGTAGGCATCCACGGGGGTCACGAGGAACTCCCGATCGATCGGGAGTTCGATCCAGTCGTTCCAGGTGGACGGCGCGACTGGCGGGGTGTCATCCGCACGACTTCGGGAGTCCGTTTCGATTCCCTCAACCTCGAGGAATCGGTGCATCTGCTGCCGGGTGATGATGCCGGCGCTGTAGGCGTCCTTGAGGGCGGCGGCGTAGCTCCCGTCGAGGTGGACGAGCTTGCGGGCCGTCATGTTCAGGAGGGCCAGCGAAGTGAGCCAGCGCATGCCGTTGTCGGTGGCCCACCTGGCTCGGTTCGGCCACTTTGCTCCGACGCCGAGTTGCTTGAGCTGAGCGAAGAGGGACTCGGATGTGTTGCGCCTCGCCAGCAGGACTTCCCTGAGTGCGGTCCATTTGTCCTGCCCGATATGGGGCAGGAAGGTGTGGAGGATCCAATCGTCCTCCATGCGGGTGCTCTTCTCTCGGCAGACTTCCTCGTGGCACTCGAACCGAAGCCGCGGGTTCAGGCCCTTCCCGTTTGGAGGAAGGTTTCCCGGGCGAATGCCATGAGCTCTCCGCTTCGCGGCATCCCAGACCTCGCCATGTCGGGTGAACTTCATGAGGCCGTGTGCGCACCGGGGCACACCGTCGCTGTCGGCCCATTCGCTCTTCGACTTCCTGTTGGTTCTTGGAGAGACCAGGTGGATGCCGTAGTTCTTGTAGAGGGTGCTCGGAAATTCGAAGCCCCTGTTGTAGAGGCCATCCCCGACCAGGTACTCCATCGGGAAGTCAGGCCGCAGCTCGAAAAGAGCCTCGATGAGTTCCCTCGCGGCGGCGACCTCGTTTCCTGTTGCCGGCATAAGCGTCCAGATCACCGGCAGGCAGGTGTCGAGACAGCTGATGACGACGAGGTTGTAGCCGAAGCAACGCTTCCGAATTGTGAGACCGGGTTCGGGCTGATCGTCGATGGCGTCGGAGTGCTTTCCGAAGCCGTGGAAGACCATGTCGGCCATTCGCCGATGCTTACCCGCGATCTCGCGGATCAGAGTCTTCCTGGCGCGAGGGGACCTCATCCTTGGGAGTGTCTGGGGAACGTTCGCCTCGATCAGTGTTCCGTCGATGGCACAGAACCGACCGAAGTTGGGGAACCGGAGTTCGCCGGCTACCTTCGTCGCGGCGATCTGGTCGAGGAGATCCAGGTTGATGTGAATGGTCGCCCCCGACTTTCCACAGTCAGTGACTTTCCGCAGGGCGTGGTAGTTGGCTTCGATCGTGAACGGGCCTTGGGGACTTCCATGCGCCCAGTTGATCGAGTCGCCACTTCGGAATCTGGAGAACACGAACCGGAACTCTGGACGGACCGTGAACGCCATCTCGAAAAGAGCCGCTGTGACAAGCAATCGGTTAAGGAACGGACGGGTCCTTCCCGCGGTCAGGAGATAGGCAACGAGCCACTGAATGGCCGGAATTTTTCTGATGGCTCGCTGCTCAGCGACCGAGCAAGTCTCAGATCTCTTGACGGCTCTGAGCTCGGGCTCTGTGAGTTCCCGGATTCGTTTGCGGTGCGGGTTCTTCCTCTCTCTCGCGATGACGATCTGACGAGCTGTCTTGAGGGCTTTGACTCTTCCCAGGTTTGGGTCCTTCTTGATGAGCTCGTGAGCCTCCTGGTTGATCGCTCGCCGGAGGCGCCTGCTGAGCTGCGTTTCCCTCGTCTTCTTGTTGTGCTGAGTCATCATTTCTCCTCTGTGGGCCGCGGCATGAGCCGTGGTGCATCAGTGAGTTCAGAAACACTTCGCGATCTGTTTCTCAGAGTTCTGGCGTGGCTTCACCTCCCATCGACCGAACCTGTTGGAAGGACGGCGTTGCCGAAACTACTTCGGATTGAGAAGTACCTGCGAAATTCTTGTTGCAACGGGTGGCCGGCGTGAATAAGGCCCAACGAGCGCTGCTGGACGAAGCCGTCGCTGTTGCCGGCCGATCAAGGGAACTGTTCCCGTACGGGGGTTTCGAGGACCTGGACGGTTCTGAAATCCAGATCTTGCTTTGCGTAGTCGGATCACCCGGTGACTCGGTGCTGGCAATCTCTAAGAAGCTTCGTTTCGAACAACCAACGATGAGCCGACCGCTTTCGAAACTGGTCGACAAGCATCTGATCGAAGTCGCGGTAGACCCAAACGACGGGCGACGCAAGCTGATCAAGCCAACGCGCTCCGGTGTCAAGATCACAGAGCGGTACCTGAAGTCAGTCGCTTGATCGCAACCCCTGGCTTTAGCGATCGGATCACTTGTAGATTGCTGATGAGACGTATCGAGTCCCGCCAGTCAATAGTAGCTCTGCCCCTAATTAGTGGCACGCTGAGAACGTAATAGCCCTTTCGGATGGAAAAACCTCGAGCAGCCCAGCGACCCGACGAGCCAGAGGAGTGGCGTGTGTTCCAGAGGCGTGGAACGCCTCAAATTCTCCTATTGCTCAGCGATGGTTCGTCGCTGAGAAGCAGCGAGATCGACGCGGCGATACCAACTATCAAGCGCCAGATTCTGGGAACCAGGCTCAACGAACTAAGGGAACTCGGGATCCTCGAACGAGAGGTAGAAGAAGGTCCCCCGATGATTTCCAGATATCGCGTGACCGAGAAGGGGACAGCTTTGGCAGAAGTCGCTGAGGCGCTGAACCGCGTCGTCAGCGCCACGCCGCTCGCAGAAGAAGACGCCGGCGTTGACGTTCCCCGGCCCTAGCTTCCCTCCCGATTTCACTTCTCAGTTCGAACTAAATCGCGGCATTGCTATCTCGAACTTCAGCCACTGATAGGGCGTATCCTTTGATGATGGTGGCTAGCGATAATCGACAACTTCGCCGATTCGACGAGCCCGAGATCTGGCGCGTTTTCTCGCGCCGCGGAACCATTCAGATCCTTCTAGCTCTCTCCAGAAGAGATGCCATGAGATCAAGGGACATCGATGCTGAGTTCCCGTCGATTGCCCGACAGGTGCTCGGGACTCGTTTGAACGAACTGCGGGAACTGGGAGCCGTTCAGCGACGCGTGTTTGACGGGCCACCCATGACGTCCGAGTACAGCCTCACCGACCTGGGCCGCGAGATCTCCGTCGCCGCAAACGTGCTTGAGAATGCCGCCCGTAAGTCGGGTGAGCTCGAAGCCAACGCGGCATAGTTAGACAAGACCGAGTCCGCGTCATAATCTCGACAGATGGCGCCACGATTTCCGGTTGTCCTCGAGCCCGAAGAGTGGGATCTGTTCCAGCGACCGGGTTCCGTCGAGATCCTTCGAGCGCACGGGAGATCCACTTCGCCCGATCTGACGGATGCGCAAATCATCTGTCTGATTCCGCACCTGGCCCCTTTCTTATTGAGGAAGCGCATTGTGGAAATGATTGGTGCAGGTTGGCTCGATACGAGCTTCCCGTTGAGTCTCGACCTCCACATGGAGGCGTACGAGAAATCTGTATATCGGCGAAAGTCGAGTCTGCTCCCTCGCGGCGCGAGGCTCGCTGACGTCGCGATCAAGCTCGTTGAGGCTTCTCCCGACGCGAAGCCAGTTGAGCTCGTCCAGGAACCGGGCCGCGAGATTCGCGACAACATCAAGGATCCCTACTTCGTTTTCCAGCAGTACGACTTGCCACTGGAGTTCTCAATTGACCGTCATTTCTCGAACCTGCTCGAGAAGTTGAGTGAAGAGGAGATTCGAGCCAGCCTTCGCGAGATCAGGGAGAACCTGATCGCCCGCGAGCCCGAAAGGCAAATCCGGAAAGACCCCGGACGGTGGGCCAGGAGCGTGGCCCGTCTGAGAAATCTCCCGGGATTGGTCCGACCAAACCGCGAGCGAATCTAGTCGTATCGCAGGTCGAGCTGAACCGACGTCTGAACAAAGCCAGCCTCATCGGTTTGTCTACGGACAATCCGTAGACAGCCGTAGACACCCTTAGATTTGAATTCGCCTGATCGAGTCATCAATGGGTGACCGATCCCTTGTGGCGGAGCTTTATGCGCTTTTCCGTATACGACCACATAAAGTCGTATAGAGGCTCGAATCATCGAAGTCGCCCGATCTGCGACGTGCTGTAGTAGGTCGATAGAATCGCGTCTAGATGAGCCACGACCACGATCACTCCGAAGAGGGTCACAGCCACGGGATCGGGTCCTATCGGGGAGCTGACCGTAAGGCGCTTCTGATCGCCGCTTTGTTGACGGGTGGCTTCATGGTCGCCGAGGCTGTCGGCGGAGTCATCACGGGTTCGCTCGCGCTACTTGCTGACGCGGGCCACATGCTCTCCGACAGCTTCTCGCTCTTTCTCGCCCTGTTCGCCGTATCGATTGCTGCGCGTCCCGCGACGGCGAAGCGGACCTTCGGATACAAGCGCGCCGAGATTCTGGCGGCTTTGGTCAACGGCGTGCTTCTCGTCTTGGTGTCCCTTTGGGTGGTGTACGAAGCGATCGGAAGACTCGACGATCCCGTTGAAGTGATGGGCGGCGGAATGATGGCGATCGCCGTCCTCGGCCTCATCATCAACGTGGTTGCCTTCCTGGTCCTTTGGAAGGGAGGCGGTGAGAGTCTGAACGTTCGAGCTGCCCTTCGGCACGTCTTGGGTGACCTGCTCGGTTCCGTCGGCGTGATCATTGCCGCCGGCGTCATCCTTTTGACGGGCTGGGAGCCGATCGATCCCATCGTGTCGATCCTGATCTCCATCCTCATCGTGGCGAGCGCCTGGTCAGTCTTGAAGGAGTCGGTGGATGTCTTGCTCGAGGCCGCCCCCAAGGGAATCGATACCCAGGAAGTAGGTATGGCCATGGCCGGAGTCGCGGGAGTTGAGCAAATCCACGATCTGCACATCTGGCAGATCACTTCCGGCTTTCCCTCGCTCTCAGCTCACGTGCTGGTTGGCGCCGACCTTGATTGCCATCGAGTCAGACTCGAGTTGGACTCGTTGCTCAAAGAGCAGTTCGAGATCGAGCACTCAACGCTTCAACTTGAGCACGCGGGCGATGGGAAGCCTCTGGAGATCACCCGGCCGGATGGCTTGACCGCCTCAAGCTAGAGGTAAGCCATCGGGTCGGTTGCCGCCCCATTGATCCGTACTTCGAAGTGAACGTGATCACCAAAGCTGTTGCCTGTGTTTCCGACGTACCCGATCACTTCCCCCTGCTTGACAGATGCCCCGACCGATGTTCCGAATTCGGACTGATGGGCGTAGCAGGTGGACAACCCACCGCCATGATCCACGCAGGTGAAGAGCCCGTAGCCGCCGCTCTCTGCTTCTGACTGCATGAGCACTACCGTCCCCGATGCCGCGGCGGCGATTGGTGTGCCGGCGGGGGCCGCGATGTCCAGGCCTTCATGCGTTCTGCCCCATCTTGGGCCGAACGGCGAAGTAAGAGTTCCGTCGATCGGCCAGATCATGCTGTTGGAACTGGGTGTTGACGCCGGTCCCACGGAGAACGGGACCGACGTGGCTGTACCCAGCTCCTTGGTGAGCTTCTCGCGCAGGTCCGCCGCGACTTCCTCTTCCTGAGCGATTCCGTCCTGAACCTCGTTCAGTGCCTCTTCGCTCGCGGCCTTCGCCGACGCAAGAGATGCGACCTGGGATTCGGTTTCACTTCGAGCACTCGCCAATCGCGCGGTCTCGGCGGCGATCGAGTCGCGAGAAGTTTGGATGGTTTCCTTTGAGTCGCGTCGGGCCTCCACGATCTTGCGCGCCTCGTTCTTCAGTTCCCTGACTCTCTGAACGAGAGACTCGTCTCGCGACTGGATCGCTTCGAGGTACGGTCCCATCTCGACCAGATCGCTGTACTCGTTGGCGGCCAGCACCATCGAGGCAATGCTTGGTGTACCTGAGACGTAGATGTCCACCAACCTCTGTCTGAGGACCTGAAGGGACACCTTCAGACGTCTTCGAGTTTCGCGGAGCTCTTCGAGGGAAGTCTGGAGTCGTTCGATCGCGAGTTTCAAGTCAGCTTCTGCCTGCTGGAGTTTCGCCGCCGCTTCTTGTTCGGCCTCTCGCAGTGCGTCGACCGCGGCCTGCATTGAGTCGACCCGCTCACCGAGCTGATCAAGTTTCTCGGTCAGGACTCCCTCCCGCTGTTGGCCTTCTTCGATCTTCTTCTCTGCCTTGTCCAGCTTCGATTGCGTGTCGGCTGCCGATGAACTTCCCGACATGAGCACCACGAGGAGCAGGCAGGCGGAAGCGGCGAGCAGGGGAATGTGTCGTCTCCACGGTTCGAGTGGAGAAGTGAGTTTCGAGGGAAGGGGAGCCAAGCTCCTACGGACTGTAGTAGTTAGATCTTGGGTTGAGCCGGCGAGGTGTAGCCCTGCAATGAAGCGCCCGTTCTACTGGTTCGCAAATGAGAGCAGGAAGAGGCCCAGACTCGTAAAGCAGAGCATGACCGCGAGCATCCAGTACTGGGATCTGGTCGCCAGTCGGTAGTCCGGCCAGATCAGAAGTGCGCGGTCATGAGCGAGGACGAGCGCAGTCACGTGGCCGGCGATGAGTGCCCCCACCTGGACGTACCAGACAAGTTCGGGCCCGATCAGGGTGTAGTCGATCCCCGATGTCGCTGTCCCGAACAGATTCGATCCATCCCCCAGCGGATCTGAGAGCAGAAAGGTGAACTGGGCTTGCTCCTGGAACACGAAGAGACTGAAGTAGTGGGCCACGAGGTATGCCAGCGCGATCGGAATGAGTGTGTGAGCAAAGCGGCTACGAAGCACCTTGAACGGTGGCGCCGCATCCACCCGGGTCATTCCCTTGACTCCGAGGAGGTAGATGAGTGCCACGATTCCGATCGTGATCAGCAGGAAGATGGTGTCGCCAGCCCGGACCGAGACTGTTGCCGCGAACCCCAGGTCACCGATTCGTTCCTGCGTCCACTCGATCGGGGTTTTCAGCGCACCTTCCTGCGCACCGTCGAAGGTGGTCACACCGATGGCAGAAACGACGAGCGCCAGCGATCCCGGCACGTTTGCCCAATCGGTGGTTCCCGAGAGCCAACGTCGACGCTCGAGCTTTCCTTCCCGCTTTCGAAACGACGACATCGAGGCGAACATGCCGAAGTAGACCGAGAAGAACTCTCCACGTGAGCTCCATTTCTCAACGCCGAACACGCCCATCATCACCAGGGTGTAGACCGAGTAGATGACCGTCGCCTTGGCCACGATTTCGGGGGAGAGAACCACGGCCGCGCCCGTCGCTCCGTAGATGATCTCGAGCCAGACGAAGGCGACGAGTCCGACCGCCGCCGGCCACCTGCCGACCTTCTCCGGGTACTCGACGTGCCTTACGGCTCCCGGCGCCAGTCGCTGCGCAAGCCATCCATAAGCCCTGCCGATTGCCCTCCACGGAGAGAACGCGGCGAAGACGTTCCCGAAGACCACACTCAGGACGGGGAAGCCGAGCCAGACGGTTACGAAGACGAAGGTGAGAGAGAAGTTTCGGTCGGCAGCTTCGGTTCCTTCGATCCCCGCGTAGAGGACAACCGCAAGTAGAAGGACGCCGATCAGACCTGAGAGGAACTGAACGGCCGAAGAGTTTGCTGTCGCTGAAAGCCAGGTCGCTGCGGGTCGACCCGGAGCATCTTCGAATCTGGGTTTGCGCCAGGCCGAGGCCAGCGCAAAAAATGAGACAACAAGGACTACGCCGGCGCCCCACGCGAAAAGCCAAACAGGAATCGGCAGGTCACCCCGCGAGACCAGGGCATGCGCGAGGGGCAGACTGATCAAGGGTTGACCTGGAGCTCGATGATCGGGACTGCTGAGTTCTCGAGTTCGATTTCGAAGACTCCGGTGAAATCGGCTTTGAAGTCGAACCGGGCCGGCTTGCCGGGACCTACGGGTTCGCTGACATCGAATCCGTGGACGTGGACCTCGTCATCAACATCGGACTTGACCACGAATCGAATGTTGTCGCCCTCATTGGCCTCGAGCTTCTGAACTCCGCCCGCGGGCTGTCCGTCGACAACCCGGTAAACGGGAACGACCGGCTTCTCAGGCTGGGGCGGCTTGCTTTGCGGGGCCGAAGTGGGCCCGGTGTTCCCGGTGGTCTTGGATGTCGCCTGTCCCTGGTCGGCGTTCTCGTCAGGGTTGCCGTTGTCGGAGTCGCCGGGCCTGACGATAAGTAGAAGCGCGAGCGCAACGACGACAACGGCGCCGGCGGCGAGCATGCGGGTGGTCTTCGGATTCATGTGGGTCTTCAACTCGTTTCTTTGTGGGTCACGGCAAGGTGCTCCAGTAGGACCAGAAGGCTTCGGCGATCAGGGCGACGACGATCAGGACCGCTCCCGTGAGTAGTACGGCGTGGTATTTCGTCGCGAATCCAAGGAGGGGACGAAGGCGCTCTGGCAACTTGATTCGTCCACTCGAGAAGTTGGCCAGCGTCAGGTACCAGACGAGGGTGAAGGTGGCCAACCAGACCACCATGCAGTAGGGGCACAGCGCTTCGATCCGGTAGAGGCTCTGAAAGATCAACCAGCAGACAAAGCCGAACGCGAACACCGCGCCAGCCTGCGCCAGGAGCCACGCGAACCTCGGAGCTCTTACGCCGACGAGGGTTGCTGCGCCAAAGGTGGTCATCAGACCGAACCCGGCAAGGCCGAGAAGCGGGTTCGGAAAGCCGAACGCTTCGGCCTGGTCGCTTTTCATGATCGAGCCGCAGGAGAGAACCGGATTGATCGAACAAGTTGGGACGTAGGTCGGGTCCCCGAGCAGGATGATCTTCTCGACCATCAGGACCGCCGCGGCCGCGAAGGCCACTATCGATGTGATCGTGACGACCCATGGCGTGACGCGTTGAATGAACTCCGCAGGCGCCTGGGTGGCAGTTCCCGCTGAACTGACCTTCACTACTACTCCGCGAGTAGGGCGTCGATGCGCTGCTTGAGATCTTCGTAGGACGGCATGGTCGGCAACTCTTCGCCGTTCAGATAGATCGTCGGCGTTCCCTGGACCCCGAGGCCTACACCGTCAGCCTGGTCTTTCTCGACCCGCTTTCTCGTTTCAGGATCTTTCACATCGGCCTCGAATTGGTCCATGTCGAGTCCGAGTTCCTGGGCGTACTCGGCGAAGAGGTCCGCCTTCGAGTTTGGTGACTCACCCCACTCGGCCTGGGTTTCGTACATCTTGATGTACATGTCCTCGAGGGCTCCCTGCTTGGAGGCCGCCTCCACCGCGAGGGCGGCGTTCATTCCGTTCTGATGACCGCCGAGTGGGAAGTACCGGATAGCTAGGTTGATCCTGCCGTCGTATTCCTCGCGGATTCGCTCCATCGTCGGGAACTGGGCCTTGCAGGCTTCGCATTCGAAGTCGAGGAACTCTACGATCGTGACCTTGTCGTCCGGCGCCTTGGTCAGGTAGTGAGAGTCCGCGCGAGTGACCTCGGGATTTGCGGATCCTTCCGGAGTGTCGTTTCCGAGACTGAGGTAGACCAGAAGTCCGAGTGCGCCCACGAGCACGAGGGCGATTGAGAGTTTGACGTTGTCCGACATCGACTTGGCAGCCGATGCTACTACAAGCTGTAGTAATTAGGACTTGTCGATCAGCTTTTTGAGTTTCTTGGCTGCGTCGGGATCGGTGTCTTCGATCTCACGGACGAACAAGGCACGGGCGATCTCGCCGTACTCGCCGACCAGTGCGTCGACTTCGACCTTTGCTCGGGACTCGAGGTAGTCGCTTCGGGAGAGCACCGGGGTGAAGAGGTCGGACTTCGACTTCCTGCGCTTGGTGACCATTCCCTTTGCTTCAAGGCGGGAAAGGATGGTCATCAGGGTTGTGTAGGCGCGCTGCTTCTCGTTCGCTTCGTTGATCCCGTTCAGGACGTCTCGTACCGACACTTCTTCCGATGCCGACCAGACCTGTTCCATGACTTCACGTTCGAGGTCCGAGAGGGCAGGTGGGTTCTCAGCGTTGGTCATCAGATCCGCACCTGGGGACGGGTCCATGCGAATCCCGCCGAAAGCAGAAGAGGAGCGACGATGAGCGCGGCGAGGCAAACGTGAAGTCCCAGAGCCTCGATGCCTACCGGTGTGCGAGTAACGAGTTCGGCTGCCAGTACCGGGCCGGCCAGCAAGACCCCCAGAGCGGACATGCTCAAGAGGGCTCCGTTCCTACTTGGAATCCAGGAAGGCTTCTCACCCGCGAGTACTCCAATCCGATCGGGTGACAAGGACACTGCCACTCCCTCGCTTTCGCGTCCATGGAGCGAGAGGAGGGCGCTCGCAAGTGCCTTTCGTTCGCTCTCACCGCCGGCTACCGCAGCCTGGTCGGCGGCAATTTCGGAGCGTTCGACACACTTCTGACCGAACTCTCGAAGCATTGGCAGGAAGAAGAACCCGTATGCCATGACGCGTGTGATCGAGTTCCGCAGGGGATCGCGCCGGTTCTGATGATGGGCCTCATGAGCAACGACGGCAGCAAGCTCTGCCGGCTCTAGTTCGTTGATGAGGTTTCGGCTGAGGAAGACCCGCGGGCGAACCAGCCCGCCGCAGAACGCAAGCGGTCGAGCGTCCTCCAGAACCAGGCAATCGTGGCCCGCGACCTTCTCTGTCGAAGCCAGCTTTCTAAGGGAGTGAACACGCGCGTTGGCCTTGATCGTCAGCCAACTGCTGAAGGCCAGGCGAACCAACGCGACAATCGAGATCAGTCCAACCGCCACCAAGAGGAGCCACCCGAACGAAACCTTTGCGATGGCTGCTTCACAGCAAGCCTGAACGGGAGCCCACGGGGCGTCACCACTGATGAAGGTTCCGATCAGCGCGACCGCCGAAAGGGCCACGGTCAGCGTGCCCAGCAGACAAAGGGCCGAGAAGACGATTGGTGCGGAAATGCGCGCAGGCACTCGAGAGAGGTTACCGACGGCAGGCCGGATCACTGGCTTTCCGATCGAATGGATTGGACTGCTTCGCGAAGCTCACCCAGACCGAAGGCGCCCTCGATCCGCTTCCGGACGATCCCGTCCTCATCGATGGCGAAGAGCCAGGGCTCGGTGGGCAATCGGAATGCCTGAACCTGCCGGTTGACACCCTTGTTGGGGTCGTTGTCGTTGTAGATCTCTGAGTGAATGAACTCCACGTCATCGCCGGTTTCCTCGGCGACCTGGGCCTGGACGTCCACCACCGGACCGCAGACGCGGCTTTCGCAGAGCTGGGGAGTTGAAAAGAGCAGGATCACTGGCTTCTCCCCGACGACCGAGGAGAAGTCGGCAGCGTGGAGTGAGTCTGGCGGGATGCGGGTGTCGATCTTCTCGAGGTTTCCCCCGACGTCGGCCGCCGTGGGTGTCGAGACTGCCGGGGCTTTCTCACCGGGGCGGACGACTTTCGATTTGCGGACGACTACGTTCGGAAGCTGAGCGCCGACGAAGCCGGTTTCACTCTTGGCGAGCGCGAGCAGGTACCAGTTGCCTGCCTTGGGCAAGTTGAGGTTCGGTACGACGTAGACCGCCTTGGCGGCGCCGGGATCCTGGGAGGTGGTCTGGGCTCGAAACGAAGGTTCGGTTTCCAGCGACTCGACCTTGGCCGGGAAGGGCCCTAGAACTTTCGACTTCGGTCCGCTCGTCGCATACAGCGCGACATCGAGATCCGTCTGTTGTTGTCCCTGCGAGTCGAATGCCGCGAACCCATAGCGATTATTTCCTGGCTCGACCACCTTTCCCGAAGGTGCGAACTGAATGTCGGTCGGTGACGCCATGGCGGCGAGCTGTTCGATCGAGGTGTTCTTGGCCGTTGGAAAGTCAATGGCAGGAGCAGCATCCTTCTCGCTCATCTCGCTGTTCGAATCGCCGCAACCGACTAGAGCCAGCACAGTCAGCGCCGCCAGAAGAACGAGGCTCCATGGTCTGCCCGGGGTTAGCGAGCTGAACCCCACTTACGGAGGTAGGGCGTCGGGTTGCTCACGCTTCCACCGCGGTACCAGCCCGGTCGCGTCCACATCTCAAAATGGAGATGACAGGCGGTCGAGCGTCCGGTCGACCCGACCAGTCCGATTCGCTGGCCCGCCTTTACGAGTTGGCCCGCCCGGATTTCCGGTGTGCGAAGCATGTGCATGTACACGTAGTCGAACTTCGATGACGTCCCGCGAATCACGGCATAGTTGCCAGCCCCGTCAGCCTGGTAGTCGACAAGACGAACTCTTCCGGTCTGAGCCGCGACCACCGGCCTGGTGCATTTGGCGAGAAGATCCTGGCCCTGATGCCCCCGGCCCGCTCCTAGTCCGTCGCCCCAGGTGACTGAACCACGGATCGGGAACGCGCCCTTGGCCGGAGCCGGGCTCGGAGAAGCCGGTGACAGACCTCCCGTTGAGGCGGTAGCGATGCCGGAGAACATTCCTAGAGCTCCAAAGGTCAATAACGCCCTAATGGCCAACCGTCCGATGACGGAATCGTGATTCATTCCTTCTCTCTTTCTCGCGCCTTCGGGGTTAGCTGACGGGCTCGCGCTGAAAGAGATGCGCTACGCAGAGTGCGATTCGCCCCAGAGACTTGATGGCCTCAAGTGGGTCCCCCGATCCGGTTGGTACCGGATTCGGCTAATTGGATTTCTCACATACTACGACAAGTAGTAGCAGTTCCCTTTATGGGGTCCCGCCGGCCCTTCGGCTGGGGGCGCCCATCCGAATTGTGGGTGGGCCGGCGGGATCCAGATCATAGCGATCCCTACGACAGTCTGTAGTAGATCCCGTTGACCCGGACAAGGATGTCCACTACTCCGCACCAAGAGGCCAGAAGCGGAGAGTTGCTCGTTCAAAGCGTCGATGCCCAGGCCAACGGGATTTCGACCCTAGCACCTCCTACGACGTTCTGTAGTAGTTAGGGTGAACAGCAGTCCTCTTCGCATACGTCACCTTCCGCGGTCGCCGCCACCGCGACTGGACCTGGATCCCCGGGGGTCTCTCTCAGGGAATGGGTCGCTGGCCGACGCAGCAAACGTAGACCGTTCAGGGTCACGAGCAGTGAGACACCCATGTCGACGGCGATTGCGGTGATCAGGCTCACGAAGCCAAGGGGCGCCAGGACCACGAAGATCGCCTTGGTGATCAGGGAAACGGACACGTTCTGCTTCATGATCCGGACCGCCCATCGTGAGTGATTGATCGCGTCGGGAAGTCGCATGAGATCGTCACCCATCAGGGCGACATCGGCCGAGTCGAGTGCGACGTCGCTTCCGGCCGCACCCATCGCGACCCCGACGGTCGACCCGGCGAGGGCGGGTGAGTCGTTGACCCCATCGCCGACCATTGCGGTGGGTCCGACCTCCCTCTCGAGACGTATGACCTCGTCGAGTTTGTCTTCGGGTAGAAGACCTGCCCGCCAGCGAGTGATGCCGCTCCTCTTCGCGATGGCCGCGGCCACGGGCTCGCTGTCGCCGGTGAGCATTACTACCTCGCTGATTCCGGCCCGGTCCCTGAGTCCCTCGACCGCCGACGAGGCTTCGATCCGGGGCTCATCCGCCAACCCGAAGATTGCCAGCACGTCGGATCCCTCACCCAGGGCGACGACCGTCTCGCCCCTTGCCTGCAGGTTTTCGAACTCGACCGGGAGCTCTGCGTCATGTTCGGCCGCGAGTCGGGGGCCGCCGGCCCACAGGCTTCTTCCGGAAACCGTGGCCACTGCTCCGCGACCGGGAAGGGCTTCAAACCCCGAGACCTCGAGCTCGACAGATTTCGCATCAGAAGCCGAACGGACCAGGGCCTGCCCGAGGGGATGTTCCGATCCCTTCTCGACAGCAGCCATGAGCGCGAGGGCTTCATCGTCATCCATTTCAGCGACGGTCGCGATGGTCACGAGTTCGGGCCTGGCCTTGGTCAGGGTTCCAGTCTTGTCGAGCGCCAAGGCTTGGATCGACGCCAGGTCCTCGAGCACCTGGCCTCCCTTGACCAAGACGCCGATCTTGGCCGAGCCACCAATTGCTGCCACCACGCTCGCCGGCACCGAGATCACGAGGGCGCACGGGCAGGCAACGATGAGTAGCGCGAGCCCCCTGTAGAACCACTCGTCGAACGAGCCTCCGGCCAACGTGGGGATTACGGCCACCAGGACCGCGGCGAGAAGAACGATCGGGGTGTAGATCCGGGCGAAGCGGTCGACGAATCGCTCCGATGGCGCGCGGCTTCCCTGAGCGTCGGAAACCAGGCTTGTTACTTGCGCAAGAGTCGAGTCCTCCGATCCCGACGTGGATCGCATCGTGAACGAGCCAGCGACGTTCAGGGTGCCCGCGAAGACGCTGGCTCCGACCGCCTTGTCGACAGGTACCGATTCTCCGGTCAGAGTCGACTCGTCGACGCTGGAAGCCCCGGAGATCACCTCGCCATCCAGCGGAAGACGTTCACCCGGCCTGATCACGATCGAAGACCCGGTGCGAATCTCGGCGACGGGGGTCGGAATCTCCTCGCCACCGGCGATCACGTTGGCGGTCGACGGGGCCAGTTCGCGAAGCGACTCCACGGAACGCCGGCTTCTTTCCAGTGCCAGTTCCTCCAGGGCGTTGCCGACCGCGAACAGAACGATCACCCATGCGGCTTCCGCGTAATCGCCGATCGCCAAGGCTCCGATCGATGCGAGCGCCATGAGCACGTTCATGTCGAGTGTCCGCTGACGCATCGCGGCAACCGCCGAAATGACGATTCCCCATCCCCCGAGGGCCAGGGTCAGGAGGAACAGCATCGAACTAACTTCGTCCGGAAGCGTCGTGAGAGAAGCAACGACTGCCGCAATCAGCGTCCCGATGGCCATCGTCGTGGAAAACGTTCTCGCGCTCTGCCGCCAGAAGGGGACGGATGGTCCGCGCAGACTCGAAGCGAGCTGGGCCGAGTACCCCACCCTTCTCACGGCCTCTTGGATGGCTTCAGCAGGGGCCGATCCTTCGACGCGCATGGTCCCGTTGCCGATCGAGACTTCTGCGGTTTCGACTCCGTCGACCGCTTCCACGACTTTGGCCACCGTGGCTGCGCAGGCCGCGCAATCCATCCCGCCCACGCGGAATCTGACCGCGTCACTCTCCGCTGCTTCAACGTCGGGCCGATCGAGAAGCTCGGTGCTCATGAGTTCACCGGGGCAGCGATCGCAAGAACGGCTTCCACCATGTGATTCCCGGCAGGTGTCAGCGTGTAGAGCACCATCTTCCCGTTCTTGCGCGACGTGGCAAGTCCAGCGGACCGAAGCAGACGAAGGTGATGCGAAACCAGCTTGTCCTGCCTCGCGACGATCCAGGAGAGGTCACAGACGCACATCTCTCCGCCATCGCGCAGTGCCAGGGCAATGCTCAACCGGTTCGGATCAGCCAATGCCTTCGCGAACGAAGCCCCACTTTCGAGAACTTCAGCGTCGGGAATAGACGACCGAACACTTTCAGCCTTCGGGAGGTCGAGACAAAGCAGTTCGCACGCATCTGTTCCGGGCTTCATTCCAACATCCTAATACATGTGCGAATAATCGTAGTTAGATGCTGCTCCAGAAATCGAGACCGACCTGACTCATCCACTTCTGCATCTCGATGTTGATGCGGAACAGTTCACCCGTCCAGATCAGGATCCCCATAGCGATCAGGATGAGACCGCCCGCGGCAACGATCAGTTCGTAGTGCCGCTTGACCACACTGAAGGCCGAAGTCATTCGGTCGAAGGCCAAGACCGTAAGGAGGAAGGGGACTGCCAGGCCTGCCGAGTAGACCGCGAGAAGCAGTGCCCCTTTCGCGGCAGATCCCGACAATGAAGCAGCCGACAGAATCGCCCCCAGCGTCGGCCCGATGCATGGAGTCCAGGCAAAGGCGAAGGCGGCGCCGGCCACGACTGGCCCTCCCTTGCCCGCGCGAGACATCAATGCGTCTACATGCCACTCCCGGTTCAGCTTGACCACAAAGAAGGATGCGACGAACAAGACCCCCATCGCAATGATCAACGCCGCCGCGATCTTGTCGAGAAGCTGGCGGTTGTCGCTGAGAATCGACCCGAGTTTCGTTGCCGTGAGCCCAAGCAAGATGAAGATCAGGGAGAAGCTCGCGACGAAGCAGAGGCTCGGCAAGAGGACCCGACGCCACCCCGCATCCTCGAGTTCGTCCACCGACACACCCGAGACCGCCGACAAATAGCCCGGGACCAGAGGGAGAACGCAAGGGGACAGGAACGAGACCATCCCGGCAAAAAGGGCAGCTACGAGTCCCACCCCGGCGGCCGGGTCAGATACGGCAAGCACATCCATCTACTACAAACGTTAGTAGGTCTTGGCCTCAGCCGTCCGGGGATACCCCGCCAGTGATCCCACCTTGGTCAATGCTCGGCAGCTCCGGTTCGGGAGCTGTCGGAACCTCGGAAGGAAGAGTCTCAGCTTCGCCCGGAGTATCCAGGCCCTGGTCAGGGTCGGCCTCCTCGCCGGAGACTGAGTATTCGAACTCGGTGTCGGCCCAGTCGATCTGTTCTTCAGAGATCGGAAATTCCTCGCATGGAACCTCCGCATTGGTGAAGAACTGATTCCAGATGCTGGCGGGAAGCGTGCCTCCGGCTACCCCCGGCATGCTGATGTTGTTCGACTCCGGGTAGCCAACCCACGTGGCGGTGGCGAGATTGGGCTGGTACCCGATGAACCATGCGTCAACGAAATTGTCGGTTGTGCCAGTCTTCCCGGCTTGACCTTCACAGCCCGTATAGGCACCGGTACCGGTGCCTTCCGTGATGTTGCGGCGAAGGATGTCCGTAACAACGGCTGCTTCCGGTTCGGTCAACACTCGCTCGGGATCGCTGCGCCCAGGACGTTCTTCGGTTCCGCCCGGAAAGACGACTTTCTCGATCACCACGGGATCCCGGTGAATGCCTCCGGAAGCGAGTGTGGCGTAAGCATCTGCCATCTCGAGCGGTGACACGCCTATCCGAAGACCGCCCAGAGTCTCTGCCGGGAATCCGTCGAGCTTTGTTTCGACCCCCATCTTCTTCGCGATCTCCGCTACTTCCTTTGGGCCGATGTCCAAAGCCATCTGAGCGTAGACCGAATTGTCCGAAGCGAGCGTTGCCTCGGCAACGCTCGTGGTTCCCGCATAGGTGTCTCCGTAAGTCGCCACCTCCCACGGCCCGTAGACCGGATCGTCTATCGAGAGTGGCTTGGATTCGTAATAGGTGTTGTCCGGGTCCATGCCTTGCTGCACCGCGGCGGCGAGCGTGAATGTCTTGAACGTGGACCCTGGTTGTCGCTTTCCTTGGGCGGCAAGGTTGTACTGGCTTTCGGCATACGACTGTGACGAGACCATGGCCCTGACCTCCCCGGTCTCTGGATCGATCGCCACGAGGGCTCCCGAGGGTCCTTCGTCTTCCAGGACCGAAGAGATGGCTTCGAGTCCGGCCTGCTGCATGTCGGGCTCGATCGTGGTGTAAATCTTGAGACCGCCTCTCCGAACCGTGTTGAACCCGTATTCGGCAATCAGCTCGGATTCAACGAAGTCCAGAAAGAGCGGTTCACGACGGTCAAAGAGACCTTCGCTTGGGTCGAGTTGTAGGCCACTGGACTTGGCCGCCTCGGCCCGGTCTGCGGAGATGGCGCCGTTCTCGGCCATCGCGTCCAGCACTTCGTTACGGCGTCGCTTTGCCCCAGCCGGGTTCTGGATGGGGTTGTAGTCGCTGGGAGCCTGCGGGAGCCCAGCCAAGAGGGCTGCCTGGGGCAAAGTGAGATCGGATGGAGCGGTCGAGAAGTAGACCCGCGAACCCGCGTCGATCCCGATCGCCGTTCGCCCCTGGTTGGTCCCGTACGGCGCGGTGTTCAGGTACTTCTGGAGGATCTCTCGCTTTGAGTTTTCGCGCTCGTAGTCGATGGCCATCTTGGCTTCTACGATTTTTCTTTCGTAGTCACGCTTTGGGTTGGCGATGAACACGTTGCGCATCAGCTGCATCGTGATCGTGGATGCGCCTTCGGTGATCCCGCCCGACTTGACGTTCTTGACGAGGGCACGAAGACCGCCCTGAATGTCGACTCCATCGTGCCTGTAGAACCTCTGGTCTTCGATTGCGACGGTGGCTTGCTTGACGCTCTCGGGCATGTCGGAGTAGGGGATCGGTCTCCTCACCTCATCTGAATCGATCATTCCCAATCTCGTTCCATCGCCGGCGAAGATCACCGAGTTCTGGCCTTTGTCGAGCTCCTTGAGGGACAGGACGTCAGGAGCTTTGCTCGCAACGCTCCAGACCCAGAGTCCACCAACCGCAGAGGCCAGGAAGGCGACCGTGGAGATGGCAATTCCAACGATGAGCAGCTTGACCCCGACGTTGGACTTGCGACGTCGGGCGCGTCGTCGTCGACCGCTCACCGTGTCTTCCAATCTGAATACATGAACAGAGGTTCATATACAGTGACATCGTGAGCCCAACGCTCGTCGCACTGCTCGAACTCATCCCCCTGACCCTCGCAATCGTCGTCTACTGGCATCGGGTCATGGAGCTGTCGTGGGCAGGTCGCCCGGTTCCGCTGTGGCGTCAGCTCTGTTTCGGATCCGGCATCGTGCTCATGCTTCTGATGCTCTTCAGTCCGGGTGGTTTCCTCGCTGAGGAACTGGTGATCGCGCACATGATTGAGCACCTGATCATCGGTGACATCGTCTCGCTGCTCCTGGTGCTTGGATTGACCCGCGCGATCATGCAGCCCGTACTTTCGATCCGGCCGCTGAGCAAGCTCCAAGTGCTGGCCAACCCGTTGGTGGCGTATCCGCTCTGGGCGATCAACCTCTTCGTCTGGCACCTGCCCGCTCTCTATGACTCGGCCTACGGAGGGGCGGCGATCCACGGGCTCGAGCACAGCATGTTTCTCGGCTTCGGAATGCTGATGTGGATGCCCGTGTTTGGGCCTCTCCCGACCCCTTCCTGGTTCAGCACGAGCTGGAAGATCATCTACGTGATTGCCGTGCGCTTCACGGCCGCGGTGCTCGGCAACATTCTCATGTGGTCGAGCTTCACCCTCTATGAGAACTACGCGGCGGGACAGGCAAAGTGGGGCCTCACGGCAGTTCAGGACCAGTCGATTGCCGGCGTGATCATGATGGTCGAAGGGACGTTTCTGATCCTGGGAGTACTTGCCTGGACGTTTTTCGAGTCGGCAAGACACGGAATGCGAAAGCAGGAGCTGCTCGACCTGGCCTACCTGAGGGGCGCCACGCTCGACGCCGCGAGGGTCGAGAGGGCCGTCAAGAGCGGCCATGCCGATCTCCTCGAGCGCAGGATTCGCGAGGGGCAGTTCGACTGAGGCTCGTTGTCTACTGCTGAACATGGATGTGGTCCTGGTGGACGTCGTCGGTGAACGTGCTGAATCCGTCGCTCGTGAATGTCCATGGGCTCCCAACCTGGAGTGCCCCTCGCGACACGAACGCACCCGCGGTGTCAAATGCCGCGCTTCCGGTTTGACGCTGTTTGACTACGGGCTGGCCGGCCACAGACCAGATATCGGCCGCGAGTCCCTCGGAGTGGGCGCTGGGGTTGGAGGTCCCCCAAACCGTGGGTGGATGTCCCGTCTTCAGTACCGCCACTCGGATGGGGTTGCTCTTAGCAGCGCCCGCGAGAGCCTTCAACAGGTTCCCGCTGATCTCTCCGCGGTAGATGTCCCACCGAGCGCTGTCGGGTAGATCGATCGCGGGGTCATCGAGGACCCGTTGAGATATCGCCGGGAGCCCGGGAGGCCTTTCGGTTGGAGTGCCGCCAACCGAAGCGAGCTCGCTCAGTTGCCAGGTTCCGTTCTCCAGCTGTAGGCGAACGTCGACTACGCGGGTTTGGTTGGAACGTTCTCCGGCCTGGTTCTCGGTGGTTTGCCTCACGACCACCATGGCTCCCATCGTGTCCCCGGTGTAGCCCGACATCTGCGGATAGATCACTTTGGCCCAGGAGCGGGATCCCGGAACGTAGCCATCGCGAATGACTCCGGGGGCGACTTTGGCTCCGCTTCTGCTGAGTCTTCGAGCTATCGAGCGAACGCTCTCGCCCCGCGAATATGTCAACGCGTCCTGGGCAACTCTCGCCGTGAGTTCCTTCCCCAGAGGTGCGACCTCGTCGGTCAGCGATCGATACCGATCGACCTTTGGAGGATCAACGGGGAGTTGTGCCTCGGATTGCTCCTGAGAGAAGCCGGCCTTGTGAGAGTCAGATGTGCCCCTCAGCAATCCGTAGGTGATGACGGCAACGAGCAGTAGCAGCGAGAGCCGGCGAATAAGTAGGCGCCCGCCACTGGGACCGGTCCTCCGCTTGGTCGTGCGTTGTTCTCGTAGGACGCTCATGTGAGGTCCTTCTTCATCGTGGTGATGGCGTCGCCGTCGAGACTGAAATCTGTTCCGGTAACTCCCCAGCCCCGGCCCAGATAGAAGTCGGTTGCGCCCGAGCTGCCGCCCTCAGTGGTCAGAATCGCGGTTTCGCTGCCTCCTTCTCTTGCCTTTGTTTCGAAGTCGTCTACGAGCTTTCCGCCGACGCCTTCAGCTCGTGCACCGAGCAGGACGGCGACATGGGTGAGCACAGCAGGAGTTGGCCCTCTGGTCTCGATGTCACGGGCCCGCTTCAGGCCGTCTCGATAGCGACCGACTCTGGTTCGAAGGAATCGAAAAGTGGTGAGTGGTCGCGTCGCAAGGGCCGACAGCCCGAGGATCGAAAGTCTGGCGACCTGGTGCCTGATGACCCAGTGGCGGTGCTGTCGCTGATCGGTGGTTCCGACGAGCATCCCGACGGGCTCCCCCTTGACCTTGGCGATACTCGCGATCCCATACGGGGAACTGAGAAAGCCGGCGTAGTAGGCCCGGAGGAATGCCGGACCCAGGGAGACGAATAGGCCACGTCCGAGGTATCGGGCGTGGATCGCAGCCAGTGCTTCCACATCTTCTTGAACAGGAGTAGAGACGACCACTGAGCCTCCAGTAGCCAGGATCACCGGAAGTGGCTCCGGGTGTCTGCGGTTTGCGATGAATCCGACTAGGACTACACCGCTGGCGCTTGCGAGTACAACGGCGAAGACCGCCGATAGAAGTCGATGATCTGAGAAGTAGCCGGAATGGTGGAGCAGGTATCCGGCGATGGCTGAGGCCACCGCGGCCAATAGCCAAAAGGGGGTAGGTCTTCGTCTGCTTGGAAGTGCGCTGGCGCTCGCGACGCCAGCGTCATGGTTGGCAACGTCCATGGTGGACGCTCCTTTCTCACGTGCGAATGGGACTCGGCCAGGTCGGCCGTTTCGGAGCTACGCGTGAGAAGGCGGGCCTCTGGCACTCCAGAGGTCAAAGTGGCCCGGAGCAGATCCCGCGAACGGCGCTGTCAGAACCGCTTTGGCAACTGCGCCAGGTGGAAAAACGGGGTGATCAACTGAAAGGTGCCGGGTGCGGCGGAAAGCGAGGATTCCCGCGACCAAGCCGGCGATCGTCGTCGTTGAGAGGACGAGGATGGCAACAAAGATCCAGGCGCCGTGACCGAAGAAGCCGTGGAGGCCTACAGCGTGACCATCGCCAAGCAGCAGTTGGAGAAGTTCTTGTGAGGAGTAGAGGTGCGCGGCGATCGCGAGGGCTATCAGTAGTCCTCGGTTGAAACCCCGGCTGTCTTCATCGCGGGAGGAGTTCCCGATCAGGAAAACGCAAAGGACAAGTAGTCCAACGGAGAAAAGCAGTCCCACCAAGAGCGAGGCTGCCGGCCCCCCGAATGAGGAGACGGACTGGCCACCCAGGGTCGAGAGACTCCAGATCTCTTCGGCAATGAACGCAACGAGCGCTATCGCTAAGAGAAGCTTTGGCTTCGTTCGCTTCATCACGGCAGTCATTTCGTCTCTGCGGTCAGCGTCGGCTCCAAACCGGGTTCTGCCAGGTCTCCGTCGACGTGCTCACGATGGTGCCTCAGTGCTGCGAGGAGGTCGGGAAGGTGATGATCGTGAAGTTCGTAGAACGCCCGTCGGCCATCCCGCCGGACCCGTACCAAGCGTCCCTGCCTTAGGAGGCGAAGCTGGTGAGAGGTGGCGCTCTGAGTCAACTCGGTGCGATCGCTCAGCTCCTCGACGGTGAGTGGCCCGTCGATCAGCGCCCACAGCAGCCGGAGCCTGCTCGAGCTCCCAAACATCCGCATCGACTCGGCCAACTGCTGGGCCTCGTCGAGACCAAGCGATCGTGTGGGGGAGGAATGTTCGGAAGGGTGAGGCATGGCAGAGAGGCGGTGGTGAGAGATTCTAGGGCATTGCCGTACATACATGAATAGTTCTTCATATACTCAGTTCAATGCCAACGCCTTCGATCCTTCTTCCTCTCCGGAATCCGATCTACCGAAAGCTGTTCTCAGCCCAGGTGATCGCTCTGCTCGGAACCGGGCTGACGACGATCGCTCTGGGACTCCTCGCGTTTGATCTCGCCGAAGACGACGCGGGCCAGGTGCTGGGCGTCGCCCTCGCATTGAAAATGGCCTCGTACGTTGTGGTGGCGCCACTGGTTGCCGCTTGGGCCGAGAGCCGGTCGCGAAAGAACCTGTTGGTAGGACTAGACGTGATCAGAGCTCTGGCCGTCGTCTCGATCGCGTTCGTCAACCAGGTGTGGGAGGTCTATCTGCTCATCGTCGTTTTGAGCTCCGCATCGGCCGGATTCACCCCAGCTTTCCAGGCAGTCATTCCAGACATCTTCGAGGACGTGGAGAAGTACACGGAAGCACTCTCGCTGTCCAGGCTCGCCTATGAACTCGAGGCGCTCCTAAGCCCAGCTCTAGCGGCAGCGCTTCTCGGAGTCCTTTCTTATTCCGGATTGTTCGCCGCCAACGCCGCGGCATTCGTGTGCTCGGCGATCCTCGTATTGACCACCGCGATCCCCGCCGCGGGCGCAGGTATCGCGAGATCCCAGCGCGGCTTTGCCCGGGTCACGTCAGGCATCCGCCAATACTTGACCGTGCCGAGACTCCGCGGACTGTTTGCACTCAACCTCGCGGCCGCGTCGGCGAGTGCGATGGTCGTGGTCAACACGGTCATCTACGTGAAGTCGGACTTCAGCCTCGACGACTCGGATGTTGCGTGGGCACTTGGCATCGTGGGCGCGGGGTCCCTCCTGGTCGCGATAACCCTTCCGTGGGTCCTCCGCAGAACAACGGATCGCCTGCTGATGATCCGTGGCGGCTTGGTCCTCGCCCTCGGTCTAGTCGCAGCCACGCTGATCGAGTCCTTCGCTGCCCTCCTGCTCGTCTGGGCGGCACTCGGAGTTGGCCTCGCCTTGGTGCAAACGCCTGCTGGACGTCTAATCCAGCGCTCCGGAAATCCCGAGAGTCGTCCCGGGCTTTTCGCCGCCCAGTTCTCCCTTTCACACTTCTGCTGGTTTGTGACCTATCCGGTCGCCGGCTTCGCGGGTGCCGCATTCGGACTCCACATCACGGCCATGATTCTCGCCGTCCTAGCCGGCGCCTCGACTCTCCTCGCCGCGGCTCTCTGGCGCTCCCCCTCTCATCTTCCTGCGCAACCGGCAGGCAACACATGAACATCTCGACATATATTTTGCACTTATGAACTCGAACCGCACCCGCCTTCTTGCCCTCCTTGCCGTAGTCGTCGTAGCCGCTGGCCTCTTCCTGGTCCTAAAGCCATCGGATGACAAGAAGGACGATTCGACGAGTAGCGCCGGCACCGAGAAGGTCGCTTCTTCGACCGAACAGACCGTCGAGGCAAAGACCGAGAAGCCCAAGCCGGACATCCCTGAAGTCAGCTTCGAGAATGGTGAGCCCGCGGGGGGAGAACTCAAGGTTGAAGCCTCGAAGGGCGACACGATCGCATTCAAGGTCCGGTCGGACGTGAGCGAAGAGATCCACGTCCATGGTTACGACATCAGTCGCGAGGTAGGACCCGGCAAGCCCGTGACCCTCCGGTTCCCCGCCGACCTCGTGGGGATCTACGAGGTTGAGATGGAGGGTGGCGGCATCCCGATTGCTGAACTCGAGATCACTCCCTGACCGATGATTCCCTTCGCGCACGCTCTTGCCTCCCGGGGTGACCTGCCCATACCGGGTTGGCTGTTCGGCTGGGCGGCTTCGATAGTTCTGGTCGTTTCGTTCTTTGCGCTGGCTACGGCCTGGCGCAAGCCCAAGTTCGAGAACCGCGAGTGGCGAGAGATCCTTCCGCGAGCGTGGAGGGTCATCGGATCGAGGGCGGTCGAGATCCTGCTCGGCCTGATCTCGCTCGGGCTGCTTGGCTTTGTTGTCTACGCCGGGTTCGAGGGAACGGAAGCCGCCGACAGGAACTTCGCACTCACCTTCGTCTACGTCACCGTCTGGCTCGGGTTCCCGGTCCTCAGCGCCTTCCTTGGCGACCTGTTTCGCCCGGTCAATCCCTGGCGCCAAAGCGGCCGAGCCGTGGGATTCGCGATCGGCAAACTCACGGGGAAGACGCTCCCTCACTTCCGCTACCCGGAGGAGCTCGGACGCTGGCCGGCAGCTGCCGGCCTGGTGGCGTTCGTGTGGCTGGAGATCATCTACGGGACAGCGGGGACTTCGGTCTCCCTTTCGCCCGAAGTGGTGGCCAACGCGACGATCCTCTACAGCGCGTACACGTGGCTGATGATGGCTCTGTTCGGTGTAGAGAAGTGGTCCCAGCGGGGCGAGATGTTCTCGGTGTACTTCCACATGTTCTCGACGCTCGCGGCGTTCGAGGTACGAGAAGGGAAGCTCGGCCGACGCAAGGCGCTGTCCGGCACGACCAGCTGGGCCAACACTCCGGGGTCGCTCGCCCTTGTTGTCACTGCGATTGGCGTGACCACGTTCGACGGAGCCCAGGAGGGTGCGCTGGCCAACGCGATCAACTGGCAGGTGGACAGGCTCGCGGATCTAGGCGCCGGTGTAACCACAGCGGTCAGAGGAGCCGACACACTCTTCCTCGCGCTCGTCCTTCTGGGTGTTGCAGCGATCTACCTGACCGGCATCTGGGGCATGCGAACCGTGGACCTCAAGTTCGAGTTCTCGGACTTGCGTCAGAAGTTCACGCACACCCTTATCCCGATCGCCCTCGCTTACCTGGTGGCCCACTACTTCAGCCTCTTCTTCTTCCAGGAGCAGGCCCAGTTCACATTCCTGCTCTCCGATCCGCTCGGGACCGGTTCGACGAACCTGTTCGGAACCGCCAACTACGGGATCGACTACAACGCCATCGGTCCGGAGGCCATCTGGTACATCCAGCTCGGGTCACTGTTGGCAGGCCACTTGGTCGCGCTCACGTTGGCGCACGATCGGGCTATCTCGCTCTGGTCCGACATCCGGGTCGCGACCCGATCCCAGTACTGGATGCTGGCGATGATGGTCTGTTTCACGAGCCTCGGACTCTTCCTGCTGTCCTTCGCGAACGAATGAGCACGATCGACCGCAAGCCAGGGCCGGCGAGTCGTGAGTTCGCGGTCACCTTCGTGTTCATTGCACTCTTGGCGACATGCGTCCATTTCGGAGGGCCAGCGCATCTCGCGAGCACCGCGATCGTCTGCTTCATCTACTTCCTGTTCGGACTCGCAGTGGTCAGAAAAGGCCTGCTCGCCGCCGGCGCTCTGGCATTCCCGTTCTCCCTCCTGGGCGACCCCCATGCGATGAGCGACACCAGCATTCACGTGGCCCAGTTCGGCCTGTGGCTGGGCACAGCGGTGGTCTGGGTTCCGTCGCTCTTGCTGGGCTATGTCCTGCGTAAGCGGATCGATAGACGCCGACCTGCGCCGGAGCCTCGCAAGCGGTTCAAGTCTCCGGTTTAAACGGGAGAACTTAGTTCTGATCCTCGTCTTGGTCGAAGGTCTCTTGAAACTCTTGCTCGGCGCGTTCTTGAGCTCGCCTGAGTGATCGATTGCCACATCACAATCACCCCTGAACTCAACTAGGGCCACTGAGTTCGCGGAGTAATCGACAGCAGGATCACCCTTTCAGGATGGGCGTAAAGACGTCTGGGTTAGGCAACCCAGGCCGAACCCCTTCTATGCAATCTTTGCCAAGCGAAGCTTCCCGACATGGCCTCTCCCATTCCGATTCCGACGTCGGTGGCCGGGACGTCGAGGTCCAAGAGCAGATTCACCTTGATCGCGATCTGTAGCAGTTCGATTGCTTCCTTCGTCTGAGAAAGGTCCAACACAGACTTTGTTCTCGCGCCGAGATGGACGAAGTAGTTTCGGGTTGCCACGACGACCTTGGCGAGACGTTCCCCTTCGATGCCGAGGGGTTGTACCACCTCGCCAGCGCGCTCAAGGACCTCCGTGATTCTCGCCCGTTGGGTCATTTCATTTGCATGCCCAAGGCGAGATTTGTATAGCTGGCGGATCTCTGGATCGGAGATTGTGGCGCACATCTCGTTGACAATCTCCCGGTGCTGATCCTTCGGGATCTCCACCTTGTCCAGAAAGGTCCGGTGGTAACTCTCGATCACGCTGCCCAGCGTGACTAGCTGAGTTTCAAGGGTCTGGTTCGGCTCCAGCGAGCCAAAGAGGAAATCCCCAGTCCCCTCTAGCTCAGTGTTGAGCTCAAACCAAAGCCGAAGGAACTCGTCGAAGTGCTGGCCCAAAGATGCAAAACCGAAGAGGAGCTGTTGGTACTCGAACGGCTTCTTGTGGTCGAAGATTCGCTGCTGCTCGACGATTTCGCGCCCCAAATTTCTTGTCGTACCTTCTGGACTTACCGGACCAGGGGGGATCGTTTCGGTGACGATCGATGTGGTCGTCTCGACAGTCGCCGGTCTACCTGTCGCGAGCGTGACCATTCTGGAGATAGGCTCGATCCAGTCTTCCTTCCACTGCGCCCACGTCAACTCGCTTGAAGACTTGATCGAGATGATCGCGTCTCGCTCCCAACGTGCGGTGTGGACTGAGTTCGAGGTTCGTTCTCCGATCTCGAAAGTCACCCTGGCATCCCCCAGATCCACCTCATGAAATTTGGGGTGTTCGCTTGTTCGTCCTAGACCACTTGTATTCCCTTTGGTCTGAGGAGTAGGGGCCCAGAGAAAGCTGACTAGATTGCTGACTCTCAGTTCAAGCCAGTCGAAACCGAAATGCTCATAGTCCTCAATGTGCTCTCCAAGTAGGAGGGAGCCAACGCGAATTTCTCGCTCAGAGATGCCCCCCATCAACTGAGATCTTGCGTTGACGACGAAGCACCCGAGGAGAGTGCATGGCCTTCCACCCGACGTTTCGCCGAGAATGGTGAAACTCTCGTTTGCGAGGGGGAAGGCCACTTCGGAGGCGCCAAGCAGCTCGAGCTTCATGCCCGATTCGGGATCGAACTTGAGCGGTCCGCGACATGCCTCGTCATATGAGGTGCCGCCTCTCTTGTCTCGTTCGCTCTGGAGGAATGCGGCGCCGTCATCGATCGACATCGATCCGGAAACCAGTTCCGGCTGTGGGTCTTTTCGGGTCTCCGCTCCTTCGGGACGCCACCACTGGCCTTTGATCTCAAAGCTCTCTAATTGACTCTTCAATGTGGACTCCTTCCGACGAGGTGTTTATTCGATGTCTCAGTCGAGGCCGCGACTTCAGCTCAAGAGTTCAGCTGGACTGAAGATCTGGAGATCTTGATCCTCTGCTACTTGGATGACCTCGGATGAGAAGGCTCCTGCTGGAGCTGCCACCGCGGGTTCGGCTCCGATTCTCCTTGCCTGCTCCACGTGGGCCAGCGCTTCATCTGCACTGAGCGACGCTGCATTCGACTTGCACTCAACACTCCAGAGGCGTCCATCACAGGCGAACAAGAGATCCGTCTCGAACTCTTGCGTTTTGCTTCCGTTAGGCACCAGGTCGAGCCCCGGCCACCATGCTCTATAGCCAACTCCCTCTGGTCTTCCTAGGAGGAGCCGAAGTGAAAGTAGGACAGCAGGGATGCCCTGATCGACCGCTCTTGCTGTCATCCCCTCGAGCCTGAAGTGGTTCAGAATCTCGCCGTTGTTGTCAAAGGCCGGGAGAGAGAACCTCACGCCACAGTGGCGACAATCGAGTTCTTCGTCGAGCTCACCAATGGCCCAGAAATCCGAGAAGGAACAGGTTGGGCACGCGACCTTGCGGCCGCGATTCACAAAGCCGGCATCAACAAGGCCACCCATTGCTTTGCCGAGCTCACTTGGGCTCTTGAAAATGTCAGAACCGATCTCGGACAGCGTCAAGGCCGGAATCTCCAGAAAGTTGCTTTCCGCCTCGAGTGCCACGGTTAGCTCGATTAGGCCTTCGCCGGTGAAGTTGCCCTCCGGAAACTTTTCTGCGATACGCCCTGCGATCTTCGACGAGTTTCGTCGAACGAGTGCCGTGAGGATGGCCAGCGCCCCGGGTTTCGTGAGTGCGTCTAGCGACTCCCGGTCGATCTTCTCAATCAACGTCCGAGCGATTCGACCGGCGCTCGACTCTTTGCCGCGAAAGCCAAGCGCGGCAAGGTGCGCTTCTAGCTGAACATCCGGAGGAGGGATCCGCAAGTCGAGGACCGGGGTTTGACCTCCCATCATGATTGCGCCGGAAATTACGTTTCGCGCAGCGTGAGCTTCGTTCATATGAATGGCCGCAATGGCATCGCTAAGTGGAAACAGCTTTGGAATTCCCCACAGGTCGTATCTGAGAGTGCCGGCCCAGTCGACCGTCTTGGGCAGATCTTCGGGTCGTTGGAACTGAGTTCTGTTAAGGCCCTCATGCAAGTCAGCCAACTGGCTAACTTGGACGCCACGTCTCAATCGGCCGCCTACGAAGATTGTTCCGAACGCAAACTCTGGTCGGTTCCGCTCTTCTGGGACCTGGGAGTAATGGGTCTCCCGAGGTTCGACAATCTCAAAACCATCCGCAAGCAGAACCGCCTCAATTTCGGGACGCAAATTCTCTGCACACCCAACCCTGAAATCTGGTTTTACCCCCTGGGGAATCGCATCTGAGTATTCCCTGAAGAGGCCTTCGTCAGCTGCTGCTCGAAATGCGTGGTTTGGCACCCCGAGGATCGTTGCTTCGCCAGCATGTGTTCGCAATCGAGCCCGAAGATTCCAGAACAGCAGAAGCTCCTCAAAGTCCGGCTCGGGACTGAAGACATAGACCGATTTGTTTGGTCCTGGGGTGTTGAGGGCCTCAACCAGGTCCGTTCGAATTGCGCTCCAAGCCAAGGGGCTGTTGCGTCGAAGCTGCGCTCGAACGATCGCCGCAGGCGACGGATCGTAGTCCGCGACAAGGTCACGTTCAGTCAAGAACTCCTGGTCATACTCATCTAGCTCGCCCCACAGGAGGATCTTCTGAATCGGATCGAGCTTTTCTTCGAAATCAATCTGGATTGGACGAGCCTGATCGGCCCCAGATGCCAGCCGCCAGATGTGCACTTCCTGTTCAAGTACGAAGTCCGAAAACTGAGACAGGGGACGCGCCTTGTCTCGATCTATCTGGCTCCGTTGTTCAGGGGTGACTCTTTCATGGAACATCAGTTGATCGACCGAGAGGATGTTCAGCCAATTCTCATACGGTTCATCCGTGGTTCCGTCACCAACTGGGATGAGCAGGGTTCCGACGCCATTCCATATCGAGGCGAGCTTCCCGCAAGTGTCTCCCAAGGCTTCCATGTCGCCAAACGGAACCAACACTGCGAACTCTGGACCTCGAAGTGTTAGCGAGAGTTGGCGGCGGTCGTCGAACGGCTCTGGCTTCATCGACCGATGCTAGCTGGGCCCGGAGGTGTCAGCCCCTGAAACCGGCCTGTCGCTCTACTACGGGTAGAAGCCTTCTCGGCCCTCTCCGCCCGCCCCCACAAACTCGTGAATCACAGCCGACTCATCTAGTCCGGTTGGTGGGTTCACGTTTTCGATAACGATCGATTGGCCGAGATCGTCGCGAGATGCCAGGGAACGAAGGCAAGCTTCCCTTACGGATCGCTTCATTTCCGGATCCTCCTCGGTCTCGATCATGCCCCGGAACGGAGTAAGTGGCGTGTCAAGCAAGACGAATCCCGAATGGGGCGTTTCATTGGCCAAACAGTGCGCCATCAAGCCAACGGTGAACGCTGCGTGTGTAACGGCTCGGACTCCCTTTCCGTTGGTCGTGCGACGGACTCCATCGATAAGGATGTCGTCCTTCTGCATCTCGAACCTGACTCCAATCTTTAGCGGGAACTGCCAGTCCTTAAGAAGGGACCCCACTCTCTCGGCGAAGGCGTTGAGGAGCTCTTCGTCTTTGTCTCGGATGTACTTCGCTTTCGGCTGCCTACTAATGGCCGCCGCCTTCGTCTGTAGTTCGATGTACCGATCAAGCTCCCGGTACTTGAGTGACAGCTCTTCGAGTTCTCTTCTTCGGCTGGTGATCTTTTCGACTCTGCTCTTGGCCTCTTCAGCTGTCGGGTTTGCGACATCCTGGATTTCGCGCTCAAGTTCTTCAATCTGATTAGCCAGGCGTTTCTGGTCCTTGGCCGACTGCTCACGACGAGACTCCGCTTCGCCGATGGCCTTCTGTAGATCTTCAATTCTGGGTAGAAGCTTCTTGATTTCCTTCCTTGCGGCTGACTCCACCTTCACTGGGTCTGTGACCTCTGGGTGACATGTGGATCCGTCAGGTATCTCTTGGCCACAGGTCGGGCAGTGCGAGGCAGCGATCTGGTCAAAGAAGTGACCTCCCTCGGCGACAAACTCAAGCCTCCGGACATCTACGTCGTAGTGCTGGCTGAGGAGCTTGAACCGCTCGATCAGTTCTGACTGATCGGTGACATTCCGACTATGTGAGTCCGCTTCTGTCACCAGTCGATTTCGTTCGTCGATTAATGCCCTCGCTCGGTCTCCGCTCTTAGAGACTCGCTCCGAAATTTCGGCCAGCTCGACCTCAATCTTTTCTAGCTCACTCGCAAGTGTCTCTCTACCGAGAGGTGCGTCCCGTAGTTCGCTCTCGAGGCTCGAGACCATCGGTGAGATCACCGCTTCACGCTGGAGGGCCATCTCTCTTTGATCGTTCGTCTTTCGAATCTGCGCCAGATCCGTCGCGTACGGACCTCGACCGGTAGCCGAGATTCGAAATACCGACCGGAGGGGGTTTGGGTTGGCCGTGCCTATCGGTGTCGCAGGAGACTTCTTCGCGATCATGCTCACCTCGTCCACAAGGGAAAGCGGGGCGAATGTTCGGAAGCTGATTCGTTGGGAGTCCGCGCTTTGATTCTTGATCAGACGCATTTGTGAGTCAAATCCAGATTTCTGCAGAAGCCAACCGGAGAGTGACTCGGAGACCTCGTCGACATTGCCGATCGAAACCGGAATCACCTCCGCATCGACCGCGTTTACTTCTTCCAATGTTCCCGAGAAGACCAAGGCATCATCGGGATCTTCGAGTGTTCTCGAGATCACAAATGTGTCGTCACCAGACAGGAGTTCGAGGCTGACAGTGTTGTATCCCTCCCGCTCCGGGATCCTTTCGGGTTCGGAGTCTGAGCCCAGAGCAAAATTGACGCATTCACGAATATGGGTTTTCCCCGTATTCGAAGCACCTGTGATCAACGTCAATCCTGGGCCAAAATCGATACGCGCTTCGGCTTTCCCGGGGCCCGTGACGCTGAGGCGAGACAACTTCACGAAACTCCGTCCTCTACTACCCCCGGAATCGTCTCGGCCACCCACTCGTCACTCCAATCACCGAGATGTTCAGTGATCCTAAGCTTGAGTTGATTGTCCGACAAGTTTCCGAATTCCTTGATCGTCCAATCTGATCGGTCGCGAATCAAGTCAGAGTAGTGCGACTCGAAGGAACTGCAGACAAGCCTTCCAGGCTTGGTTACCCGGTAGACGATGCCGCTTGCAGCGAATCGCCGTTCGATGAGATCACGGCTGATCAGGAGATTCAATCCGTCGTTGACGATCGTTCGCTTGACCAAGAGCTCGCTTTTCTGTCTTGGGGTGGCCGGGTGAATGCTCTCGGCTCCACCAAGGTCCTTGGAGTGCACCACGATGTAGTCGAAATAGGTCAGCCTCTGTTGATCAAGGGCACGTCGGTCTGATGCGCTCAGAAGGAACAAGAGGCGGAATCCAACTTCGAGCGGGGTACCGAAGACGGTCGTCGTATCTACTTCGTCCACTTGATCTCCCCGTCGTTGGCGAGTTGGTGGCAGATTCCCGTGCGATCGTTGGGTTTCAGGTCACCAGTAAGTGGATGATCGTCTGTCGCAACTGCCACCGCTTGCGTGCACACAGCCAGGACCCTGCGATAAGCCGACGCGTGCTCGTCAAGAAGGACGTGCCACACTCCGTCCCGGATCTGCTCCTGTAAGTCGCGGTAGCTACCTTCGTCGGGAAGGACATCCTTGCTGAACTCGCGAAGTGCCTCAGCGCAGTAGAACTCCTTGCGACTATGGCGAAGATGCTCGCCATACTTCTCATGCGCCATCGCTTCCCCTACGTCGGAAATCGTTTCTACGGCGTCGTCGCGATACGCGTCGACCAACGCATTGATGTACCCGAGTTCTTTCGAATCGATGGACTCTGGTGTAGGAGGCACCGGCGGCCTAGGCTTGATCAGTCCTCCACCGAATAGCGCTGGGTAAACCCGAGAGTCCTCGAGTTCCTTCGTTATCTGGCCTGCCTCGACGGTGTCAAACTCGGGGAACTCAAAGTCCTCTAGGTATCCCGAGATCTCGCTGAGTGGGCAAAGGACGGCGCATTTACCATCCCACTGTTCGCGAAGACCCTCGCGAATCGCCTCGGGGTTATCTAGAAGATCTTTGGCCTTCGGCCCGCACCCTTTCGGACAGACGAATGTGTATTTGCGGGGACGTGAGTAGGCGCCCTTCATCGTCCAGTACACGAGTTTGCCGAACTCGATCCAGATGTCTGACGGCGTCAGCGGGTCCTTGTACCTCTTGCATTGAAAATTATCCCAAGGGTCTAAATCGTCTCGGGACTCCTGGGCAACTACGTCTCGACCTTTGTCTCCAGAGCCAGCGAAACGCCGCACTCTCTCGTATTTCTCGCAGAGGGCCTCTCGAATCCAGTGTTCGACGATGATTTCCAACTGATCCGGATTGCTCGTCTCAACAATCTCAATCGGTGACCTAGTTGGTCCTGAGGTCAATTCAGAGCCACGCCTCTTCGGAGGGTTCGGAGGCGGTCCTAGCTCCTGCAACTCGCCTTCGTCTGCGCTCGCTTCCTGCGACATGAACTTTCCTTCTCCCCAGGACGTGACATGGATGCTGGTCGATTAGAGCCGTCGATGTTAGCCGCAACAGCAAGCGGCAAGATCCCGCAGCCCGCAGTTACAGTCCCGCGTCCATGCTTCGTTTGGTCGAAGCGATCGCGTGGTCCCAGCTGCCGAAGCACTTGCAGATTGTGCGAAGTTCCGGGTACCGAGGATCTGGCCGCCCTTGCGCTGCGGCCAGTCTCCTCTCGACTCTCCTAAGTTCGACGTACTCCCACTGGCCGATGAGCTGGCCGACTTTCCTCGACGCGCGCCTGAGTGACTTCTCAACTTCAATCCTGGTGTAGGGCTCCTTCGGCCAGAGACGAAGCGTCTGCGTCTTGACGCGGTTCTTCGTGATGTTGAAAGCGAGATCGGCTGCCGCCCGGCAGGTCGACGCCCAAGTTCCGAAGTGTCGGGTCAAGTTGCCGGCATCAGGCCATTCTTCGCCTTGAGTCGCACGCTCCGATCGGGCTTCTTGGTAGGCCCCGACGTTTGGGAGCTCTCCGTCCCTCACCAACTCAACCAGCAGGCCGAGCCGCATCTCGCGAAGCTCCTGGTCACTCGGCATTGCCACAGAGTGCTCGAGCAGCCGGGTCAGCTCAGCCCTCGTGCGGTCCGGCAGCTGGGGAGCGATCTCCGCGATTACAAGGCAGGCTTCGCTAAACGGATTCGCGTCGTTTCGCATCCATGCCTCCTGTCTTTAGTTGCTCGATGAGGGGATCAGGGCTTCCCATCGCAACTGCTTCGCGGACCTTCTCTCGAATGCCTGGCCATGGTCCGCCGTGCCTGGTGACGGTGGTGTAGTCGGGTGGAGGAAAGTCGAGATGCTGTTCCTTCCGCATCTCGCGAACCCAGGTGATGTACGCCGACGTGAAGAACGGCTCTCCGAGCTCGTCGTACGCGATCAGGAGTTGTTCGGCCAGCCAGTCGGGCGTGTAGACCGGCGGACCGCGATGTTCGTGTGCCGAGATGGGAAGTCCTTCCACCTTCGCGACCGCCTTGAGCCAGCCACCGAAGCGCGTGTGGAAGGTGAAGGTGCAGGGAAGATTGAGAGTTTCTCCGCGCTGCCTTGCTGCCTCGAGCTTTCCCTTCCTCCACACGGTGTACTTCGCGGTGCTGAGCCGACCCTCGATCTCGGTTCGCGCGACGGCGAGGTGACTGATCAGTTCTTCGTCGCTGAACCAACTGGTGGTGTGGAACGGTGAGTTCGGATCGAGTCCGGCTACCAGCTTGGCCTGACGGACCGTTCCCCATCGACGGGTGACGATCGACTTCGAGATCGGAATGCGGCGTCCCTTGTTCTCTGGTTTCACCAATTCTGCTTTGGCCCACTTCTCGTACTCCGCGATGGTGAAGTTATCGGAGCCGAGATCCGCCGCACAATCCCTTAGCGCCTGCAGAGCTTCTTCATCGGAGATCCGCTGCCCCTTCGAAAGGATTCTTAGGGCGGTGGGGTCTGCCATTGGCTTGATCCCAAGATCGTTCAGAGCCCTACTCCAGGTTCTGAACTGCCGTTCGATCCGGCCGGCGGGACAGACGCCAGGGTCGTTCTTCTCCCTTCGCCAGTTCTCGTACGCCTTGTATGCGGGCACCTTTCCTGTCTCGGCCTGGTACATCGCCAAGCTCGATCGCATCATCTGGAGCCGCGCATTCGAGATCTCCCCACGACATTTCAATGCCATCAGTGCCGTAAGGACGAACCGGCGCTCGGGAACGGACCGCGCACGAAGCTGCGCGTAAAGGGACCGTGCGAGGGGATCCGAAGTCCGCATTGACTCTTCGGCGGGCCTCTCCACCTCAACTTGGTTTGCCGTATTCGCCATGGCTCCAAGCTAGGCGAGACGGATGACACGAAGTCCGGGGCAGTACCGTCGGAACCGATCCCAATGCGCATACCGTTTGGTCGGGCACATCGGCGCACAAACCTAGCTGTAGAGCCGAACGAAGAGGCGACGTTTCAACGGTCGTGGGCGGGGTGGTCGCAATCCGCGGTCGAAGCCTCTCCGATGGCCTCGTACAATCCCAGGCCTGATGCGGGCCAGCGACTTTTTTGAGTGACCCACTACGAAGGAACCGACCCGCCACGGGTCCGGTGAACGACCGACAGGAACCTCCCGCCTTGGGCATAATTCCCGCCATGGGGAAATTACTGGCAGGGATGCTGCTCGCTTTTTCGATGCTGTTCTTGACCGTTCCGAATGCCGGGGCGGCGGAGATTCCGCCCACGGCGGAGTGCTCGAAGGAGTTCAAGAAGCAGTTCAACCTCTATGCGGAAAAGGTGAAGAAGGACGACTCGGATCCGGCGAAGGAACAGGCCGATCTTGAATTCGCCGAGGCGTTGTACGCGACCGGCTGCATTACGGCGGTTGAACCGATGGTGACGCCGATGAAGCCGAAACCCTTCTCGGAGGATTGTGTCAATGCGGCGAAGGACGCCGCCGGGTTCTGGGATCCGAAGACGAAGAAGCTGATGGCGGCGTTCCACCATTTCCGGAAACGGTTCAGGAAGCTTGACCGCCGCGATGACCGGCTCACCAACCGGATCGAGAAGCTCAGGCGAAACGGCGGCCCGGCCAGGCGCATCCGGATGTTGATTCGGGTTCGAAACCGGGTGGACAACCAGATGTTCAAGGCGGGAAGGGACTACACCCGGCGCGTGAATCCGATCTACATGCCGCATGTGTACGAGACGACCCTGATCCTCGAGGAGCTCCTTTCGCGGCGCTGCCTCGACCAGAAGAAGGACTTCATCTTCAAGAACGAACAGAAGGGGCCGGTCGGAAAAGTTGCGTTCCGCAACCGGATCCTGATCTTCACCTCGGTGTTGTACCTGTCCCTGAAAGTCGAACTCTCCGGTTCAGACAGCAGCGCTTCGGCCTCGGCTCTCGCCGTACCCGGCCCGGCCGGACTTGCGGGCCTGGGCCGCAGCCTCCCGCTGCCCTGAGGAAAGCCATTTCGGGATCCGTGGCAGGCACCGTCGAAATGCATCCCGTGCTGAGGGCGATCGCGGAACCCGCGGCAGGGGACCGGGTCGTGCTGGTGATCGAAGGCGGGGGGATGCGCGGGGCGGTTTCCGGGGGGATGGGCCTGGCCCTCCATGAGCTTGGCCTCGACGACCGGTTCGACGCGATCTACGGCTCATCGGCTGGAGCGCTGAACGGCCTCTGGCTGATGAGCGGACGGGCGAAGGACGGGGTGCCGACCTGGACCGACGCGGACCTCGGGAAGGTCGTGATGGACAAGCGGCGGATCTTCGGGTCGCGACCGATCGTTGACATGCAGAACGTGATCGAGAACCACTACGAACGGATCTCCCCCGGCCTGTTCCAGGCGGCGCTCGAATGCGGGACCGAATTCCATCCCCTGGCCACCGACATCGAAACCGGACAGGCGGTTGACCTTCACGGCCAGATCACCGACCGGGAATCGTTGATCCTTTCGCTGCGGGCGACCTCGGCCCTGCCGCTGATCGGCGGCCCGCCCGTCACCCTGAACGGCCGCCGTTACCTGGACGCCGGGCTCAGCGCCGCAATCCCCTTTCAGGCGGCGATCGACGACGGTGCCACCCACCTGCTGGTGCTGCGCTCACGCAGGGAAGGTGATGTCGCCGCTGCTCCCTCCGGGATCGGCGGGAGCCTCACCGCCCGGATGCTCGGGCGGATCAGCCCGGCGATCCGCGACGGATACATGACGCGGGGCGAGCGGGAAGGAGCCGACGAGGCCCTGCTTGACCGCCACCACCGTGAACCCGGACTCAGCCCGAGCATCCTGCAGGTCCGGCCACCGGCAGATTCCGCCGTGCCTTCACGGCTTGAATCGGACATGAAAGTCGTGCGGACCGGACTCGAAGCGGGCCGGCGGGCTGTTCACCAGCTCTTCTCGACCGAGAGCTAGCGGCCGACCCGAAGCTTCACTGCGGTGTGGATCTTCCCGGAGTGCCGGCCCTTGTAGGTGATCGTGACCGGAAAGCGCCGAAAACCCGGCCGGGCCGCCCGGGTGAAGCGGGCCTTCGGGCGGATCGCCAGGCCGTAGTCGCCGTAATCCCCGACCCGGCGTTTCGCGGTCCTGACCTTGCGGCCGCTGACGGTCAGAAGGCCCGAGCTCGGGACATGAACCGCGGCGATCGCCCATCTGCGCCCCGGAGTCCTGGCGATCCGCAGCAGATGGAAAGGCTTCGGACAGGCCTCATGGGTCGGCCGGGCGCTTGCCTTTGACTGGTCGTAGCGCATGATTCCCTTGTCTGACTCCATGAAGATCGAGCCATCCGGGCCGATGTCCAGGTCCCCGGAAAACCCCGTGTACCACCTGACCTTGGGCACCTTCTCCTCCCAAAGCCGTTTCAGGGAGCGATTGAACTTGATCACCATCGGCGCCTGGCTGCCCTCGCTGACGAGATAGACGTTCCCCGCCAGGTCGGTGGCGAGGCCGTCGTAGTTGTAGGCCGAGTCGCATCCCTTGCCCCGCACGACTCCGGTCGCGAGGCGCTTGCCGGCCCGCGAGTACTTTTCGACGTAGCCCGTACCCTGGACATAGATACCGCCGGCTCCCGGTTCGACATGCAGGCTGGATCCGTTGTAGCTGGCGAGCGAACGGACCGACTTGAATCCGGAAGTCTGCTCACCCTGCTGGTCGAAGAAGGTGACCTGGCCGACCCGGTCGGTGACCGTGGTCAAAACGATGTAGCCGCCTTCCGGATCCAGCGCGATGTCCTCGAAGTTGCCGGTCGTCTCCAGGGTGATGGTGTCAACCAGATCACCGTCGGCGTCGTAGCGGCTCAGCCTGCCCGAGCCCGGATCGAAGAACTCTGCGCCGCCCGCCTCCGGCAGGAGGAATTCCGGGGTCTCATCCGAATCGATGTTGGGCTGCGGTCCTTCGATCCGCTTGATGAAAGTCCCGTCCGAGTCGAATAGCTGGGCCCGGTCCATGTTGGTGTCATACCCGCCAACCACTCCGTCGGTCCGGACAGTAAGGCCGAGGGCGTGGCCGAACTTGCCGTCCCAGGTGTTGCTCGCGTACTTGGGAAAATCGGACTCGGTCCAGACCCGGGTCGTGTCCAGATCCGGATCGAGTTTGGCCACGCCGGAACCTGACACCTCGGGGTAGTTCGGAATCTCCGCCCAGGAATAGAGCAGCCCGCCGTCCGGGGCCAGTGCCAGTGCGTTCGGGAAGCGCTTGCGGTCAAAGTCAAGGAAGTCGCCGAACTCGCCGGTTGATCCGTATCTGGCAATCCGGCCTCCGGCGGCGGTCCACGGGTTTCCGTCGGGCATCGGGACCACCGCGTCGAAACCGTCGATGTCAGCCAGGTTCTCGTAGATGCCCCACTCGTCCTGGGAGTAATAGACCCAGCCCTGGGCGGGGGTGGTCCACTGCGAGATCATCGTGCCGTCGGGTTCAAACTTGTAGATCGACTTGTTCGCCTTGAATTCGTCGAGAAACCTGCCGCTGCCGATCAGCAGGTGGCCTTCACCATCGCCCCGGATCTGCGGCTGCTCCCATTCCGGGTACGAGTCAAACCCCCTCCAGCTGTCCAGCAGGACCCCGGACGGCGTGTAGCGGTAAACGTCGTAGCCGCTGATCACGAAAACCGAACCGGCTTCCACGGTGATGCCTTCGACGTCAAGGCAGCAGGGAACGGCGGCGCTCCACTGATCCAGCAGGGAGCCGTCTGCCGTGTACTTCCTGACCATCTGTTCGATCTGGTCGAGGACGTAGACGTTGTCTTCATCGTCGATCGCGATGTCGACCGGGTTGGCCTTCTTCTCGTCTTCGCCAGGCAGTTGCCCGACACTCCAGTTGAGGTCGACCGAACCGTCGGCGGCCAGGCGAATCACCCTCGCCTTGCCGGATTCCCCGATGTAGGCGCGACCCTGGCTGTCATAGGCGACCGACTGGACCACGAACCCGGGATCGACGAGACCCCCGCCCCAGGAGTCGGTTCTGACCAGTCCGGCCGAAGCCATTGAGGCGAAGAACGGCAGGCAGGCGACCCCGAGAAACACGGGCAGCAACAGGCGAAGGGGACCTTTCGGACGAAACCGGTTCACACAAATCACAACCCGACGGCCTCGATGTAGTTTCTGTGGCATGAAGTGGATCGTTGTCGCAGGGGTGGCTTTGGCTTGCCTGCTCGGAATGGCCGATGCGTCATTCGGGGCCGGGCTGAAGCGGATCACTCCGGAGGAGTATTTCGGGTCCGACCCGGTATTTCTGACTTCACCCCCCGGTGATTCGAGGCTTTTCGTGGTCGAGCGGGGTGACAGCTCGACCCATCAGGGGATGGTGCGGATCATCGAGAACGGCCAGCCCCTGGCCGAGCCCTTTCTGACCGTGGACAACGTCGGCCTCGAAAACGAGCGCGGCCTGATGTCACTGGCCTTCGCCCCGGACTATGCAACCAGCGGGCTCTTCTACGTCTTCTACGTGGTCAACGAGTCGGGCGACGCCTTCGGCGGCGATGGCGGTGACATCAGAATCGTCGAGTACCAGGTCTCGGCGGGTGACCCGGACAAGGCAGACCCGGCCTCGGCCCGGCTCGTGTTCAGCACCCCCCATTACACGACCTATCACCAGGGCAGCTGGATGGCCTTCGGCCCGGACGGCCACCTCTACTTCACGATCGGCGACGACGGATACGGCCCGAACGCCCAGCTAAAGGACAACTACTTCGGCAAGATCATGCGGATCGACCCGGCCGACCCTGACGGGAACGGGCCGGCCAGTCACACGGTGCCCGCCGACAACCCGTTCGTCGCGGAGGCCGGTACCAGGCCGGAGATCTACGCCTACGGACTTCGCAACCCGTTCCGCGCCTCGTTTGCTCCCGACGGGAGGCTGGTGGTCGGTGACGTCGGCAACGCCACCTGGGAGGAAATCAACGCCGGCTACCTGAAGGGTGCCAACCTCGGCTGGCCGACCTGCGAAGGATTCTGCACTTCCCCGAACCCGCTTCTCACCGACCCGATCCACTCATACGCGCATGACGCGAGCAACTGTGCGGTGATCGGCGGCTACGTGCTCCAGGACCCCGGCATGGGCTCGCTTGCCGGTCGATACCTCTACGGCGACCTCTGCAATCCGAACCTCCGCACGCTCGACCTCGACGCGGCCGGGGCCGACCCGAAGCCGGCCGGTTTCAGGATCCCCGCCGGTGGCGGAACGCTGCGTTCCTTCGGTGAGGATTCCGCCGGTTGCGTTTACGCGCTGACCAGCCTCGCTGTCTTCCGGGTGGTCAGTGACACCGCCACAGGGTCCGGCTGCCCGGGCCCCGCCGACGCGGTGCCGGCCGCGACCTACAACTCGTTCATTCCCCACCGCCAGGTGATCGGCAAACGCATCACGGTCGCCGCGAAGTGCTCGATTGCCTGCGCCGCCTCGGCCACCGCGAAGGTCCGGATCAGCCGGAACCGGTTCAGGAGGAACCAGACGGTCTTCAACCTGAAGGCCGGAACCCGGAACCTGATTGCCGGAACCCGCAGCAGCCTCTTTTTCCGGCTGCCGTCGGCTCGGGTCGCCACGATGAAGAAGGCGGCCGGCAACGGGAGCCGCGTCACCGCCTGGGTGAAGGTCTCGATGACCGGCGAGGACGGCTCCGGAGGATCGGGTAGCGGACAGATCCGTTTGACCCGGCCCGTTTCGCGGTAGTTTCGTAACCATGAAGTGGATCACTGCGGCGGGGGTTGTGCTGGTTTGCTGGCTGGGGCTCAGCGGTTCGGCCTTCGGGGCGAGCCTGGTCCGGGTCACACCCGAGGGATATCTCGGCTCCGATCCGAGTTTCGTGACCGCGCCTCCCGGTGACTCGCGGGTCTTCCTGGCCGAGCGTGGCGATGCGGGCACCCACCAGGCCCGGATCCGGATCATCAAGGACGGGGTGCCGGTGACCGAGCCGTTCCTCACGATCGGCAACGTCGACCTGGCCAGTGAACGGGGGCTGCTCTCGATCGCCTTCGCCCCCGATTACGCATCCAGCGGTCTCTTCTACGCCTTCTACGTCGCCCACGGGGCGGATGGCTTCGGCGGCAACACGGGCGACATCAGGATCGTCGAGTACAAGGTCTCGGCCGGTGATCCGGACCAGGCCGACCCCGCCTCGGCCCGGCTCGTGTTCAGCATCCCGCACTCGGCCGGCAACCACAACGGCGGCTGGATGGCCTTCGGCCCGGACGACGACCTCTACTTCTCGATCGGTGACAACGCCACCAGCTCGAACGCCCAGGCCCTGGCCAACTACTACGGCAAGATCATGCGGATCAACCCGGCCGATCCCGACGGGGCCGGGCCGGCCACCTACTCCGTACCGACCGACAATCCCTTCACCTCACAGGCCGGAGCAAAAAAGGAGATCTACGCGCTCGGCCTCCGCAACCCCTACCGGGCCTCGTTCACACCCGACGGCCGGCTGGTGATCGGTGATGTCGGCAACGGAACCTGGGAGGAGGTCGACGTCGGCGACCTGAAGGGCGCCAACCTGGGCTGGCCGACCTGCGAGGGCTTCTGCACCGGGCTCACCCCCTCCTTCGTCGCGCCGATCTATGCCTACAACCACGACAACGGCGTCGACGGCCAGGGCGGTGGTTGCGCGGTGATCGGCGGTTATGTCGTCCGGGACGAGACGCTTGGAGGGCTGACCGGCCGCTACCTCTACGGAGACCTTTGCGACCAGGCGCTCCGGACCCTCGACCTCGATGCCGGCGGTGGCGATCCGCAGCCGGCCGGATTCAGCATCCCGGGTGACGGAGGCAACCTCCGCTCCTTCGGGGAGGACGCGAAGGGCTGCGTCTACGTGCTGAGCAACGTCGCGGTCTACCGGGTCGCACCCGACGGTTCCACGGCCCCGGCCTGCCCCGGAACGATCGAGCCGCCTCCCACCGTGACCTACAACTCGTACATCCCGCACCAGCAGGTGATCGGCAAGCGCCTCATTGTGGCCGCGAAGTGCTCGATCGCCTGTACCGGGTCGGCCACCGCGAAGGTCCGGATCACCCGCAACCGGTTCCGCAAGGAGCCGGTGATCTTCAACCTGAAGACGCCAACCCTGAACCTTGCCGCCAACACCCGCACCAGCCTCGTTTTCCGGGTGCCGGTGAAGCGGGTCACGGCAATGAAGAAGGCCGCCCGCAACGGCAGCCGGGTGACCGCCTGGGTGAAGGTCAGCCTGACCGGCGAGGACGGCTCGGGCGGCAGCGGCTCGAGTTCGATCCGCCTGGTCCGCCCCAAACGCCGTTAGCTGGCGCCGCCTTTGGGCCGGCAGGCACGACGGGCGACCCTGGTCAGTCGCTTCACCTCGCCCCGGGCCTTGCCGAGCCGGCTTGCGACCGATCTGGTCTGCCTGCGGGGCGCGTGCTTCGAACGGAGCTTCCTCAGTTTCCGGTTGAGGTCCGCTGCTCTTTCGATCGTCCGATCCCGGGCCTTGCGGGCCTTGCGGCAGGCCGGCGTCGGCTGAGCGGGCCGGCTGGCCGGGGTCTGATCAAAACCGATCGACGGTGTTGCCGGGACCGGGTTGCCGAAGTAGTCGGTGGTGGCTCCCCCGGTGATCGGCATGCCGGCTCCTCGCAGCGGTGACTTGGGACCGAGCCGGTAGCCGGCGATCAGCTGCGGGTCGGCGGTGACCGCGTGCGTGCCGCTGGGCGGAAGGTTGAAGAAGGCGTTGTGGGTGCAATCGTTTCCGCAGGCGATCTGCCCGGCCGGTTGACGGGCGTAGACCAGGTTGTTCCGGAAGAGGAATCTGCCCGGCTGGTACATCTCGTCCGATACCGCCAGCTGGATCGAGGTGGTCGGGCTGTCGCCGACCACGGTGTTGTTGAACATCCGGATGCCGGAAAGGTCGCCGAGGATGCCGTCGGCGATCCCGCAGGGACCGTGGTTGATCATCGTGCCGTCGTCAACGCTCAGGTTGAACCGCACGTCGGCCCGGTGAGTCGCGGTGTCGGTACAGAGCAGGACGAAGCCGCCCTCGTTGTCGTGGCTGTAGTTGCCCTCGATCACTGTGCCGTCCTGCCGGTAGTCCACATCGAAGCCGGTGCCGTCGCAGCCGTTGTGTTCCATGCCGAAGACCTCGTTGCCCCGGATCACGGTGTTGTTGGCCCGGAAGGCCCAGATGCCCGCGTTGCACATCGGGCCTTCCGGGTCGAGCAGGGGCCGGCCGGCCAGGTTGCCGTGGCTTACGACGTTGCCTTCGATCAGGGCGCCGTCGGTTCCCCTGGTGACGATTCCGTCACCGGCAACCTGATCGATCCGGTTGTCCTTGATCACCACTCCGGAGGAAGCTTCCGGCCAGGCCTGGCTGGCTTCCGGCCGGTCGAGGTCGTTGCTGCCGGAGATCGAGATCGCGCTCCGCGACACCGAGGTGATCTGGTTGCCGGTGATGTGCAAGCCCGTGAACCGGACCGGCGCGGCGCCGGTCGCGCTGATCTGGATCGCGGCGCTCCCTTCCGGCGTCTTGGTCAGGTCCCCGTCGACGTCGTGAATCTCCAGACCGCCGATCGTGAGGTCACTGACGGTTCCCGCCTGCGCGATCACCCGCACTCCGTTGCGGATCTGATCGCCCTCACCGATCGGGCCGCCTGTTCCGGGATTGGAGATGTCGAGATCCCCGACCGTCAGGTTCGAGGTGTCCACGAGGAGCACCGCGTCGCGGCCCGTTCCGTTCAACTGCGGGAGCTCGCCCGAGCCGTAGGCGCCAACCCTGGCCCGCTGGATTTCGCTGCCTCCGCCGGTGACCTCGAGCCGGCCGTGGCAGGTCGTGCCGCGTTTGAGCAGCAGGCTGTCGCCGGGACCGAGGTCGAAGGCACTGCCGAGCGAGTTGCGTGGCTGGGCCGGCGACCCGTCTCCGTCAATCGCCGCCGAGCAATCGAGGTAGGTATCGGCCGCCGAGGCAGGGACGGTCGCGGTCGTTGCGAGCACCCCGACCGTCAGCCCCAGGCTCAGCAACTTCGCGGCCGTCTTCATCGGGGAGAAGTCTAGGTTCTAGCGGCCGACCAGCTTTTCGAGGCGGTCAAAGAGGGGGATCTGGCCGTCGATGACCAGGTTCTTCGCGGTGGCCGGCGGCACCCACTCGACCCGGTCGACCTCGGGAATCTCGATCTTCTCGCCTGACTTCGGTGGCCACTCGATCTCGCACATCACGCTCGTCTGCTGGGTCGGGTCGAAGTCCCCCTCGATTGCCCAGGCCAGCACCCGCTTGCCGGAGCGCTGGGTGATCTCGCCAAGGTGGATCGGAGCCCCGGCCGGCGGCTCGATTCCAACCTCTTCCCGAAACTCGCGCCGGGCCGTTTCCAGCGGTTCCTCGCCGGGGTCGATCTCCCCCTTCGGGATCGACCATCCGCGCTCTTTCCGGGCCCAGTGCGGACCGCCCATGTGGGCGATCAGCACCTCGAGACCCCCCGGTCCGACGCGGTAGAGAATCAGTCCGGCACTGACCCGGCCGGCTTTCTTCTTCTTGGCCATCGGGCCGAGGCTAACTTTCCCGGCGACCCGGGCGCTCCCTCGAAAGGGGGTATGGCGTGTAATTTGCATTGGGTGAATTGCAGGGGATGGGTCGCGCTGGTCGCGGCAACAGTGGTTTTGTGTGCTCCGGGGGGAGCGAGGGCCGGTGAGTTGACCGGTCTGGTCAACCCCTTCGTCGGCACGGAAGCCTCGGCTCCAGACTTCGGCACCGGCGGTGGTGCGGGCAACACATTCCCGGGCGCAACCATGCCCTTCGGGATGGTCGCCTTCGGTCCCGACACGATCCCCAGCCTGACCAACTTCACCGCCGGATACACGTATTCGGACGATCAGATCCGCGGGTTCTCGCTGACCCACTTCAGCGGTGCCGGCTGCGCCCTGCTGCAGGACGTGCCGATCCTGCCCGTGGCCAGGAGCCTGTCCGGTTCACCCGTCGTCGCCGGTTCCTCCGACATCGACCCGTCGATCGTCCCGACCTTCAGCCATCGCCACGAAGAGGCCCGGCCCGGTTTCTACAGCGTGGTCCTCAACCCCGGCAAGGCCGACCAGATCCGCTCGGAACTGACCGCAACCACCCGCACCGCGATGGGCCGCTTCACCTTCTCGAAGGCGAACACTGGGACCCTGACCCTGAACGCGGGTGGCAGCACGATGGCCAACTACCTCGCCGCGGTGAAGGTCGATCCGAAAGCCCGTGAGGTGACCGGAACCTCGGAGAGCGGTCGGTTCTGCTGGGAGCCGTCGAAATACAAGGTCTATTTCGCGGCCAGGTTCGACCGTCCGTTCAAGGGGTACGGCACCTGGAAGGGCGCGGCCCTTTCTCCCGGGTCGAAGCAGGCCAGCGACGAATCGCCCGATGCCTTCAACTACAAGCCGGTCGCGGGCGGGCCACCGTTCATTCCCGGCAACCCGAGCACCACCGCCCAGGCCGGGGCCTTCGTCAGCTTCAACACCTCGGGTTCGCGCCCGGTCGGGATGCGGGTCGGGATCTCCTTCGTCAGCGTCGCCCAGGCGCGGAAGAACCTGAGCGAAAGCGCCGGCCTCACTTTCGGCGAGGTTCGCGACCGGGCCGGCCAGATCTGGCGGCAGGAGATGGGGAAGGTGCGTGTTTCCGGGGGCCGGAAGGAAGACCGCCGCACCTTCGCGACGGCGCTCTACCACTCCCTGCTGGAACCGAGCGTGCAGTCGGATGTCAACGGCCTCTACCGCGGCCAGGACCTCAAGGTCCACCGGGTCGCCCCGGGTCACGCCCATTACTCGGACATTTCCGGCTGGGATGTCTACCGCAGCCAGATCCAGCTGCTCGCGATGATCGAGCCCCGGCGGGCCGCGGACATCGCGGCGTCACTGCTCCGGATGGAGAAGCAGGGCGGCTGCCTGCCGCGCTGGCCCTACGCGACCCAGAACTCGAACGTGATGAACGGGGACCCTTCCTCGCCGATCATCGCGACGATCCACGCCCTCGGGGTCCGGGGTTTTGACGCCCGGGACGCGCTGAGGGCGATGGTCAAGGGAGCCGACCATCCCTGCCACTCCGACAACGCCGACTACACCGAGCGGGAGGCGCTGGACGATTACCTCGACCTCGGCTGGATCTCCCAGGAGCGCAACGTGACCAGCGGCCAGCACTCGGTCTCCGAGCGATCCTCCCCCTGGGGCACCGCCTCGACCACGATGGAGTACGCCCTGGCCGACTTCACGGTCTCGCGGCTGGCCAGGGCACTCGGCCGCGACCAGCTGGCAGCAAGGTTCCTCAAGCGTTCCGGCAAGTGGCGCAACCTGGTCAACCCGGCCAGTCAAAGGATCGAGCCACGCTTCGCCGACGGCAGCTTCCTGCCCGGCGCCAACGCCTCGACCGAGGACGGATTCGTCGAAGGAAGCTCCGCCCAGTACGGCTGGTTCGTGCCCCAGAACCTGGCCGGCCGGTTCGCGACCCTCGGTGGCCGCAAGGCTGCCCTGCAGAAGCTCGATCACTTCTTCACGGAGCTGAACGCCGGGCCGGGATCGCCCTACGCCTTCCTCGGCAATGAGCCGACCCTGCAGACACCGTGGATCTACAACTGGCTCGGCCGGCCCGACAAGGCGCAATCGATCGTGCGCCGGGCCCAGATCGGGCTTTACGGGGCGGGCCCGGGCGGCCTGCCCGGCAACGACGACGGCGGGACGATGAGTGCCTGGTTCGTCCTTTCCGCCCTCGGACTTTCACCGGTGATCCCGGGCACCGACGTGATGCCGCTCGGCAGCCCGCTCTTTCCCCGGGCCAGCCTGAACCTCCAGGGCCACCGACTGCAGGTCAGGGCGGCGGGGGCAGACCGCAAGCGGCCGTACGTGAAGTCCCTCAGGATCAGCGGCGGCAAGTGGGCGAAGCCGTGGATTCACGTCCGCCGATTGCTCCGGGGCGGCCGCATGAACTGGAAGCTTTCCTCCAGCCCGTCGGCCTGGGGCCGGGGCAAGACCCTGGCTCCGCCCTCCTTCGGCGACCGCTGACCGGGGGCGCCCGTTTGTAGGGTTCGGCCATGCCGAAGCTCAGGAGACTCAATGTCTTTGCCGCAATCTTTTTCGCGGCGCAGGTCGCGGTTCTTCTGGTAGTCGCAGAACCGGTCACCCTGCCCGTGACCGGCCAGTTTTTGACCGGGCCTCCCGGAGGCGGCGCTTACGGGAGCACCGAACTGTTCAGGCTCCGGATCGATCTGCTGGTCGCGCTCTTTCTCGGCCTCGCCGCCTTCGACCATTTCGTGGTCGCCACCTGGCTGCGCGGCTTCTACGAGAAGAACATCGGCAGGGGGAGAAACCCGGCCCGCTGGTACGAATACTCGGTAAGCGCCTCGGTGATGATCGTCCTGATCGCGATGCTCTCCGGCGTTACCGATGTCGTAGCCCTGCTGGCGATCTTTGGCGTCAACGCCTCGATGATCCTTTTCGGCCTGGCCATGGAAAGGGCGAATGCGGGACGGACCGAAGTTGATTGGTCACCATTCATCTATGGCTGCGTGGCAGGCGCCGTGCCCTGGATCGCGATCGTGATCCAGTTCATCCTCTCCGGGTCCAATTCGGACGGGGTGCCGGGTTTCGTCTACGGGATCTTCGTCACCCTGTTTCTTCTGTTCAACTGCTTCGCGCTCAACATGTGGTTGACCTACCGTGCCCGGGGCAGGTGGCGTGACCCCCTGTTCGCCGAGAAGGTCTACATCTGGCTGAGCATCACCGCCAAGACGGCGCTCGCCTGGCAGGTCTACAGCGGAGCTCTGGCCGGTTCCTGAGACCAGCCCGGCCAGAACTTTTCGCGGAGTCCTTCCCTCATTTTGAGACCGCTGATCCGGGACCGTGGCCGGGTGGAATGCCATCCGAAATCGGGATGCCGTGATCGGTTTCGGTCATGCCCAGTTCGTAGACCGCGCCACGCAGGGTGCCAAGGTTGGTCACCGCGTTGTGGCCCGGCATGGTGAGCGTCGCCTTCATCTGGGCCGCCGAGCAGTTCGCCACTTCATGAGCTTCGGCCTCCGGGTCGGCAGGGTCACCGTATTGCCAGCCGACCGTGAGGTTCGGCGGCGAGTCGACCTCCAGCTCCAGGTAGCTCTTGCCGGCGACCGGCAGGCCGGCCTCCAGCCGGAGCGGGGTCTCCTTCACATTGACGCCGGAGGCGAACATCCCGCCGATCCGCCGGATCTCGCCGCCAGTGCTGATCGCCCCGTTGGCCACCCAAGGCAGCAGCCGGCCGGCGACCCGGATCCGGCCCATGACGATGTCGAGCCATGCCTCCGGGTCCTCGTCAAAGTCGCTGCCATGCAGCCAGATCCACCGCTCCGCATGTTCGCTGCCCCAGTTGTGGCCGATCATGCCGTGCCAGCCTTCGACGCTGATCTGACGCTCGCCGAAGTTCACCGAACCGGAGAAGTCCCCGAACGGCACCGGGGAGATCGGTTTGGTCTTCGGCAAGGGAAGTTCGTAGAAGCGGGGCCGCGGCAGGTGAAAGAGAACCGGTGCCCTGGGCTCGAAACGAAGCTGCCAGGCGGCTTCAAAACATTCGCCGTGGAGCCCGGCCGGACCGATCGTCGATTCCCCGATCCGGGCCCAGGTGTTGACCGGGGCCGAGGCCGGCTGGCCGACGAGGCGGCGGGCCAGCGGTCGCTCGGCCTCGCCGTCAAAGAGGGTGAACCAGATCGTCCCGGTTGCTTCCTGGTTCGGGAGCTTGTCAATCGTGTACCTGATCCAGAGCGCCAGCGAACCGTCCGGCGAAACCAGCCGGGCGTACCAGGACTCGTACATCCCGGCGCCTGGCCCGGCCTCTGTGAATCGCGCGTCAGTCGGTGAGATCCTCCGGCCCACCCGAATAGAACTATCAGAGCGGCGCCGAAGGAATTGGCTTCTCAGCGAAAAGAAAGCTTGCGAACTGCCCGGTAGGTGTTCCCGAGCCGGTCCCAGGCCTTGATCCGGACCTGCGCCCGACCCTTGCCGGCCGCAACTCGACGGTTCAGCTTCACGCCGACCCTGACCGACCTGCCCGGCTTGACCCGGAATCGGGCCGCACCGCGCGCGCCGCTGCCGCCGAAACGGATCCGCACCGTCCCCCGGCAGGGACCGGTCATCTCGGACTTCGGGCAACGCAGCCTGACCAGGGCCCGGCGACCCGAAACGGACGGCTTGCCCAGTACCTTCATCCGCGGAGCGTCCGATTCGGCCGAGACCAGTACCACCCGTCGCTTCTTGCGGCTGGCGGACGCGGCGGCATCACCAAGGCGCGAAAGCCCGCTGGTCGAGTAGGCGTAGATGTCCATGCGACCGTCGGTGTCGACCGGAAGCAGCGGTTCGGGAGTGCTGAAGGAAATGGTCGTTCCGTCGTTCGAGACGCCGAGCAGCTTCGCCTTCCGCGAATTCCGGTCTGGGTTCGGTCCGGTCGAGACGAGCCGGGTCTCATCGCCAATGCGTGCGTAGACATCGACATCGGAATCGTTGTCCTCGGGAACCAGCTGCTGCTCGGAATCGAAGGCGATCACCGAGAGGTCATCGGAGCCGTCGACCCGGAATTCCGAGTCGGGCCGACCCCCCTGGAGATGGACCGAGGTCGGGTTGCGAATCTCCGGGCTTTGGTCGGTCGGGCTGGTCGAAACGAGCTCGTTTCCCTGCGGTGTGTGGAGATAGACATCGAGCGACTGATCGTGGTCGTCCGGCGAGATCGGGAACTCGGTCACGAACAGGGCCCGGGTCATGTCCGGGGAAAGCCCGATCGCCCGGGTCAGCCAGTTCTGACTGGTGCAGTCCTCGGGCTCAGCTCCATCAGCGGTGTCGGTGATCAGCTCGTAGCTGCCGTCCCGGTGACGCAGATAGATGTCGAACAGATCGTCGGTGTCGGCGTCGGCCAGCCGGTAGCTGGAGGAGAACAGCCAGGCCTCTCCGTCCTCGGTCGCGTCGCCGAAGTAGTTGTACTTCGTGCAGTGAACATTGACCGGATGTGGCTGGTCGTTGACCGGAACCCGGGCGTCATCCTTGACCCGCCACAGGCCGTTGGAATAGTCGTCGTAGAAGACCGAGCTTCCGTCGCGCGAAAGGCCTCGCATCCAGAGCAGATCGCAGTCATTGGTCACCCGCGAGAAGCTCGTCGGGGTCCGCTTCCAGAGTTCATGGCAGAGCGGGGTCGCCTTGTTGAAGCGAAAGAAATAGAGGGTCTTGCCGTCATCGGTGGCGTTGATCAACTGCAGGTCGATGTCACCGGCCCTGGTCGAGGGGTCTGCCGGATCCCAGGAGATCAGCTCCGGGACGCCATCCTGGTACGCGAAGAAGTCCTCGCCGTTCCCGTCGGTGTCGTCAGCCGTGAGCGGGGACCGGGTCTCGACGATCGCGCGACGCGCGTCGTCGGAGACGAACTGAAGCAGGGCATGACCCTTCTTGCCGTCCGGATAGTCGATCAGCGGCCGGGTCTGACCGCCAACCCGCTCGTAGATGTCGAAGTCCTCGTCAGGGCCGGGGTACATGTCATCGAAGGTGAAGATCGCACGCTGGCCTTCCTGGGAGACGCCCCCGCAACCGTTGAACATGCAGCTCGCGTTGTACTTGGGCACGGCATCAGCCTGAGCGGCGCCGAGCATGAAAAGGCTGAGGGTCATCCCCAGGATGAACTTCTTCAAGATTTTCCCCTGTTCGGAGCGCTCCGGCTCCGTCGATTGCAATGGACAAAATTGAACACGGCATGTTCAAGAATGTTGCGTTGAGGCTACCGATCAGCCGAATCGAACAACTCCCTGCGGACTGACGCCGGGCTCTCTCCTGCTTCGATCCGCTCCTCGAGGGTGATCGCGCCGTGGCGCTTGGCGAGGCGCTCTCCGTCTTCGCCGAGCATCAGGGGGACATGGCTGAAACGGGCCGGGGCGGCAAGGCCGAGGCGGTCGTAGAGCCAGAGCTGGCGGGGGGTGGTGTCGAGCAGGTCGGCGCCGCGAAGCACCTCGCCGATCCCCTGATCGGCATCGTCGACGGTGACCGCGAGGTTGTAAGCGAAGTCACCGTCATTGCGGCGCACCACGAAGTCATCGAGGGTCTTTTCGACCCGGCCGCAGAGGTGATCATCGAAGCCGACCCTGGCTCCGGCCGCCCGGACCCGGAGTGCCGGGGGCCGGCCGGCAGCCCGGCGCCCGGCCCTCTCGGCCTCGGTGAGTTCCCTACAGGTGCCGGGGTAGGCACCTTCTGGCAACTCGCCGTGAGGGGCCGACGCTGCTTCGCGGATCTCGGCCCGGGTGCAGAAGCACTCGTAGAGCAGGCCGTCGGCTTCAAGTTTGGAAAGTGCCTCGCGATAAAGGTCATGGCGCTCGCTCTGACGGACCGGCTCGCCGTCCCAGTCGACTCCGATCTGGCGGAGCTCCTCGAGCTGCACTTCGATCCACTCGTCCCGGGAGCGGCCGGTGTCGATGTCCTCGATCCGGACCAGGAACCGCGCCCCGCGATCTCGGGCCGAGCGCCAGGCGATCAGGGCCGTCCTCAGGTTGCCGAGATGGAGCCGCCCGGTCGGGCTCGGGGCGTAGCGGCCCGGGGCAGCTTCCGGCTCCCGGTCGGGATGAAACAGGTCGAGCCTGGCGGTCACAGGGCCGCCGCCAGATCCGCGGCGAGATCTCCCCTGGGCCGGACCGCCACCTCTTCGAGGCCGAGCCACCCGGCCATCAGCCTGAGTTCGTCGGCCAGTTCCGCCGCGGTCCCGGCCGGGGCATCCGGCTCGACCCAGGCCGACTGCACCAGCAGCGCCGATCCCTCCCGGTCGGATTTGAGGTCCACCCGGCCGGCGATTTGTTCTGCCATCAGAAACGGCAGCACGTAGTAGCCGTGGCGACGCTTCTCCTTCGGGGTGTAGATCTCGATCCGGTAGTGGAAGCCGAAAAGCTCCTCGAGTCGACGCCTCTCGAAGATCAGCGGATCGAATGGAGCGAGCAGCGCCCGCGCCTCGACCTTGCGGGGTCGACGGGCCTCGGGGTGCAGGAAGGCCGGAGCCGAGAACCCTTCGACCTCGGCCTCGATCAGGCGCCCGTCGGCGGCGAGCCGTTCGATCGCCTCCTTCGACTCCCGGGCCGGCAGGCGGAAGTAGTCCCTGAGGCAGCGCGCCGTGCCGACCCCGTGGGCCCGGGCGGAGATCTCCAGCAATCCCTCGATCGCTTCCTCCGGCTCGGGAGTTTCCGCTTCGTGGACGTGGCCGGGCAGCACCCGCCCCGGCAGGTCGTAGCGTCGTTCGAACTGGCTGGTTCGCCCGGCCGCGGTGATCCGGCCGGACCAGAACAGGTACTCGAGGGCGCTCTTGACCGGCGGCCAGTTCCATCCCCAGTTGCTCTTGTCGGGGACATGGTCCGGGTCGACGGCGGCCGCGACCTGACCGGCGGTCACCGGACCCGATCGCTCCACCTCGGCGACTACGTCCTCGAGCAGTTCCGGCTGTTCGGCGGCGGCCCGTACCGTGCGCCAGGCGTCCTGGTCTGCCCGGTCCATCCGCCAGCGGAGCAGCCGGTGGGTTTCCGGTGGAACGAAGGAGGCCTCGTGGGCCCAGTACTCGACCAGCCGGCGCGGCCGCTTCGAACTCGCCTTCTCGAGCAGATCGATGTCATAGGGCCCAAGCCGGGAGTAGAGCGGCAGCAGGTGTGCCCTGGCCAGCACGTTGACCGAGTCGATCTGGAGCAGGCCGATCCGGTCGATCATCGCCTGGACCTGACGCATCGTCACCCTCGGAAAGGGGCGTTCGCGACCGAAGCCCTGCGCGGCCAGGGCAATCCGGCGGGCTGCCGCCGAACTCAGCCTCACCGGGGCCGTGGCACTCATCCGACCAAGCCTCGCTCCCAACTTGCGTCATGTCCGTTCACTCGCACATAATTACCGCCAACGCCACTTCCGAGGGGGAGGACCTCATGAGCGGAGATGCCCGCGCGCACGCATATCGCAACGTAATCATCACGGCCGCCACCGCCGGGCTGGCCGGACTTCTGTTTGGTTACGACACCGGTGTGATCGCCGGGGCCCTGCTTCAGATCACCCCCGACTTCGGTCTCGGCAGCTTTGAATCCGGTCTGGTCGTCGGCGCGGTGCCGCTGGGGGCCGTGCTCGGCGCCTGGATCGCCAGCTCCCGCTCTGACAAGTACGGCCGCCGCACCCTGATCCTCACCTCGGGGATCATCTTCATCATCGGCGCGATCGTCGCGGCGATTTCACCCGGTACCTGGGTTCTGGTCGCTTCCCGTGTGGTGATCGGCGTCGCGATCGGCGTCGCCTCCGCCGTGGCGCCGGTCTACATCAGCGAGATCGCCCCGCCTGACATCCGGGGCAGGCTCGTCACGTTCTTCCAGCTGGCGGTGACGATCGGCATCCTCGTCGCCTACCTGGTCGGTCTCGCCTTTGCCGATTCGAACGAAGGCTGGCGATGGATGCTCGGGCTCGGCGCCGTGCCGGCGCTGGCGCTCGTGATCGGGATCATCCGGCTGCCCTCCAGCCCGCGCTGGCTGCTCATGGTCGGCCGCGAGGACGATGCGCGCGAGGCGCTGCAGCGGGTCAGGACCGAAGGCCCCGAAGCGATCGAGCTGGAGATCAAGGAGATCGAGTCCAGCATGAGCATCCACGAGGGCTCCTGGCGGGATCTGCTCGCCCCTGCCGTGAAAGCGGCGCTGGTGGTCGGCATCGGGCTGGCAATCCTCCAGCAGATCACCGGCATCAACACGGTCATCTACTACGCCCCGACGATCATCCAGGAGACCGGGATCGACTCCGACGCCTCCTCGATCCTCGCCTCGCTCGGGGTCGGCATCGTCAACGTGCTGATGACCGTGGTCGCGCTGCGATTGCTGGACACCCGCGGCCGCCGCGAGATGCTCTTCGTCGGCGTGTCGGGGATCTCGATTTCGCTGTTCATCCTCGGCCTCGCCTTCCTGATCGGCGCCGATTCGACCTTCGCCACGGTGATGGCGATCGGCAGCCTGATGCTCTTCGTCTCCTCGTTTGCGATCTCGCTCGGCCCGATCTTCTGGCTGCTGAACGCGGAGATCTACCCGCTCTCGGTCAGGAGCAAGGCGGCCTCGGCCGGCACCATGACCAACTGGTTCTTCAACTTCCTGGTCTCGCTGACCTTCCTGCCGCTGATCGACCTGCTTTCACAAACCGGCGCCTTCTGGTTCTACGGCGCGATCGGCCTGGTCACCCTCTGGTTCTGCTGGAAGTACGTCCCGGAGACCAAGGGACGCAGCCTCGAGCAGATCAACGACATCTTCGAACGCCGAGCCCGATAACCCGGGCTCCAGCGTTCGCACCGGGAGTCGGGCGGGTTCGGACCCGCCCTCCCGCTGAAACCCGCCCCTCCCACTTGAAGCAACGAATGGTCTGGAGGGGCTTCGCCTTTAGGATTACGGCATGTCGCAGACCCCCTCCTGCTCGATTCGGGACTTCCGGATCGAGGACGCTGAAGCGGTTCACCGCTGGTTCAACAACAAGGAAGCAACCAAAACGCTGATGGAACAGCGTGAGTCCTTCGGCATGGAGAACGCCGAAGGGTGGACCCGGGCGGCGATGAAGCAGGAGGGCGAGGACCGCAAGTACGCGATCGAGGTGCCGGGGATCGAGCAGCCGGTCGGCTTCACCGCGCTTTACGGACTCTTCCGCCAGACCGCACCCGAACTCGGTTGCCTGATCGGTGACGAGGTGCGGGGCAAGGGGGTCGGCCGCTGGGCCGAACGGCTGACCGTGACCAAGGCTTTCGAGGAGTTCGGCGCCCACCGGATCTACGGTCGCATCCCGGCCTTCAACGAAGCCGCGAAGAAGGTCGTGACCGCACAGGGCTGGACCTATGAGGGCAACATGCCCGGCCACATCCGGCGGCCGGACGGCACCATGCTCGACTGCGAGATCTGGGGCGCCACGCCGGAACAGTTCTTCGCCGCAGTCGGGAAGTGGTGAGCGTGGCCCCGGGGTTCAGTTGAGGCTCGCCGCGGAACTGGTCGCCGATGGTGGCCGCGCCGCCAGCGGACCCGACTTCTTCCGCTCGGCCGAGTTTCTCGAAGCCGAGGGCACTACCCACTCGCTGCTCATCTTCGAGGACGGCGACGAAACCGAACTGGTCGCCTCCACCCCGCTGATCGTCCGCGAGATCCCCGGAAGCGACCGGCTCGACGCGATCTCGCCCTACGGATACCCTGGCCTCGCGATCTCCGACGGGCCGCTGCTCCGGCTCGACTTCCCGCTCGACCCGGAGGCGATCGATTTCACCGGGACGGGCCTGGTCACGATCTTCCTCCGGCACTCGCTCGAGGCACCCTCCGGGGAGGTGCCGCATGTTTCGGACCGTGACGGGGCAGAACGTGCGGCACCTCTTGAAGAGAGGGACCCGCTCGCCGCGGGCCCGCCCCTGGCCGGGGCCACTCCCCGCAACGTCTGCCTGCTTTCCGATCCGGCCCTGCCCCGCAAGAGCCGGGCCTCGGACCGGCAGCAGATCCGCAAGAACCTGAAGCGTGGTTGCTCGCTCGAGATCACCCCGGGGCCGGAGACCACGCCGGGAGAGCGGGCCGGCTTCTTTACCGCCTACACCGAGACGATGGCCCGCACCGAAGCGGCCGATCGGTACTTCTTCAGCGAGAAGTACTTCGACCGGATCCTTTCGGCCGAGGGAACCTGGCTCTTCCTGCTCCGCGCGCCGGAAGAGGAGGCGGATGCCGATGGCAGGCGGCCGGTCGCCGCCGCTTCGATCGCCGCGCTCAGCGACGGCCTCCTCCACTACTACCTGTCGGGCACCGCAGACGCCCATCTCAGGGGCGCGCCGATGAAGAACGTGGTCGAGGAGATGATCGGCTTCGCGGCCGAACGGGAGCTCGCCCTCAACTTCGGCGGCGGCATCACCCCGGGCGACGCGCTGGAAGAGTTCAAACGAGGCTTCGCCAACACCGAACAACAGTGGTTCACCTCCGAGATCGTCTGCGACGGCACGGCCTACGAAACACTGACGGCAAGGCTCGCCCCGAACGCCGACTCGGATTTCTTCCCGAGGTACAGAAGCCAGAGCCGGCCCAACCATCCTTGAGCCCAATGGGCCGGCGGGTTCCACATGGAGGGCGGGTCGGACCCCGCCCGACTTATGGGTCCCCGAAGGAGGGCCCGCTCAAGGCGGGGAAGCCGGCCATTGGTTCGCGGCCCTGGCCCCAGTGGGCGACGCCGAAGGCGTTGATCGCGTCGAGGGTCTTCCGGCCCTGCCACCGGGGGCAGGCGATCAGGTTGCGCCAGGAAGTCGCGGCGGCCGCGTACGGCATCTCCGGGTTGGGGAAGAGCAGCGCGGCCGAGTAGGCCGAGTCAAAGAGGCCCTTGAGCGCGAGCTGGTCCTCTTCCGGCAGCGCTGGCGAATACTGGATCGCGACCCGGCCGTGTTCGAGCGAGTGAATTACGTCCACCGGGGCCACCGGGTCGGCCCAGGCGCCGTCGGCCTGCTGGAGCGGCGGCACGATGTGATCGCCCGAGGTGGGAGGCACCGTCCTGTATTCGGGAACCGGATCACCCCGGTTGATGTGGTCGTGGCCTTCCTCGGGAAGGCCCTCGCGGACCACGCATTTCGCGGCTGCCGCGGCCCTGGCCAGATCGGTGATCAGCGGCCCTTCATACGGGGTGCCCTTGCGGGTGTCCGGAGCCAGCCCGTTGCTGGAACCGGAGGCGGTGGAGATGTGAGCCTCGCCGCCATCGTCCCCGCCCGAACGGAGGGCGAAGAAGGCCCCGCCAACGATGAAGAGCAGAAAGACGGCGCCGATCGCGTAACCGGCCCTGGTCGGCTGCTTTACCTCCCTGTTGCCTTCCTGGCCCAAGTTGACCGGGTCAGCTGGTCAGCGACTGGCCGCGGGCGCCGCGCCAGGGCTGCGCGGCGCGAAGCGCACCGAGCACGGCCCGGGTCGCCGGGGCCTTGTTCAGCGCGTAGAAGTGGATGCCCGGGGCACCGGCCGCAAGCAGTTCGGCGCTCTGCTGGGCGGCGTAAGCAACGCCGAGGTTGAACTCGGCTTCCGAGTCACCCTCGGCGGCCAGCATCGCCGCCTCGAGCTCGACCGGGATGCTCGCGTCGCAGAGATTGCAGATCCGCTTGGTGTGGGCGTAGCCGGTGACCGGGATGATCCCGGCGAGGATCGGCACCTCGATGCCCTTCGCCCGGGCCGCGTCGACGAAGTCGAAGTAGGCGCGGTTGTCAAAGAAGAGCTGGGTGATCAGGAACTCGGCCCCGGCGTCAACCTTGGTCTTGAGGTAGGTCAGGTCGGTGTCGAGGTCCGGCGCTTCCGGATGCACCTCCGGGAAGCAGGCCCCGCCGATCGAGAAGTCGTACTTCGAGTTGATGTGGCTGGCCAGTTCCGCCGAGCTGCCGAAGCCGCCCTCGGGCTGGACGAAGTCGGTTTCACCCCGGGGCGGGTCGCCGCGCAGGGCGAAGATGTTGTCGATGCCGGCATCCCGGAGCCGTTCCAGCGTCGCGTCGAGGCCATCCGCGGTCTCACCGACGCAGCTCAGATGGGCCATCACCTCGAGCCCGACCTCGTCCTTGAGAGCGGTCGTGATGTCCACCGTGCCCTCGCGGGTCGAGCCGCCGGCCCCGTAGGTCACGGAAACGAAATCGAGTTCGAGTTCGGCCAGTTGCCGGGCGGTGTCAAAGAGCTGGGCGCGCCCCTCGTCGGTCTTCGGGGGAAAGAACTCCACCGAGAAGACGGGGCGTTTCGCGCCGATTATCTGGCCAATGCGCATCCGGAAAGCCTAAATGATCGCCGCGCTCAGTCCGGGGCGAGGCCCTGGCCGGTCGCGGCCAGCCAGACGGTGCGGCGAAGGATCTCCAGGTCGAGCCGGAGCGAGCGGTTCTCCACGTACTCGACGTCAAGCTCGATCCGTTCGTCCCAGGGAATCCCGGCCCGGCCCTGAACCTGGGCCCAGCCGGTGATCCCGGGGCGGACCTCGTGCCGGCGATGCTGATGCGGCGTGTAATCGGCGACCTGGGCCGGGATCGTCGGGCGGGGGCCGACCAGGGCCATCTCACCCCGCCAGACGTTCACCAGGTTGGGCAGCTCGTCCAGCGAGGTTCGGCGCAGCCAGCGGCCGACCCGGGTCACCCGCGGGTCCTCCCGGCCGACCACGGTGCCAACCCCGACCGGATCCGAGCCGGGGATCATCGTCCTCAGCTTCAGCATCTCGAACTCTTCACCGTGCAGGCCGACCCGGGTCTGCCGGTAGATCGCGGAGCCGCCGCCCTCGAGCCGGATCAGGATCGCGCAGACCACCAGGAGCGGGGCGGTGATCACCAGCACGAGCGCCGTGACCAGTTTTTCGAAGCCCCGGCTCAACGAGCCACCGCCATCCTGTCGCCCGGCATGCTCACCTGGTGCCCTCGGCTTTCTCCCAGGCGGCCGGCGGGCCCTGGCGCCAGCGGTCCCAGAGGCCGAGCGCGATCGAGAGGGTCACCTCGAGGTAGTAGCGACTGATGCGGAAAGGCAGGATCGGGATCCAGCGACCGAGAATCGCCCCGGCCACGAGCAGCAGCTGAAGCAGCATGGTCAGCCCGTAAAACCAGCCGTGGCCGAGCAGCGCGAGGTTGGTCAGGAAGGCGATCAGGTGAAGGGCCGGGCTGAGGTAGCGGAGCAGTCGGTGCGAGAAGAGTTCGAAGAGGTAGAGCGGCGAGTAGCCCCGCGGGTCGAGCATTCCCTCCCCGACCACGATGTCCCAGAGGCCGACCATCATCCGCCGCTTGCGGGCCAGTTCGCCGTCGAGGCTGGGGACCAGCTTCTCGGTTGCCCGGGCCCGGGGCCGGTAAAGCGAAGCGAGCCTTCGCTTGGCCAGGGCGAAGGGGAACGAAAGGTCGTGGCTGCCCGAGGGGGCGAGGGGGATGTAGGCACTGGCCCGGACCGCGTAGATCGCGCCGTTTCCGGCGGTGACCCCGGCCAGCTCCGACTCCATCTCCCGCACCCGCATCTCGTAGCGCCAGTAGGCGCCTTCGAGGTTGCCGCCGTCGGGTCCGATGAAGCGGACCTGACCACAGACATATCCGACTCGCTCGTCGCGGAAGGGGTCGATCAGTTCGGCGAGCGCGCCCGGTTCCCAGGTCGAGTTCGCATCCGAGAAGGCCAGGAGGTTCCCGGTCGCCGCTTCGGCCGCGGCATTCTGCGCGGCGATCTTGCCGCCCCGGGGAAGATCCAGGACAAGGTCGGCGCCGGCCTCCCGGGCGATCTCCACGGTGCGATCCGATGAGCCGTCCGAGGCGACGATGACCTGAAGGAGCTCGCGCGGATACTCAAGCTCCAGCGCGTTCTTCACCTTCGCCTCGATCACGGTCTCCTCGTTGTAGGCGGCGATGATCAGCGAGACCGAAGGCAGAATCTCCTCCTCGGTGTCGGGATCGATTGCCGGCGGAATCTCGCTGAGCTTGCGGCCCCGCACCTCCCCGGCGCGGCCGCCCAGGCCGATGAAGTCGAGCAGCCAGAGCGTGATCGGGTAGCCGATGTGGGTGAAGAAGACCAGGCCCGCGCTGAGCCAGAAGAGGATGTAGACGACGATCACGATCCACTCCCCCGGCCGAGCAGGTCCTCGTAGAGCGCGATCGTCTGTCGGGCAACGGCGGCCCAGGCGAAGGGTCCCTCCGCCGCGACCCTGCACCTCGTCTCGAGTTCTTCCCTGGCCGCAGCGGCCCGGTCCCCGAGGACCAACGCCGAAAGCTCGGCGGCCAGCTGGTCGACATCACCCGGCTCGACGGTCCGGGCAAGCCCGTGTTCCCGGGCGACCTCGCCGATACCGCCCACGTCGGAGACGACCATCGCCTTGCCGAAGGCGATCCCCGTGTACAACACACCCGACTGCTCGCCATCGAGGTATGGCAGGACGACGACATCGGCCCGTCGCATGATCGCCGGGATCTCCTGATCCTCGATGAAGCGGGGCAGCCAGCGGACCTTGACCTTCAGCTTCCTCGAGCGTTCGACCAGTTCGGTCAGGTCCATGCGCGGATTGCCGACAATCCAAAGCTCAGGAGCGGGCCCGTCTCGGTCGGCATCCGCGGCCAGCTGTCCGGCCGCGCGGATCAGCACGTCGATTCCCTTGTAGGGGCGAAGCAGGCCGAAGAAGAGGATGACCGGAGCCTCGGCACCGGAGTCGGCCAGTTCCGGGGGCAACGGGGCTTCCTCCGGCAGCCGGGTCAGGTAGTCGAAGGCGCCGTGAGGGATCACCCGCACCCGCTCCTCCGGCAGGCCGACCTCTTCGACCAGTCGGCTCGCCCCGCCCTTCGAATGGGCGATCACCGCGTCCATTGCGCCGAAAACCCTCTTCGCGGCCGCGGCCTGCTTCCCGTTCGGGCCGGGCGGCAGGATGTAATGGGCGGTCATCAAACGGGGACGGCGCTTCGAGATCAGTCGATGATCGAACCGCGGCATGGTCAGCCACTGGTAATGGGTGACCATCGGGTCCGGGGCGTTCTCCAGCCTGCGCCGGAGGCGGCGCATCTCCGGGAAGTGCTGAAGCGCCTTGCTGAACCGTCGGGCCCGCGGCGAAATGCGGCGGTAGAAGTCGAGGCTGACCTCGTAACCCTCCGGTTCCGGCACCGGCCCGTAGGTGAATTCGGAGGTGATCAGCTCGACCTCGGCGCCTTCCGCCGCCAGGGCAGCAGCCAGCGACCGGTCGTACGGCGGGGTGAAAGCCGAGGGGTCGATCAGCTTGACATGCACAACCGGGATTATCGTTGGCAACCGTGAACAGCCCCTCTCCGGCACCCGACCCTGCA
>JAIBCJ010000226.1 GCA_019694145.1 Solirubrobacterales bacterium | reverse complement strand
AGGAAGGTTCGGCGCCCTGGTCGCGCATCCGGCCAGTCAGCCAGCCGTCGACCTCTGCCTCGGTCTGGCCGACCATCCCGCGCTCGATCAGCAACCCGTAAAGCTCATCGGTCATCGCAGCGGCGGCCGCAATCCTTTCGATCTCGTCCGCGTCCTTCACGCGGCGCAGGCGCTCGACCTGACCGCCGGCCTCGACGAGCTCCGCCTGGGCCGCGGCTTCGCGCAACTGATTCGCGGTGCGAACTGTGACGTGATCATCTTCGAAGCCGGTCCGGCCCCGGAGCCTCGAAGCGAGCCCTTCGAGCCACTGGCCGGAGACGATTTCAACTTCCCACCCTTCGATCCCGGCCGCCCTTTCGGCGTAGCGGAAGTCGGTCAGGAAGACCTGCCGTTCGCCGGAGACGAGGCAGGCCCCGTTGGTGCCGGTGAAGCCGGTCAGGTACTCGACGTTGGTGAGGTTGGTGACCAGCAGGGCATCGATCGCCGAATCGTCCGGGCCCGCCTCGGTGAGGCGTTTCGCGAGACGATCGGCGCGAGCACTCATACGCCGAGTCGGTTGGCCAGGTGCTCGAGGGCCTCGCGGTAGCCGTCGACTCCCTTGCCGGAGATCTTCGCCTCGACCAGGCCATCGAAAACCGAGACCTTGCGCCAGTCCTCGCGGCTTTCGACATCGGAAAGATGTACCTCGACCGCCGGCACCGGTTCGACCCCGAAGGCGTCCCCGATTGCCCGGCTGTAATGCGTCCACGCCCCGGCATTGATGATCGCGCCGTCGGCCGTCTCGGCCAGGCGATGAAGGTAGCCGCAGAATTCCGCCTCGGAATTCGACTGGAAGAAGATCGGTTCGAGACCGGTCTCACCCGCGAAGCCGCCGATCTTGTATTCAAGCTCGGCCAGGCTGAGACCGCCGTAGAGCTCCGGATCCCGTCGCTCGAGCACGTCGAAGTTGACGCCGTGAAGGACTGCAATGCGGTTGGTGGCTGCGCTCAACGGCGACCTTTCGGGTTCATGGCAGAAGCTCCTCGACCGAGGCAAGAAGCGCGCTTCCTTCGACTGGACGGTCGATGAGGGGCTGTCCGGGGACTTCCAAGAGCACGAAGCCTACTCCGCGCGAAGTCTTCTTCTTGTCGAACTGCACCGCCTCGACCACCGCTCCGGGATCGATCGAGGGATCGAGCTCGACCGGGAGCCCGTGACGCAGGTTCCATTCGCGGACCTCTTCCCGCAGTTGGCCCGCCCCGGAAAGGCGGAGCGCTGCCAGCAGCCCGAGAGCGATCGCCTCGCCGTGCCGGTAGCGCTCGTAGGAAGTGACCGATTCGATCGCGTGACCGACCGTATGGCCGAGGTTGAGCTGGGCCCGGAGACCGGTGTCCCGTTCGTCCGCGGCGACGACCGAGCACTTGTAGCGGGCACAGGCGAAGACCAGATCGGCCCGGGTCAGGATCTCCCCCGGCTCGAGCGCGGCGACCTCCTCCCACAGCCCGCCTCCGGCGAGCAGCGCGGTCTTGACGACCTCGGCCATGCCTGCGGTCAACTCGGCCGCGGGCAGGGTCGCGAGCGTGTCGACGTCGCTGATCACGGCCGACGGCAGGTGGAATGCGCCGACGTAGTTCTTGCCCTCGGGCAGGTCCACCCCGGTCTTGCCGCCGTAGGCGGAATCGACCTGGGAGACCAGGGTGGTCGGAACCTGCACCACCGGGATGCCCCGCTGGTAGGTGTGGGCGGCGAACCCGGCCAGATCCCCGACTACCCCTCCGCCCAGGGCGATCAGCCGGTCCGAGCGGGTCACCCCGGCGCGCGCCATTTCGCGCAGGGACTCGTCGAGCTGAACCATTGACTTGGCCGATTCCCCGGGAGGTACCGTGACCGTGCCGGCGAGCTCGCCGAGTCGCTCGCCGTAGATCCCGCCGACCGACTCGTCGGTGAAGCAGAAGGTCCGGCCCGATCCCGGCAACGCCGGCGAACCGGCTTCAAAGAGCGCCGATCCGAGCAGCTCCCGGCCGACGTAAACCGGGTACTCGCCGCCGGAGCTTTCGGCCCAGAACATCCGGGTGCCTTCAGGCAGATCTTCCAGGCCCCGTACGGCCTCGTAGGCCCGGTCCCAGACCCGCCGGGCGACACCGGGCAGGATCGCGTCCGAAACCGAGTCGTAAAGGGGTTGACGCGCCGCGAAAAGAGCGCGGAATGCGGATTCGTCACGGGCCAGCGGGCGCTTCGAGTTGCGAACCCGGCGCCAGGCCGATTCGGCACTGATCTCCAGCCAGACGACCGTGTGGCCGTCGACCACCAGGGCCTCGCGGATCGCCTCCGATTCCACCGCGCCACCGCCGAGCGCCAGCACGTCGATCGAGGGATCGGCCAGCGCCTCGATCACGACTTCCCTTTCCAGGTCGCGGAAGGCGGCTTCGCCGTCGGCTTCGAAGATCTGCGTGATCGACCGGCCCGCCCGCTCCTCGATCAGGGAGTCGGCGTCTACGCTGTGGAGGCCGTGCGCGGCGAGTTCGACCAGGGCCGTCGACTTGCCGGCGCCCATGAACCCGACCAGGCAGATCATCGCCAGCCGATTCGCTCTTTGTAGGCGTCGATCGCGGCCAGCACGTC
>JAIBCJ010000225.1 GCA_019694145.1 Solirubrobacterales bacterium | reverse complement strand
GCTTCACCATCCATTCTCCAAGTTGACATAAGACACATTATCGAGCATTGAAGAAAGTGTGCCACCGACAGTGCTACACTGCGCTAATGCCCACCAAACTGAGGAGAATCGCGGTAACCGAGGACGTTGATCTCGCTTCTGCCCTGCGATCGGCAAGCCAGGCGCTGCCGGGACTCAGTGACGCGGCCCTGGTCAAGCAACTGGCGATCATTGGAGCAAGGAGTCTCTCCACGCAGCCCCCGAACGACCATCTTGAGCACATCCTCAGGATTCCCGGGGCGAAATTGCCTTCTCGGCCGCTTGGTTCGCTCCTGAAGGAAATAGCGGATCTGCCCAAGGTAAGTTCCGCCGAGGTTGATCGGATCCTCGAGGAAGAACGGGCAGAGCGGCTTTGATGGACGCCCCCGCCTATTTCGACACCTCGGCGTTGACGAAGCTGATTCTCGACGAGGAAGAGAGTCCTCGGATCAGCGAATTTATGAACACTCGCGAAGTGAGCCTCGTCTCGAGTCAATTGAGCGAAGTTGAGCTCTTGCGTGCGGTTTCACGGTCGCAGCCGGGCAGCCGGCCGAAAGCCAGGGAATTGCTGGACCGCATGGTTCTTCTGCCGATTACTAGCTCGATCCTGGAAAGAGCCGCGGTTCTGGATCCACCTTCTCTGAGAAGCCTGGACGCGATCCACCTGGCGACCGCCGTCGAGATCAAGACTCATCTGGCAGGCGTAATGACTTATGACAACCGGATGCGTAAGGCGGCTGAAGGCCTGCAACTCCCTGTCGTCGTCGCCTGACTGGCGATCAGAAAGGGAACTCTCGGTGATTAGCGTGGCTCGAGGACGACGATCGGGATCTTCCGTTTGGTGCGGTCCTGGTACTGCTGGTATGACGGGTAGACCTCGACCGCTTTCGGCCAGAGGCGTTCGCGTTCGGCTTCGTTGGCGACGTGGGCCCGGACCGGACGGACTTCGCTGCCGATCTGAACCGTGGTATCCGGGTTTGCCTTGAGGTTGTAGAACCAGGCCGGACTCTTCTCGTAGCCGCCCTTCGAGGCGATGATCACGATGTTCTCGCCATCTTCGATGTAGAGCAGCGGGCTCGTGCGTTTCTTTCCGCTCTTCGCGCCGACGTGATCGATCAGGCACATCGGAGGCACACCGGGAATGTGATGACCGATTCGTCCCCTGGTGAGGCGGTAAACGCGAGCGTGACCGCCCATCAGCTTCGTGAGCACTGGCCACGTCTTGTCGGCAATTCGGAGCTGGAGGTCCATTGCCTCAACCTATCGTGGCCCGACGACACGGGCTCCCGCTTCTCGGTCCTGCCGGTACGAAAAGGGCGCCGGCGGGTACACGGCGGGTATGAGGGTCGTCTTCTTCGTGTATCTGATCGGGGTGATTGCGGGCCTTGCGTTTGCGATCTCGGTGGGAGCAAACAGCGCATGAACGCGGTCCGGAACCAGAGCCTCGCGATCTTCTTCGGCCTGCTCTTTCTGCTTGCGCTCGGAGGCCAGTCGATCGCCGGCTACCAGAGCTACAACGATGACGAGAAGGCGCGTGCCCACCTGGCGCGCGAGGCTCCCGAAACCATCGACTACCCCAGCTACCTGACCTCACCGGAATTCTCGCGAGACGTGATGGAAAACTGGCAGTCGGAATACCTGCAGTTCCTGCTCTTCATCCTCGCAACGATCTGGCTGGTCCAGCGGGGCTCGCCTGAATCGAAGCGACCCGACGAAAGCGGCACCGAGAGTGACCGCGACCAGAAAATCGGACCGTACGCAGACCCGACCTCTCCCCTCCCCGCCCGGGTCGGCGGTCTCGTCACCGCTCTCTACTCGAACTCGCTACTGATCCTGATGGGATCGATCTTTTTCGCGGCCTGGTTCGCCCAGTCACTTACCGGCTGGCCTGCCTACAACGAAGAACAGGTCGCCTACGGCCTGCCCACCGTCAGCTGGTTGAGCTACCTCGGAACCGCTGACTTCTGGAGCCGCACGCTCCAGAACTGGCAATCGGAATTCCTCGCGGTCGGTTCGATGGCCGTCTTCGCGATCTACCTGAGACAGCGAGGCTCGCCGGAATCCAAGCCGGTCGGCGAGAGCCACGATTCGACCGGGATCGAGGGTTGATGCCCGATCACCTAGTTTTCGGGGATGTTCGGAAACGGAGCTGAGGGTCCGCGCAAGAGCGACGGACAGATGCGTTCCCCGATCAGGGTTGCTGTCGTCGGCCACGTTGAATGGGCCGAGTTTGCGATCGTCGACCATGTGCCGGTGGCCGGGGAGATCGTCCAGGCCACCGAGACCTGGGAAGAGCCGGCCGGAGGCGGTGCCGTCGCCGCGGTTCAACTGGCGAAACTCAACGGCTCCTGCCTCTTTTTGACCGCGGTCAGCGATGACCCGCTCGGCAGCCAGGTGAAGCCCGAGCTTGAGCGTCACGGGCTCGAGGTCTGCGCCGCCGTTCAGGCAACGAAGCAGCGTCGCGCCTTCGTTCATCTCGATTCCCGAGGCGAGCGGACGATCACTACGACCGGGGAACGGCTGACGCCGGGAGCGGGCGACGATCTGCCTTGGGCACGCCTCGCAGGCTTCGACGCGGTGTACGTGAC
>JAIBCJ010000224.1 GCA_019694145.1 Solirubrobacterales bacterium | reverse complement strand
CCGGTGCCCCGGATCTGGCCGACGATCGGGATGTCAAGCAGCGACTTCAGCGCTTCCTCGGCGACCGGGGCGTTCGAGTTCACGTTCTCGAGCACGTTCTCCCGCTCGAGGATCTCCAGTGACTTCAGCGCCACCGCCGAGCCGACCGGATGGCCGCCGAAGGTGTAGCCGTTGTTGTAATCGGCGCGGCCGTCGAAGAAGGGTTCGGCAACCTTGTCGCTCATCAGCACCCCGCCCATCGAGAAATGGGCCCCGGTCAGCCCCTTGGCGAAGGTGACCAGATCCGGCACATAGCCGAACTTCTGGCCCCCGAACCAGGTGCCGATCCGGCCGTAGGCGCAGATCACCTCGTCCGAGCAGAGCAGGATGTCGTGTTCGTCGCAGATCTTCCTGAGGCCCTGCCAGTAGCCGTCCGGAGGCATCAGGCAGCCGCCGGCATTCTGGACCGGCTCGGCGATCATCATCGCGATCGTCGAGGGGTCCTCGAACTCGATCGTCGCCTCGACCTCGGCCAGCAGGGCGGCGCAGAACTCCGCTTCGGTCTCCCCTTCCGGCCGGTGATAGTTGCTGGTATTCCCGACGTGGACGGTGGGGATCCCGAGCGGGTCGAAGGGAGTCCGGCAGACCGGGATGCCGGTGAAGGAAAGGGCCCCCATGGTCACCCCGTGATAGGCGTTCCTGCGGGCAATCACCTTGCGGCGGCGCTCGTGGCCGTTGGCCTGCTGCCACTGGACGGCCATCTTCCAGGCCGCCTCGACCGACTCCGAGCCGCCCGAGGTGAAGTAGACCTTGTTCATCCCCTCCGGCGCGAGCGAGGCGATCTTCTCGGCCAGCTCGATCGAAGGCGGATGGGCAACCGTCCAGTTGGTCGCGTAGGGCAGCTTCTTCATCTGCTCGTGGGCGGCGGCGCCGATCTCGTCACCGTGGGAATGGCCGAGCGAAGCGCAGTAGAGGCCGGACAGCCCGTCGATGTAACGGCCACCCTGATCGTCGAACACGTGGACCCCCTCGCCCCGTTCGATGATCGTCATGCCCTCCTCCGACAGTGACTTCATGTCGGAGAAATGGAGCATCAGATGCTGTTTCGCCGCGGACTGCAGGGCACTGCTCTCTCCCGTCATGGCCCGGAGTGTATTCCCCGGGGCCGCCAGATCGAGGGTCTGCTTATCAGTTGATAATCAGAGTTGACCTTGTAGTCAATCGCACTTTGCGTTAAGGTAGCGCCATGGAGGCGAACACGACGACCACTGGCAGCGCCCCCGCGACTCCGGCCCCGGGCGGCGGAATTTCCTCGAGTTACGACGCGATCGTGGTCGGCGGCGGCCACAACGGCCTGACCACCGCGGCCTACCTCGCCCGGGCCGGCATGAAGACCCTGGTCCTCGAGCGGCGGCCGATCCTCGGCGGGGCCTGCGTGACCGAAGAGGTCTGGCCCGGGGCCCGGGTTTCGCGCTGCTCCTATGTCGTCTCGATGCTGCAGTCCAGGGTCGTCTCCGACCTGCGCCTCAAGGAATTCGGCTACAGGGCCTACCCGCTCGACCCCGCCTACGCGGCGATGACCGAGGACGGCCCGATCTTCTTCTTCAACGAGGTCGAGCGGACGGTCGAATCGATCCGCCGCTTCTCCCCGAAGGACGCCGACAACTACGAAGCCTTCGAGGACCTGCTCGAACGGACGGCCGCCTTCCTTCGGCCGATGCTGCTCAGGGAACCGCCGGCGCTCGGCTCGAAATCGCCCGGTGACATCGCCTCGCTGATCCGGGAGGGCGCGCGGGTCGCGGGGATGAGCCGTCGTGACATCAACGACCTGATTCGGATCTTCACCATGTCGGTCGGCGACCTGCTCGACGACTGGTTCGAGCTTGACGCGCTGAAGGGATCGATCGCCTCGACCGGCGTGGTCGGGGTCTGGGCCGGGCCCCGCACCCCCGGCACCGCCTACAACCTCCTCCACCACGCGCTCGGCGAACTCGACGGCATGGGCGGCGTCTGGGGCCAGGTGGTCGGCGGCATGGGCGCGATCTCGAACGCGATCGCCCGCTCGGCCGAATCCCACGGCGCGACGATCCTGACCGACGCCGAGGTCGCCTCGATCGATGTCGAGTCCGGCCGGGCGATCGGCGTGACCCTCGCCAGCGGTGACAGCTACCGGGCCCCGGTCGTCGCCTCCGGTGCCCACCCGAAGACCACGATCCTCGACCTGGTCGGTGGCGAGCACTTCGAAGACGAGGTGCGGACCGACATGGAGCGCTACCGCACCCGCGGCGGCTCGGTCAAGGTCAACTACGTCCTGAACGAGGCGCCGCAGTACGAGAACGTGACCCCGGAAGAGCAGAAGATGCTGCTCGGGGCCGGGGTCAACATCTGCCCGTCGATCGACTACCTCGAGGCCGCCTGGCAGGACGCGCTTCAGGGCCGGCCCGCCGCCGCGCCCTACATCGAGGCCGAGTTCCCCTCCTCGATCGATGATTCGCTGACCGACGACGACCGGGTGATCATGACCATGTTCACCCAGTACGGACCGTCGGAGGAAGCCCAGTGGGCCGAAGGCGACCGCGAGCGCTACGGCGAGACCTGCGTTGACATGCTGACCCGGTTCGCCCCCAACTTCC
>JAIBCJ010000103.1 GCA_019694145.1 Solirubrobacterales bacterium | reverse complement strand
CCGAAGATCACGCAGAGAACGGTCGCGACCGACGCCGTGCCGAGCGAAAGGGCCAGCGCCTCGACGGTGTCGCTTCGGGTGAGGATCTCCCCGACCGAACCCCAGGGCAACCTGATGACCACCGCCGCCAGGGGCAGGATCAAAAAGAGAACCGCGAAAACCGCCGGCAGCGCGATCGCGGCCGGCGGCCTGGTCTGGCGGGCCGCCAGGTCCTTCGAGGACCCGCCGACGTTTCTCAGGGCGCCCGGAATCCCCACTTCGCCAGTTCGTTCTGACCGTCGTCGCCGAGCACGAGGTCGATGAAGTCCTGGCCGCCCTGGGCGTTGCCGGCACCCTTGACCACGACGATCGGGTAGACGTTTATGAACTGGTCCTGCTCGGGAATCGCGATCGAGTCGATCCTGTCTTTGGCCGCGAGGACATCCGAGTGATAGACGAGCCCGGCATCGACCTCACCGAGTTCTACCTTGGTCAGCACCGATTTCACGTCGGGCTCGTAACTGTCAATCGAAGCGTCGACTCCGGCGTTCCCGAAGACCTCCGTGGCGGCGTTTCCGCAGGGAGCTTCGGGGTCGCAGACCGCCAGTTTCAGGTCCTTTTCGGCGAAGTCATCGAGACCGGTCACCTTGCCGGGATTGTCCCTGGGGACCGCGATCTCGAGGACGTTGCTGGCAAAGTCCTGCGGCTCGCCGTCGGCCATGTCCGAATCCACGACCTTCTGCATGTTCGGCTCGTCGGCCGAGGCGAAGACGTCGGCCGGCGCGCCCTGGTCGATCTGGGCGGCGAGGTCCGAGCTCGACCCGAAGTTGAACTTGACCACCGCGCCCTCATGCGCGGCTTCGTACTGCTTGCCGAGGTTGGTGAAGGCTTCGGTCAGCGAGGATGCCGCGAAGACGGTCAGATCCTCCTTGTCACCGGAACCCGAATCATCCGAACTGCCGCAGGCCGGAAGCGCTACCGCAACGGCTAGCGTCGCGAGGATCGCCAGAAGGCTCCTTCCGGCCAATTTACGACGCAATTTCCACTCCCACGTTGGTTGCTTTTGCAGTTGCGAACACGGCCTTGCCGACCTTGATGCCGAGCTGCTCGACTGCTTCGCTGCTGATCAGCGAAACGAGCCGGAAGGGACCGGCCTGAATGTCGACCTGAGCCATTACTGCGTCGGTCTTGACCGCGGTCACGATCCCGTGCATGCGGTTGCGAACCGAAAACGTCGCACCGCCTTCGGCCTCCAGCGTTGATTCCGAGGCCAGCCGGGCAAGTTCGCGGCCATCGACGACCTTGACCCCGCCCTTCCCCTCCCGGAGGGTCAACCGGCCGTCTGCGGCCCAGCGGCGGATCGTGTCATCGCTTACTCCGAGCAGGGCAGCCGCCTCGGCGACCTTGAATTCGTTGGCTGACATGCGGCCACACTATCAACACCTGATTGCGGCCAAATACCCAAATATAAGCCGTATTCGCGGCTTGTAGTGAGGTTTTGTTCCTAGTTTGCGACCGGGCGACCACCGGCAACCCGGTTCGTGCCAGGTTCGATCCGGATGATCACGTCCTTGTAAGCCGGGCAGTTGCTCCTCCGGTCGACCGCGGAGCGGTGGACCAGTTCGTTGGCTTCGGGAAAGTACATCGCCGCGCAACCCCGCTTCGTCGGGTAGGCGACCGCCCGGTAGCCGCGCAGGACCCGATCCTCCTCCCCGGTCCGTTCGCTGAAGACGTCGACCGTCTGGCCGTCCTCGATCTCCAGCTCGGCCAGGTCCTCCGGACTGACGAAGATCACGAAGCGCCCCTTGCGGATTCCGCGGTAACGGTCGTTGAGACCGAGGATCGCGGTGTTGTGCTGGTCATGGGCCCGGACCGTGTTCAGCAGCAGGCGGCCGGCGGGCACCTCCAGTACCGGCACTTCAGCGGTCGCGAAGCGCGCCTTCCCGGAGGGGGTCGGGAAGGTCCGGCTGTCACGAGGGCCATGGGGCAGGATGAAGGTCCCTTCCTGTTCAAGCTTCCGGTTGAAATCCTCGAACCCCGGAACCACCCGGCTGATCGAGTCGCGGATCCGGTCATAGTCCTCTTCAAAGGCGGCCCAGTCGACCTTCGAATCGGGGATCACCTTGCGGGCCAGCCGGGAAACCACCGACACATCCGAAATCAGCCCTTCGGCGACCGGATCGAGGTTGCCCTTGCTGGCGGTGATCCGGCAGACCGAATCCTCAGCCGTAACGACCTGGCTGCCGCTCGCCTGTTCGTCCCGTTCCGCCCTGCCGAGCACCGGGAGAATCAGCGACTCCTCGCCGCAGGTGACATGGGAACGGTTCAGCTTGGTTGAGACGTGGACCGTCATTCCGACCCGCTCCATCCCTGCTTCGGCCCGGGTTGAGTCGGACACCGCGGCCACGAAATTTCCGGCCATGCTCATGAAGAAGGCGACTTCCCCCCTTTCCATGGCGTCAGCGGTGCGCACGGTGTCGTGTCCGGGCTCCCGCGGCGCTTCGAAGCCAAACTCGTCCCGGATCGCGTCGAGGAACCAGTCACCCATCTGTTCCCAGACCCCCATCGTGCGGTCACCCTGAACGTTGCTATGCCCGCGGATCGGCGATGCCCCGGCGCCGGGCCGGCCGATGTTGCCCTTGAGGAAGAGCAGGTTCATGATCTCGGTGATCGTCTCGACCGCGGACTTCTGCTGGGTGAGCCCCAGGGCCCAGGTGATGATCGTCGCCTTCGAGCGGATGTAGCGGTCGGCCAGCTCGTCAATTTCCCCGGCACTCAGACCGGTCGCGGCGAGCACCTCCCCGTCATCGAGGGCGAGCGCCGCCTCGCGGTAGGCCTCAAAGCCTTCACAGTGCTGCTCGATGAATTCGTGATCGATCACGGTGCCGGGGGCGGCCTCTTCGGCCATCAGTACCCGCTTGCCGATCGCCCGGAGCAGATGCTGGTCCCCGCCGCTCCGGATCTGCACGAACTGATCGGAGATCACGGTGCCCTTGCCGATCAGCCCGCGGGGTTTTTGCGGATTCCGGTACCGGAGCAAGGCGGCCTCCGGCAGCGGATTGATCCCGACGACCCGGGCGCCCTTCCGCTTGGCGCCCTCGAGGGCGTTGAGCATCCGCGGATGGTTGGTGCCCGGGTTCTGGCCCATGACCATGATCAGGTCGGCCTTTTCGAAGTCCGAATAGCTGACCGTCGACTTGCCGACGCCGATCGACCAGCCCATGCCGGCCCCGGTCGCTTCGTGGCACATGTTCGAACAGTCGGGCAGGTTGTTGGTCCCGTATTCGCGGGCAAATAGCTGGTAGAGGAACGCCGGTTCGTTCATGATCCGGCCGCTGGTGTAGAAGACCGCCTGATCGGGCGAATCCAGCGAACGAAGGCGGTCGGCGATCAGATCAAAGGCCTTCTCCCAGCCGATCACCTCGTAATGGCCGGAGCCCTTCGGACGGTAGACGGGTTCGGTGATCCGGCCCTGGCGGCCAAGCCAGAACTCGGACTTGTCGCGCATCCCGGCCAGCGAGTTCCCGGCCCAGAATTCCCGGGGCACGGTCACCGGGGCGATCTCGGAATTGAGGGACTTCATGCCGTTTTCGCAGAAGTCGATCGCCGGTGGCCTGTCCTCGCTGATCCAGGCGCAGCTGGGGCAATCGAAGCCGCGCTTGTGGTTCATGGTGAAGGAGGAACGAAGGGTCTTGCGCGGCCCGGCGTTCCTCAGCATCGGGCCCATCGCGAAAGCGACGGAGGGCAACCCGGCGGCGACCTTCTTGGGCGGGCCGACCTTGATCCCGTCGTCGTTGAAGTCCTGCTCCGGCGGCCGTTCGCTCAAGGCGCGACCGCCCGGGGAAGCTGGTCCGGCCCGGCGGTGCCCGGGGTTTCTCCAACCGAGCGGATTCGGTCGGGCCGGCTGTAGGCGACCAGTGAATCGCCCCGGACGAAGCCGGCCAGGGTTATCCCCGAAGCCGAGGCCAGCTCCACCGCGAGGGTTGACGGTGCGGAAACGGCCGAGAAGACCGGCAAACCGGCCATCTTCGCCTTTTGGACCAGTTCGAAGCCGGCCCGGCCGGAGACCTGGAGCACGCAGCCGGTCAGTGGCAACTTCCCTTCCATCAGCGCCCAGCCGATCACCTTGTCGACCGCGTTGTGACGGCCAACATCCTCCCGGGAAACCAGCATTTCGCCGCTGGCTGCGTCAAAGATGGCAGCAGCGTGAAGGCCGCCCGTCTCATCGAAGACCTCCTGGCTTCCCCGCAGCCGGTCCGGCAGGCTCAGCAGGAGTTCAAGCTCGACTTCGCCCTCGAACCCGGTGATATCGAAGGCCGAATCGACTCCGATCTCGCCAATCCCGGACTTGCCGCAGATGCCGCAGGAACTCGTCGTGTAGAAGTTCCTGGTCAGCTCGGGAGAAGGTGGCTCCACCCCGGGACCGAGCAGCACGTCGAGCACGTTGTATTCGTTCGCCGCCCCCGGACCCGAACCGCCACGGCAATAGGTGGCGCCACCGAAATCGGCCGCCTTCGAGATCACCCCTTCCGAAACGAGAAAGCCGGCCGCCAGTTCGTAGTCGCTGCCGGGCGTCCTCATGGTCACCGCCAGCGGCGTGCCGTTGACCCGGATCTCAAGCGGCTCCTCGCCGGCCAGTCTGTCCCGGCGGCGACTTGGCCTTGAACCGGAGCGAAACCGGGTGACCATGCGCTCTGAAACGACTCGGCCCATTGGGTGATCATAGATGCCACCCCGCTCCGTCAATAGCATCTGCCCCGTGATCACAGTCGCCGAACATCTCAACCGGATCCTCGCCATGGTGCCCGTGCTCGAAGTCGAGAAGGCGGGTCTGCCGGAAGCGCGCGGCCGTTTTCTGGCCAGCCCGGTCACCGCAGCGATTCCGGTGCCGCCCTGGACCAATTCGGCGATGGATGGATACGCCGTGCGCTTCGACGATCTGGCCGGAGCGAGCCAACAGTCACCGGTGACTTTGCGGGTGGTCGGCGACCTCCCGGCCGGCACCGGCGAGGACCCGGCGATCGGTCCCGGTGAAGCGGTGCGGATCATGACCGGCGCACCGGTCCCGGCCGCGGCAGACACGGTCATCCCCCAGGAGATGACCGACGGCGGCCTCGAGGAGGTCCGGATCGAGGAACAGCTGCCCAGGGGCCGCCACATCCGCCGGGAGGGCGAGGACCGGGCCCAGGGTGATCAGGTCTCACCGGCCGGAATCGAGCTTTCGCCGGAATCTCTGGCCGCCATGGCCTCGGCTGGCATCGGCGAGGTGATCGTCGCCCGCAGGCCACGCGTGGCGGTGATCAGCACGGGCGATGAACTTGTCGCTCCCGGCGAACCGGTTTTGCGCGGCCGGATCCCGGACTCGAATGGCCTGCTTGTGACCATGCTGGCTGCCGACGCCGGTGCCCTGGCCGAGGCCGACCACGCCGGCGACGGGCCCGGTCAACTCGAGGCGGCGCTTGGCCGGAACGGTGGCTGCGACGCATTGGTCCTGACCGGCGGGGTCAGTGTCGGAGCCTTCGACCCGGTCAAGGCACTCTTCGAAGGAGACGAATCGGTCCGCTTCGACCGGGTTGCGATGCAGCCCGGCAAACCGCAGGCCTTCGGCCGACTGGGTGAAAGCGGACCGCTCGTCTTCGGGCTGCCCGGCAACCCGGTCAGCGCCTGGGTTTCCTTTCAGATGTTCGTCCGTCCCGCCCTGCGAAAGATGCAGGGGGCGGCCCGGCTCTTTCCCGAGGCGGTCCCGGCCCGGGCAACGGAGGACTGGAAGACCCCGCAAGGCCGGATGCAGGTGATTCCGGTGCGGATCTCCGACGAGAACGAGCGAAAGGTGCTGCCGGCTGCGACCGGTGGCTCCGGCTCCCACCTGATCGCCAGCCTGGCGGCGGCCGACGGTTACGCCCTGGTCGAGCCCGAGGTCGAGAAGATCAAGGCCGGCGATCTCGTACCGACCGTCCGCCTGCGTGACCCGGAGCAGTTCAACCACCCCCAGAGGAGACAACCTTGACCTTCACCCACCTAGACGAAAGCGGCCAGGCCCGGATGGTCGACGTGACCGCCAAGCAGCCTACCGTGCGGTCGGCCACGGCTTCAGGTTTCGTGCGCTGCCCGCCAGCGGTGATTGCGGCCCTGCGCGATGAGGACTTGCCGAAGGGTGATGCGCTGGCCGTGGCCCGGGTGGCCGGTATCCAGGGGGCCAAGAAATGCGCCGAGCTCCTGCCGCTGGCCCACGTGATCGGCGTGCACGGTGCCGCGGTGTCATTCGAGACCGGGGACGAAGGGGTGAGCGTCAGCGCGACGGTGCGCACCGCCGACCGGACCGGAGTCGAGATGGAGGCCCTGACCGCGGTCTCGGTTGCCGCCCTCACCCTGATCGACATGTTCAAGGGGATCGACAAGGGCGTGACGATCGAATCGGTTCGCCTCGAAGAGAAGACCGGCGGCAAATCCGGCACCTGGCGGAGGCAGGCCTGATTCCCGAACCCGCCACTGCGGTCGTCCTCGCCGGCGGCCGGGGCTCCCGGCTCGGCGGCGCCGAGAAGGGCGAAATCAGACTGGACGGCCGGCGCCTGATCGACATCGTCGTGGCTGCCGCCCGCGAAAGCGGCTGCGAAAGGATCGTCATCGCCGGCGACATCGAATCCGAAGGGGCGATCACGATCCGTGAGGATCCGCCCTTCGGCGGGCCGGCGGCCGGGCTCGCGGCTGCCTTGCCGGCAATCGAGGACGACTGGATCCTCCTGCTGGCCTGCGACCTCCCTCATGCCCGGCTTCTGATCGACCTGCTGACCGGCGCCTTCCGCGAGGTCGGCCCGGAAGTCGACGGGCTCATCGCGCTGCGGAACAACCATCCTCAGTGGCTGGCCGGCTTTTATCGACGCCGCTCGATCGAAGACGCGTTGGGCCGGGCGGGTGACCCGAACGATATTTCGATGAAATCCCTTTTCCGAGGTCTGAAGCTACGAGAGGTCCAGGATCCGGAAGGATTGTCCCGGGACCTTGACACCCCGGAAGATCTTGAAGAGTTCGCAAAGAAAGGCGAGGTGGAGAAATGAACCAGGAGAATCCGAAGCATCTGCCGCCGGAGGCCCTCGACAACTGGTTGGAGAAGGTTTCCGGGCTGCTCGGGATCGAGGAGGAAATTGACGTCGGGGCCGTGCTCGACCTGACCAGGGATGTAGCCCATGACGTGGCCCGGCCCGCCGCGCCGCTCACCACCTTCGCGCTCGGCCTGGCGCTGGGCCGGCTGCCGGCCGACCAGTTCGAGCCGAAATTCGCCGAGCTGCAGGCTGCCCTGACCCGGCTCGCGGCGGAACAGCAGGAAGCTTGACCCGGGTGTCGGTCAGGTTCTTTGCCGGGGCGGCCGAAGCTTTCGGTGCTACCGAAACGCAGGTCGAAGGGGCCGACACCGTGGCCGGGTTGATCGAGTCACTGGCCGGGGCCGACGAACGGTTGCGGATGGTCCTCGACCAGTGCTCGTTCTTCGTCGACGGTGAACACAGCACCGCGCTCGAGAAGCCGCTTCCGGAAGACGGCCGAATCGACGTGCTGCCGCCCTTCGCCGGCGGCTGAGCGGGCAACCGGGCGGCTTCAGCCGCCGATCGCGTTCATGCCTCGATCCGGCTGGGTGAAGTCCGGACTGTCGATGCCGTGGCCGGCCCGCTTGGCGGCAACCCCGGCCCGCAGGATGTCGCGGATCCCCTCGTCGGAAGCACCGCTGCGCAGGGCTCCTTTCAGGTCGAGCTCCTCGCGGGCGAAGAGGCAGTTGCGCAGCTGACCGTCGGCGGTCAGCCGCAGCCGGTCACAGGCCGCGCAGAAGGGGGCGGAGACCGAAGCGATCACGCCGACCGTGAAGGGGCCACCGTCGATACCGAAGACCTCGGCCGGCGCCCCGCCGCGGCCGCCCAGTGGCTCAAGCCGGAAACGCTTCCCCAGCGCGGCCAGGATCTCCTCGCGCGGAACCATCTCTTCACGGTCCCAGGTGTGGCCGATGTCCAGCGGCATGTGCTCGATGAAGCGCATCTGCGCGTCGTGCTCGATCGCGAATTCGACCAGGTCAACGACCTCGTCCTCGTTCACTCCGCGCATCACGACGGCGTTCAGTTTCAGCGGCCGGAGTTTCGAGCGGCGGGCAGCTTCGATCCCGGCGAGCACGTCGATCAGCCGGTCGCGCCGGGTCAGCTCGGCGAAGCGATCCGGGTCGAGCGTGTCGATGCTGATGTTGAGCCGGGCCAGGCCCGCCTCCTCGAGACCGGGGATGAAGTCGGGCAGACGGATGCCATTGGTGGTCATCGCCACCTCGACCGGTCCGTTCGGACCCTCGATGGCCGCGATCCGCCGGACTATCTCGACCAGGTTCGGACTGATCAGGGGCTCGCCGCCGGTCAGCCTGACCGTTTCGATTCCCTCCGCGGCGGCAACCCGGACGATCCGCTCGATCTCGTCCGGGGTCAGCACCGACTGCTTGGGGATCCAGGGCACGCCCTCGGCCGGCATGCAGTAGGTGCAGCGCAGCGAGCACTTGTCGGTGAGCGAGACGCGCAGGTCGCGGTGGACCCGGCCGAACCGGTCAACCAGGCCGCTCATCGAAGCCCCTGCCAGTTGTGGCGACCTTCGGTATCGACCTGTCGTTTCCAGATCGGCAGCTCCCGCTTGATCCGCTCGACCAGATCCCGGCTCACCTCGTAGGCCAGCCCCCGGTG
>JAIBCJ010000223.1 GCA_019694145.1 Solirubrobacterales bacterium | reverse complement strand
ACCATGCACGATCCTGTTCTTGATGAGGCTTTGAAGCGGCTCGCAGCCGAGGCATCGACGCGGTTCACCTCCCTGGTGGCCACCGGTGACGAGATCCCCTTCGACGTGGCCGAGAACAACGGGGACAGCTCTCACTTCTACCGGTACGTGCCGCTCACTTCACGCTTCATCTCGACCCACCTCGAAGAGCTGAAGTCGCTTCCTTCATACGGTCCCGCGCGCGGGGCGATCGCCTCCTCCGACGTCGCCGCTCCCTATCTCGAGTCCCGGGGACTGCCGGTTCCTTCCGAGCCGACCCGCCGGGCCGAAGAGATGATCGCCGTCTTCATCACCTCGCTCTGGGAAGGCACAACCGAATTTTCGCTCGACATCAGCCGGGTCGAAGCCGCTCTGGCCGGGCTTGAAGTCCAGACCCGTGACATTCGGGAGGCGGACGTGCTGATCGTGCCGCTGGTCGGTTTCGAGATGACCCCGACCGAGGTCACCCTCGAGGGCGGGATCCGGATCGCCCAGGCCGATTCGATCGACGCGCCGCTTGAAGCAACCTCCAGCGAAGGCACCGGCCGCAGCGCCTGGCAGACCGCCTACTTCGCGATGACCGAACTCGAAAGCACCGAAGACGGGCCGCGCCAGGCCGTGAACCGGCTGAACGGCATGATCCGCGCGCTTCGCCTCTACAAGGAAGGCTCGGTCGGCCTAGGGCCCTTCGCCTTCGCGCCGGTGGGCGAGTCGAGCTGGCGCCGGATCGAGACCGCGGTCTCGCCGCCGCGGCCCGGCAGCTACTTCCTGATCGAATCGGAAGTCGATTCCCTGAACGAACTTATCCGGCACCTGGCCAAGGAGTCGCCGGCCGCCGACCGCATGGAATTTGCGCAGAAGCGCTTCCAGTACGGCTGCGAGCGGGAGAACCCGGTTGAGGCCCTGAGTGATCATCTGCTGGCGATCCGTGCCTCGCTCGGCGGGGAGGGCGTGATCGACGCTCCCCTGGCCGCCCGGGCGGCAGCGCTGATCACCGGCAACGCCGATGACCTGCGCTCGCGCGAACGGATCGAACTCGCGCTCGACCTCGAACAATCGCTGGTCAACGGGGAAGACCTGATGTCAATCGGTGGCGAGTCAGCCACCTACATTGCCGCCTGGGTCGAGGATTCGACCCGGCACATCCTGCGTGAGGCGGTGCTCGGCCATTACGGCATGAACCTCAACATCGCCGCCGAGGAAACCTTGATCACCAGCGGCCTGACCGCCGGCGAAGGCAGCGCCCGTGACTACGGATCTTCGGCCGAATGGGATCCAGTCGAGGAACCGGCCGAAGACCGGACCACGGAGCCGGTGGCCGAGGAAGGCGCCGACATCCACATCTTCAAGCCGCGCGTGGTTGGCGGAACGAGTGTCGATGGCCCGGTTGACGACCCGCTCTTCGGCATCGTGCCCGAGTTCCAGGCCGAGCCGCTGCCCGAAGCCCCGCTTCAGCCGATGCCGGAGATCGAGCGTGCGCTCGGCATCGAATCCAGTGTGGAGCCCTCCGGCGAGCCCGAGTTCGTCGTGTCATCTCGCGGCAACGGCAAGGGTCTCTTCGACCAGGGCACGGGCGACGAAGACTCCGGCACCACCCGGCTGCTCGAACCGATCCCGGAGGCGGGCGAAATCTCGGTGACCGCCTCGACCGAGATCGGCGCGACCCTGCGCGAGGACTGGCTCTCCCAGGCGCACAGCAACGGCTCGACCATGGAATGGCCTTCGCATGCGATGGACGGTCTTGACGAGGCCCGCCACAACCCGCATCCCAAGCCGAACCGCAACTTTTTCCCCGATCCGGGAACGACCGAATGGTCAATCTCGGAAATGCGCTTCAAGAATCGCTAACCCGGGTTCACCAGCCTGGTCCAAAGGCCTGGTGTGGGTGTGCTCCGGGTTGATGTAGCCGTGGGGTCGGGTGAGCGTCGTCCGGGACGCTCAATGACAGCGCGGCTGAATGCCGCGCGTGTCGTGTCCCGGCGATGCTCACCCGACGCCGCGGCGTAACCACCGTCAGGAGATTGCTCTTTCGACTCGTTCATCCTCTTCGACGAAGAGGTACTCGTTGATCTGGCAGAGGCCGGCGATGTCGTGGACGTCGGTGTCGAGATAGGGGATCCGGATCACCGGCTCTCCGTTGAGGGCTCTGGTCAACTCGTCGATGTTCTTCTGGTCGCGGACCGCGAGCACGTCGTATTCGGCGAGGTTGCGGGCCAGTCGCTCCGCGAGCGCGGTGTCATCCAGCTCGCGGTCGATCCGCCCGCTCAGGTCCTTGACCTTCACCTGATGGCTGCCGAGCCGGTAACGGACCCGGTTGACCACGGCGCCGCCGAAGTTCATTCTGTTCTCGACCAGTTTCGAATGGAAGAAGACCGCCTCGTCGATCGGTTCCGACTGGGGTCCGCAGATGATCAGGAAGCTTGTCCGCTCATCGGCCAGCAGTGAACTGACCCGATGGGCCCGGTCCTGGAAACCGTCGATCATCCCGCTGAAGGCGGTGAAGAATTCGGAGAGGTCGGCGAGCAGGTCGAAGCCGACGATCCGCTTCAGCACCGAAAGTGCCACCCCGGTGCCTCGGCTGGCGACCCGGGCGGCAAGCCCGGTCGGC
>JAIBCJ010000102.1 GCA_019694145.1 Solirubrobacterales bacterium | reverse complement strand
GCCGAGTTGCCGTCGGTCCGGTAGAGCTCCGTCCCGAGCACGCCGTTGTCGGCCCGGAAGTAGAGGTAGTCACCCAGCGCCGTGTAGCCGGCGGGGTACGAACCGACCGCACCCGCACGGAGGTCCTGGACGAGGGCCAGGGTGTTGCCGTCAAACATCCAGGGCTCGCTGCCGGAAGTGCCGTTGTCGGCGGTGAAGATCAGCCGGTCGCCGAGCACGGTCGGGCTGTACGGCTCGGATGACTCGTCACCGGGAGCGATGTCGTAGAGGAGTTCGGTCGTCTCGCCGTCGGTTCGCCACATCTCGACCCCGGTCGCTTCGGAGTAGGCCCGGAAGTAGAGCTGGCCCTGGAACGCGGTCAGGTAGCCCGGTTCGGAGCCGTGCTTGCCGGGGTTGACATCGGCGACCATCTCGGTCCTGCCATCGCTCAGACGCCAGATCTCGCTGCCGTGCTGGCCGTCGCTGGCCGTGAAGTAGAGGTCGCCGCCGACCCGGGTGAAGCTGTACGGGTTGGCGCTGCTGGCCCCGGGATTGATGTCGGTGAAGCGGTGCGAGACCATCGCCGAGTCGGCGTTGGTGACACCCAGCATCAGCATGCCAGAGATGACCAGCAGGGTGATCGCCGAAGCGGCCGCCAGTACGAATCGAAGCCGGTGAATTTCTGGGTACATCGTGATTCCTCTCTTGGTGATTGCGGCTTCGAAAAGCCCTTTCATCCGTGTAACGAGGAACCGGCCGGTTTCTTACGCGGGCCCGGGGAAAACTTCTGCGAAGCCCGGTTTCCGGGGCAGGCGAGCGACCCGCCGGGCCGGGCGCCGGGGACTTTAGCCCGCGGTGCGGCGCAGCCGCCAGATCTCGCGGCCGTGGATGCCGTCATCGGCAACGAAGTACATGAAGTGCTTCGATCGGGCGAACCCGCGTGGCCGGCTGCTGCTGTCCCCTTCGAGGATGTCCGCGAACAGCCGGTAGTGACGGCCGCTGACGACCCGCAGTTCGGTGCCGTGGAGGGTGTCTCCGCCAACGAAGAAGACCCTTCCCCCGAACTCCTTGAAGAACTGCGGGTAGCCCCAGGGGTAGTCGAATTCTTCTTCGGGGTCGGTCAGGGTGACGATCTTCTCGCCGTCGTAGAAGCTGGGCCAGCTCTGCATGGTTCCGGTCCAGTCCCCGGCGAAAGAGGCGAAGAAGATCCGGTTCCCGGCCGCGACCGGGGCGTTCTTGGCCGTGGTCGGGAAGTCCGGGTCGTCCGCGATCGGGTGAACCTCAGCCTCCGGCCAGGCGTCGTCGCTTTCCCAGAGTTCATTGTTCGCCGTGAAGTAGACCTTGCCGCCCAGGCCCGCAAACGAGGTGATGTTGTCCCATTCCGGGCCTTCGTGTTCGGCTGCGACGAGTCCGAGCTGCTCTCCGTCGGTGCGCCAGGGCTCGAGCCAGTGGCCGGGCGTGTCCGCGGTGAGATAGACCGAATCCCCCACCCTGGTCAGCCAGGCCATGTTGGTGCCCTTGGCGCCCGGATTGATTTCCCCGATCATCCGGGTCCCTGAAGCGGTTCCGTCGGAACGCCAGAGCTCGCCGCCGTGGACCCCGTCGGTGGCGTTGAAGATCACCTGGTTGCCGAGGCCTGTGATGTATCCGGGAAAGGAACCGGCGGGGCCCGGATTGATGTCCTTGACCAGGCTGGCCCTTTCGCCGTCGTACTTCCAGAGTTCGTTCTTGTGCAGCCCGTCACCGCCCCTGAAGAAGAGCAGGCCGTTGGCGACGGTCGGCTTAGACCCTGCCTTCAACTCTTTCGGCCAGCCCGGAACCGGTTCGATCCTTCCTCCTCCCGGGACGGTCCGCCAGAGCCGGTAGTTATTCCCGGTTTCCGATCCCATCAGGTAAAGCCGGCCCTGGAAGGCGACCTTCTCGGTCCAGTAGATCCGCAGGTCGGGATCGCCGACCGGCCGGACCAGCTGGGTCAGCCTGCCATTGGTGCGCCAGAGGCCCTGCCGGTCCGGGCCGCCGTCGGCGTAGAAATAAACGGAATCACCGACTGCGGTCAGTTTGCTCGGCCGGGAGCTGCTCGGGCCCGGGTCGACGTCGGCTGCGAGTTCGGCCCGGACCGCGGCCTGGGCCGTTCCCGCGATCAGACCGGCCGAGATCAGGGCCACGGCCACGGCCGCAATCCGTGCCAGCGGCCTCATCGGGAGAGCCTCAGCTTGCGGCTGACCGTTTTCGAATTCCCGGCGTCGTCGCGCACGGTGACCTCAAGCGAAACCGGACCGGCCGCGACCCGGGGCCCGAGTTTCACGACCGGCTTCCCGGTGTGACCCGCCCCGATCCGGAAGCTTCCCCTGCCGAGGGTCCTGCCCTTGCGCGAGATCTTCAGGCTGCCCCGGCAGGGCCCGGCCTGCTCCGAAGCCGGGCAACCGAGGCTGATGCTCGTGGCTTGGTTGCGGATCTTCGGCGACTGCGCCGGGACCACGATGCCGACCTCGTCATCCTCGAAAAGATGCCAGAGCTCATGCCCGTGTACTCCGTCGTCGGCGATGAAATAGACCTCGTCCCCGAAGTGGGTATAGAGGCCGGGCAATCCGGAATCCCGGCCGGGCAGGATGTCCTTGAACAGCACCGCCTTGCCGTCCTGCACCTTCCAGAGTTCACTCCCGTACCGGGAGTCGGACATGGTGATGAACGCCTCGCCGTCGAACTCGACGAACGGCCCCGTCTGCCCCGGGTACCAGCCGATCGAACCCTGGTCGTCATACGCCTCCGATCCCAGAAGTTCGAGCTTGCCGTCCTTGATCCGCCAGGGCTCGGACCCGTGGACGCGGTCGGTGGCCGTGAAGTAGAGGCTGTTGCCGATCGCGGTCAGGTTGTCCACCTCGGCGCTGAAAGGAAGGCTCTTGTACTCGGGCTGACGATCGGGTCCCGTCACCACCATCAGGCTGTGGCCCGAGAGGAGGTAGACCCTTTGGCCAACCTGGGTCGTCTGCCAGATTTCGAAATTGCCCAGGACATCATTGGTCACGCCGTCCGAGCGCCACGCGCGGGTATTCAGTCCGTAGTCGGTCCGGGTCGCGAAGTAGAGCCGGCCTCCCGCCGCCTTCAGGCTGAAGAAGTACGAACCCTCGGCTCCCGGCGTCGCGTCCAGCCAGAGCTCGGTGTTCTCGCCGTCGGTCCGCCAGAGTTCCATGCCGTGAACGCCGTCGTCGGCCAGGAAGTACGCGTAACCGTCGAGGATCGTGTCCTTGCCGAACCCGGCCCAGGCATCTCCCGCGCCGGGCTTGATGTCGGTGAACTGCTCGACGGTGGTGCCGTCGTAACGGAAAAGCTCCTGCCCGGAAGCGGGGGTGCCGGCCGCGAAATAGAGCTGGCCCTTGAAGACCGTGAGTGCGCGTGGATATCCGCTCTCCGGACCGGGATAGATGTCAGCGACCAGCTCGGCATCGGAGCCATCCGGGGAGAGTCGCCAGAGCTCGTCGCCGGTGCCGGGGGAATTCGCCTGAAAGTAGTAGCGGCCCTGGAATTCGACCGGTTTCTGTTCCGATCTGTAGCCATATCCGGGTCCGGGATCAATGTCCCGAACCATCTCCAAAGTCCGACCATCGGTCCGCCACAGCTCGCGGCCGTACCGGGCGAAGTAGGGGGTGAAGTAGAGCTGGTCGCCGATCGGCGTCAGCTGGTCATACGAGCTGAAGCCGGTAGACGTGATTCCACTGGCGCCGGGCTTCACGTCGAGCGCCAGCCTTGCGGCGATTCCGGCCGAAGCCGGGGGGACCATGATCAGGCATGCGAAGAAGGCCAGGCCGAGGACGGCCTTCCAGCGAAATCGTGATTCCATCTTTGCCCTCATTGGCTTCTCCTGACTGGTCGGCCGGGCCAGTGGCGGCGCCGCACCGCGGACGATACTGCTGAAACCCCCGTGCAACCGGGAAGTTTCGACTCGCTTCAGGCCGTCTTCTTCGGCTTTGGTTCGGCCCTCGGATCAAGCTGAAGCTGCCGTTCGGCCCCGCCGACCCCCGCCGAAATCTGGCGGCTTCGTTCGAACTCGGAGTTGAGCTCCAGGCCGAACAGCACGGCAAGGTTGGAGATCCAGAACCAGATCAGCAGGACGACGAAACCGCCCAGCGTGCCGTAGGTCTCGTTGTAGGAGCCGAAGTTGCCGACATAGAAGGCGAAGCCGGCCGAAGCCAGGATCCAGACCAGCAGCGCCACCCCGGCCCCCGGCGTGAAGAAACGAAAGCGGCCGGTCCGGACGTTTGGCGAGAAGTGGAAGAGCACGGCGAAGAGAGTCAGGACGAGCACGATCATCACCGGCCACTTGGCGTAGTTCCAGACATCGACCGCGGTCGACCCGATCCCGAGTGGTTCGGCAACCGCCCGAACCACGGGACCGGTCATGACCAGACCGATCGCCAGCAGCGCCAGGATCAGCACCATCGCCAGGGTGACCCCGAGCTGAAGCGGCTTCAACTTCCAGAACGGCCTGCCTTCACGGGTTTCGAAGATCACGTTCGAGGCCCGGCTGAAGGCCCCGATGTAACCGGAGGCGGCCCAGATCGCCAGAACCAGGCCGATCACGAAGGTGACCCCGGACGCACCGCGGTTGGAGGTGAGGCCTTCGACCGGGCCCTTGAAGGTGTCGGCCGCGGTGTCGGGGCCCAGGTTGGAGACGATCTCGGTCAGCTTCTCGGTCGTGGTTGCCGGATCGGCGAACAGGCCGATGATCGAGACCAGGGCGATCAGCATCGGAAACAGCGAAAGCAGCCCGTAATAGGTGAGCGCGGCCGCCCAGTCGGTCATGCCGTCCTCGATGAACTCCGTACCGCTGCGCTTGATCGTCGCGAGCGGCGAGTCGTCGCGCTCGGCTCCCTCCGGATTGATCTCGGTCGGGCCGACCATGGAATACCTGTACCCCGAAAGTGGAACTCAGACCCCGAGTTCCCGCCGGAGCTCGTCAACCAGTCCCCTGAGCTCGGCCAGCTCGCCGTTTAGCCCGGCGATCTGGCGCTCCAGCGTTTCGATCCGCTCGGTTTCAGGCGTATCGACCGGGACCGGCAGCGGTTCTGCCGCCGGGACCGGCGTTCCGGGGGCGTTCGCCTCCCGATTCGGTGGTTCATCGCCCCCGGAAGTTTCAGCCTCGAAAGGGGGGTGGCCGGCCTGCTCCGCGGCTTCGTCTTCGAGGTGGCTTCCGCCGAGCAGCTGGCGGTAGCGGTCTTCCTTCTGGCCTGGCCGGCGGGGCAGGCGCTCGATCAGCTCACGCGAGGAAAGCGCGTCGAGGGTGGTCTGCAGCGCGTCAAGGTCGTGGAAACCGAACATGCGCTCGGTCCGCTGCTTGAGCTGGCCCGGGGTCTGCTCGCCGCGCAGCATCAGCACCGCAAGCACCGAGATCTGGTCCTCGGATAGCGAAAGCTCCTGGTCGAGCAGGTGCCGGTACTTGGGCGAGCGGCTGGTGTGGCCCGAGGCGCCCCGGATCCAGCGCCGGCGGCCGAGCTCGCCCAGCGCCTTGCGGATCTCCGCCTCGTCGTAATCGACGACCGGCTCCCGGTTGGTCGACTGGTTGCAGGCCAGCCGCAGCGAGTTCAGGGTCAGCGGGTACTGGTCCGGGGTCGTCCGCTGCTTCTCGATCAGGCAGCCGAGCACGCGGATCTCGACATCGGTCGGTCCGATCATTTCTGCTCCCCTGCGAGACCGGCGGCTTCGATCACCTTGCGGGTGGCCTGGGGGACGGTGATCTTCTCGGCGTCCACGTCAATGCGGGCCTGTTTGATCGTCGCGTCCACCCCCTGCCGGGAATGGACGGCGGCGAGGACGGCTTCCTCGATCATCGAATCGAGCCAGCGCTCGGTCTGCTGGCGGCGGCGTTCGTGGAGCAGGCCGCTTTCCTCGAGCAGTGCCCGGTGGGCCTCGACCGATTCCCAGATCTCCTTGAGTCCGGTGCCCTCGGCGGCCGAGGCGATCTGGACCGGGGTCTCCCAGCCGGGAGTCGAGGGCGGCAGCATGCGGAGCGCGTGGCGGTAGTCACCCCGGGCCCGCTTGGCCAGCGCCACCCGGTCACCGTCGGCCTTGTTGACCACGATCAGGTCGGCCAGTTCCATGATGCCCCGCTTGATCCCCTGAAGCTCGTCGCCGGCGCCGGGAACCAGTAGCAGCATCAGGCAGTCGACCATCTCCGCCAGCTCCGCCTCGGACTGGCCGACCCCGACCGACTCGACGATGATCACGTCGAAACCGGCCGCCTCGCAGAGCAGCATCGCCTCACGGGTCTTGCGGGCCACCCCGCCGAGCACCCCACCCGAGGGAGAAGGACGGATGAAGACATCCTCCTCGACGCTCAGCTTGTGCATGCGGGTCTTGTCACCGAGGATCGAACCGCCGGTGCGGGCCGAGGTCGGATCGATCGTGAGCACCGCGACCTTGTGACCGTGGCGAATCAGCTCAAGACCGAGCGCCTCGATCGCGGTCGACTTGCCGGCCCCGGGCACGCCCGTGATCCCGACCCGGATCGCCTCACCGGTTTCCGGCAGCAGGTCGGCGATCAGCTCCTGGGCGTGCTCCTGGTCATCGGGCCGGCGGCTTTCAGCCAGGGTGATCGCCCTTGAGAGCGCCCCGCGGTCACCGCGGGCGATGCCCTCCTTCAGCTCCTCGACCGAAGGGCTGGTTCTGCCCATTACGACGGGGAGCCGGTCTGGATGTCCAGGTCGAGCCTCTCGCCGAGCAGCAGCAGCAGCTCGGTCGCTGCTTCGCCGATCACGGTGCCGGGCGGGAAGATCAGGTCGGCGCCGAGTTCCTTCAGCTCGTCGAAATCGGCCGGAGGGATCACGCCGCCGGCGACGATCGCGATGTCCTGCCGGTCCAGCTCGTCGAGCGCCTTGCGCAGGGCCGGGACCAGGGTGAGGTGGCCGGCGGCAAGGGTGCTGACCCCGACCACGTGGACGTCCGCCTCGATCGCCTGGCGGGCAACCTCTTCCGGAGTCTGGAAGAGCGGGCCGATGTCAACGTCGAAGCCGAGGTCCGCGAAGGCGGTGGCGATCACCTTCTGGCCCCGGTCGTGACCGTCCTGCCCCATCTTGGCGACCAGGATGCGCGGCCGTCGCCCTTCGACTTCCTCGAAACGCTCGACCAGTCGCTTGGTGTCCGCGAAGGACTCGGTATCCACTCCGACTTCTCCTTGGTAAACCCCGCCGATCACCTTGATGTCGGCGGAATGGCGGCCATAGACCTTTTCCAAAGCTTCGCTGATCTCACCGGCGGTGGCGTAGACCCGGGCGGCCTTGACCCCGAGATCGAGCAGATTGCCTTCACCGCTGTCCGCGGCTTTGGTCAGATGCTCGAGCGCCTGGCGCACGTCGTCCTCGTTGCGTTCGCCCCGCAGCCGTTCCAGCTTCGCAATCTGGGCACGCCGGACTTCGTCGCCGTCGACCTTCAGCACCTCGACCCAGGTGTCCTGCTCGGGCCGGTAGGAGTTGACCCCGACCACCGTCTGCTTGCCGGAGTCGATCCGGGCCTGGGTGCGGGCGGCCGATTCCTCGATCCGCATCTTCGGGATACCGGCGGCGATCGCCTCGGTCATGCCGCCGTACTCGTCGATCTCGTCCATGTGGGCCAGCGCCTTGCGGGCCAGCTCGTTGGTCAGGTACTCGACGTAGTAGGAGCCGGCCCAGGGGTCGATCACCCGGGTGGTGCCGGATTCCTGCTGCAGGAAGAGCTGGGTCTGGCGGGCGATCCGGGCCGAGAAGTCGGTCGGCAGGCCCAGCGCCTCGTCGAGCGCATTGGTGTGGAGCGACTGGGTGTGACCCTGGGTCGCGGCCATCGCCTCGACGCTGGTCCGGACCACGTTGTTGTACGCGTCCTGGGCGGCGAGGCTCCAGCCGGAGGTCTGGCAGTGGGTCCTGAGTGAAAGTGACTTGGGGTTCTGCGGGTTGAACTGGCGCATCAGGTTGGCCCAGAGCAGGCGCCCGGCCCGCATCTTTGCCACTTCCATGAAGAAGTTCATCCCGATCGCCCAGAAGAAGGAGAGCCGCGGCGCGAACTTGTCCACGTCGAGACCCGATTCGAGGGCCGCCTTCACGTACTCGACCCCGTCCGAAAGCGTGTAGCCCAGCTCGAGGTCGGCGCTGGCCCCGGCTTCCTGCATGTGGTAACCGGAGATCGAAATCGAGTTGAAGCGGGGCATCTCCTGCGAGGTGTATCCGATGATGTCCGAGACGATCCGCATCGAGGGCTTGGGCGGGTAGATGTAGGTGTTCCGCACCATGAACTCTTTGAGGATGTCGTTCTGGATGGTGCCGGTCAGCTGATCGTGGGGCACGCCCTGCTCCTCACCGGCGACGATGAATAGCGAGAGGATCGGCAGCACCGCCCCGTTCATGGTCATCGAGACCGACATCTCTTCGAGCGGGATCCCTTCGAACAGGGTCCGCATGTCATAGATGCAGTCAATTGCCACACCGGCCTTGCCGACATCGCCGGCAACGCGGGGGTGGTCGGAGTCGTAGCCGCGGTGAGTGGCCAGGTCGAAGGCGATCGAAAGGCCCTTCTGGCCGGCCGCAAGGTTTCGACGGTAGAAGGCGTTCGATTCTTCGGCCGTGGAGTAGCCGGCGTACTGGCGGATCGTCCAGGGCTTGTTCACGTACATCGACGGATACGGGCCCCGGAGGTAGGGCGCAAAGCCCGGCTTGGTGTCGAGGAAATCGATGCCCTCGAGCGCTGCCGAAGTGTAGGCCGGGTCGAGGGTGAT
>JAIBCJ010000222.1 GCA_019694145.1 Solirubrobacterales bacterium | reverse complement strand
GAGGAGGATCAGCCGGTGATGGTCTTCCCCGAAGGCCAGAAGGGCTTCGGAAAGTCATTCGCCGACCGTTACCGGCTGCAGCGCTTCGGCCGCGGCGGGTTCGTCGAGGTTGCGCTCGAGACCGGGTCGCCGATCGTCCCGGTCGCGGTGGTCGGGGCCGAGGAGATCTATCCGAAACTCGGCGAGTCAAAGCCGCTGGCGCGAGCGATCGGTTCTCCCTACGTGCCGGTTACCCCGACCTTCCCCTGGCTGGGACCGCTCGGCCTGCTGCCTTTGCCCTCGCGCTGGCGGATCGAGTTCCTCGAGCCGATCGACCTCTCCGGGTACGGACCGGGTTCGAGCGAGGACCGCTCGCTCGTATTCGATCTCTCCGAGCAGGTGCGGGAGCAGATCCAGGAAGCCCTGTATCGCGGCCTGGTCAAACGCGGCCCCGCATTCCTCTAGCCCGCGGCCGTGAAGTCCGGGGGCCGGCGGCCCAGTTGCCTGGCCGGGTGTCCCGGCGGACAAAACGGCCGCCGATCCAGTCGCCCGAGTCCGCTCACAGACCCGAATCTCAACTACGACTCGGCTCTGTAGAGCCATTTACCTTCGATTTAACAATCGAACAACCGGGATGGGGTCATTTCCTCCGAGTGGCCAAAAAGCGCTCCCCCTCCCGTTTCTAAATTGGCCCGGTCAGCTAAACGCTATTTGCAACCGGTGGGTCTGGGCCCGGCGGAAACAGGAGGAATGACTCGTATGAGTGTCAAGAGAATCGGCATAGCCTCGCTTCTGGCGATGTTTGCCGCCCTGGTGGTGCCAGGGATGGCGAGTGCGGCGCCGGTCACACAGGAACTGTTCGACGCCAAGTCGGCCGAGTTGAACGGAACCTTCATCGCGCTCGCCTGCGTGCTCGTGCTGCTCATGCAGTGCGGCTTCATGTTCCTGGAGATCGGTTTCTCCCGAATGAAGAACGCAGGCGCCGGAGTGATGAAGATCTTCGTCAACTTCTCGGTCTGCACCCTCGCCTTCTGGGCGGTCGGGGCCGCAATCATCGGTTACGGCAACGACTTCATCGGAACCCACGGGTTCTTCTACCACTTCGGTTCGATGGTTGATGACGGCAGTGGCACAGGCACGCTGGTCGCCGTCGATTCGAGCGCGGTCATGTACATGCTGTACAGCTTCGCGTTCTGCGCGGTCTCGCTCGCCATCGTCTGGGGCACCACCCTGGAGCGCATCAAGTTCGCTCCGTACATCATCTACGCCGCAGTCTTCGGAGCCGTGATCTACCCGATGGTCGGTCACTCGGTCTGGGGCGGCGGCCTGCTCACCGACATCGGTGGCAAGTCGGTGATGGACTTCGCCGGTTCCTCGGTGGTCCACCTCACCGGAGCGGTCGGCGGATTCGTCGCACTGCTCCTGCTGGGTGCCAGAAAGGGCAAGTACGCGGCCGACGGATCACCCCGCGCGATCCCCGGACACTCGATGCCGCTGGTCGGCCTCGGGATCATCATCCTGTGGATCGGCTGGTTCGGATTCAACGGCGGCTCGACCCTGGGCACCGATCTCTCCTTCTTCGGCGAGGTCATGTGGAACACCCAGATCGCTGCTGCGGCAGGCGTGATCGGCGCGATGCTCTTCACCTACATGAAGACCAAGTCGCTTGACGTCGGCATGGCCGGCAACGGCGCGATCGCCGGCCTCGTCGCGATCACCGCGCCCTGCGGTTTCGTCGAGACCTGGACGGCCCCGATCATCGGCTTCATCGCCGGTGGCGTCGTGGTCTTCGGCGTCCTGACGATCGAGAAGTACCTCGACGATCCGATCGGTGCCCTCTCGGCCCACGGTCTGGCCGGCATCTGGGGAACCCTCGCGGTCGGCATCTTCGCCTCGCCGCGACTGACCATCTCCGCGCCGGGCATCTGGTACGGAATCTTCGGTGACGCCGACTTCGGCGCGACCCTGGGTCAGCTCGGGGTTCAGGCGCTGGCCGTCGTTGCGACGTTCACATTCGTGTTCGCCGCTTCGTACCTTGTGTTCGGAATCATCAAGGCAACCATCGGCCTCCGTGTCACGGAAGCGGAAGAGGATGCCGGTCTCGACATCGCCTCGCACGGTATGTACGGGTACCCGGAAGCCTTCATCCCGCAGCCGGAGCTGCCGGTTGGTGAATACACCCCGTCGATGGCAGGGACACCGGTTGCATCGTCGGCCGAGAGTCCCAGCCAGGCCTAGGAAGGAGATGCTCAGATGAAAAAGATCGAAGCATTCATTCGCCACGAGGCGTTCGAGCCGATCCGGACGGACCTCCTCGAAAAAGGAATCCCGTCAATGTCGATTCTCGAAGCCAAGGGCTCGGGAAGGCAGAAGGGGATCGTCGAGACCTACCGGGGATCGACGGTCACGGTCAACGTCCGGCCGAAGCTCAAGATCGAGATCGTCGTGGCCGATTCCGAAAAAGACCTCGTCGTCGAAACGATCCTGCGTCACGCTCGATCCGGAGAGATCGGAGACGGCAAGATCTTCGTAATCCCGGTCGAGGAGTCGATCAGGATCAGGACCGGCGAGCGAGGAGACGAAGTAACCCAGGTCCATCTCGACGACTAGCGATGGGCTGACACGGATCGGGCGGCGGGGCCTCGTGCCCCGA
>JAIBCJ010000101.1 GCA_019694145.1 Solirubrobacterales bacterium | reverse complement strand
CCTTCGGCCTCGAAGACGGCGGTGACCGTCACGGCTCCCTCGCCGGAACCGACGGTCGGGAAGGCGACCGCCCAGCCGTCAGCGCACTTGTAGCTGCCCGGGCTGTCCGGCAGGGTCGCCTTGCCCCCGCCGTTTGCCTTGGCCCAGGACTTCACCGCTGCCTGCATTGATTCCTGATCGCACTTGGCCGAACCGGTCACGATTGCGTTTCCGTTGCCGGTTGCATTGGTGCCGGTTTCGGAGTCGTCATCGCTGCCGCACCCGAACAGCATCGCGGCACAGGCAATCGTCAAAGTTGCTGCCAGAACGGATTTCACTTTTTCCTCACGTTGATCTTGTGTTTTGTGGTCCTGCCGCCGGCGTTCGATGAAGTGACCCGGAAGGTGACCATCGTCTTGCCGGCCTTGCTCGGTCTCAGCCTGATCCTGACGGTTCTGGTCATCGACGCGGCGATCTTTCCGACCGGCGCCCTGGCGCTTATGCCGCGTCCACTGCCCTTGATCCGGACCCCGGTCGCGGTGGCGTCACCGGAGTTGGTGATCCGCAACCTGAATGTCGCTTCCCGGCCCTTCCTGACGAAAGCGGGACCCTTCACGCTCAGCTTGCTGATTTTCGCCGTGGGCACCGGTCTCGGCGCGGTTGCCAGCCGGGCGTTGATGCCCGATCTCAACCCGCCGGCGGAGACCGATACCGGTACGGCTTCCTCGATCGTGGCCTTGTCGTCGAAGTACTCGGGGGTCACGATCCGCTCATTCGTGCCCTGGCAGTCACTGAACTTCAATGTGTATGAACCGCCGAGCAGCGCGTTCAACGAGTAATGGCCGTCCGGATCGCTGTAAGCGATGATCCCGGCCGGTCCGTTTTCATCGGCGGCCTCGACGCAGATGTTCTCGAGCGGAGCACCTTCGGTGTCGGTGATCGTGCCCGAGATCGTGCTTTCCGATCCCAGTACAGCGCTGATTTGGGACGTGGTCGAACCTTCGGTCACCGAAACCGGTGTGGCTTCGACGAGGGAATTCCGGTTGTTGAAGTACTCGGAAACCCAGAACGGATCCATCGAGAAGATCGCGAGGCAACCCTGTTCGAAATGGAGCCTGTAGTTCCCGGTTATGAGCTGGTCGATCCTGTAGTCAAGGGGCGTGTAAAGAAAACCCGGGGAGTTGAACGAGCCGGCAAGATTCCCGTCGGAGTCGTAGGCCTTGACCGACATTGCGCAAACCTCGGCCGGTGACTCGGCGGGAAACACGGTGCCGGTGACAGCGCCTCCCGGCGCCAGGTCGGCGTCAATCCCCGGGGTCTCAGACCCCTGGGTTACCGATACCGGGACGGCTTCCGAGTAGGTCGCCTTGCCGGGATAGAACTGCCGGGCCACGTTGTCGGAGTCACCGCATCCCCGGAATTCGAGCTTGTAATCGCCGGTTTCCAACCCCTTGATCCGGTAGTGGCCGTCAGGGGAAACGCGGGCGAATCCCGACCAGTAGCCGGCGGCGCCTGGCTTGTCCGCGTACACGCAGATTCCCGGGACGGGGAAACCCGGCTCGAAGGTCACGGAACCCGAGATCGTCCCGCCCACGTCGAGCCGGGCGTTCATGCCCGAAGTGTCAACCCCGTCCGTGACGGAGACGGGAGTGGCGGCCTCGGAAGTTCTGGCGTTGTCGTAGTACTCCCACAGCACGTTCGCGTCGCAACGCTCGAACTCGACCTTGTAATCGCCCGTATCCAGCCCTTCCAGCCTGTAACTGCCGTCCGGCCCGATCCAGGAGAAACTGACCCGTGTGTCCGCCAGGTCATAGGCCCGCACGCAACCTTCGGTCACCGGCTGCTCGTCGCTGTCGATCACCGTGCCCGAGATGGAACCCGTGCCCGCCGCGCCAGCCGGGCCCGGAAGCAGGAAACCAGCCACGAGCGCCGTGACGACGAGCGAGAGCTTTGTCGTAAGTCGAATCATTCAACTCCCCTGGTCAGTGCGACCAAACGTCGCCCGTCAGGATCATAATCTGCTTTCACATGTCCGAGCCGACCACAGCCACAGGCAAGCGCAGGATGCCCGAATGGTTCATCTGGCCCTACTGGCTGGTTCCGTTCATTCCGGTCGCGATCATCCTCGACTTCTTCGTCGGCGCGAGCGCGACCCTGATCTTCGTGACTGCGGCGCTGGGTGTGATCCCGACCGCCGCCCTGATGGGTGTAGCCACGGAAGAGCTCGCCGCGAAGTCGGGGCCCGGACTCGGCGGCCTGCTCAACGTGACCTTCGGCAACGCCCCCGAACTGATCATCGCCCTCTTCGCGCTCGGGGCGGGCCTTCAGGAGGTCGTAAAGGCCTCGATCGTCGGTGCGGTGCTCGGCAACATCCTCCTGATCATGGGGATCGGCATGCTGGCCGGCGGCTGGAAGCGGGAGAAGCAGACCTTCAACCAGACCGCCGTCTCATCCCAGGCCCTGATGCTCTTTCTCGCGGTGGCAACCCTGGTTCTGCCGGCGGTCTTCGTGCTGGTCCACGGGGGCGGCCTCCCCCACGTCGAGGAGGAGATCACCGACTTCGGCTCGGACGTCAACACGATCTCGATCGTCGCTTCGGCGATTCTGCTCTTCACCTACGCCGCCGGGCTGCTCTTCTCGCTCAGGACCCACAAAAGCTTCTTCAACCCGTCCGGCGAAGAACACGGTTCGCCGCTCGGCTGGAGCGTCCGCAAGGCGGTCGGCATGCTCGCCTTCGCCGGTCTCGCGGTCGGCGTGATGGCCCACATCCTGGTCGGGTCGCTCGAGGAGGTTTCGGTTTCGCTCGGGCTGTCCGAATTCTTTGTCGGCATCATCATCGTCGCGATCGTCGGCAACGCCGCGGAGAGCTGGGTGTCGATCCTCTACGCGACGAAGAACAAGATGGACCTTTCGGTCCAGATCGCGATCGGTTCGGCGACCCAGCTCGCCCTGGTCGTGATGCCGACCCTGGTGATCGTCTCCTTCTTTCTCGGCCCGAACCCGATGGCCCTTGTCTTCAACGGCTACGAGATGGCCAGCCTGGTCATCGCGGTCATGGCCGCCTACTACGTGGTTCAGGAAGGCGAATCGAACTGGTTCGAAGGCCTCCAGCTGCTCGCCCTCTACACCGTTCTCGGCGTCGTCTTCTACTTCGCCTGAGCTACCCAGCGGGAGCGCGGAGAATCTTCCCCATCGACTTGCCCCGGGCGAGTTCGTCAATCAGCTTGTCGGTGTAGCGGATCTCCTGCATCAGAGGTTCTTCGATTTCCTCGACCCGTACCCCGCAGACCACCCCGGTGATCAGCTCCCGTGAAGGATTGAGCTCGGGTGCCTCTCCGTAGAACGTTTCGATGTCGACCCCCTTCTCGATCTGCGACTCGAGTTGCTCCTGGTCGTAACCCGTCAGCCAGCGGATGATCTCGTCGACTTCGTCCTTGCTCCTCCCCTTCTTCTCCGCCTTCGCCAAATAATGCGGATAGACGCTGCCGAAACTCATCCTGTAAATGCGGTGACCGGTCAAGACTCTCCTCGCTGGTTTCGAGGATCCTAGTCACGGAGATACAAAATGATCCGCGCTCGGGGAGCCATGTGCGACGATCGGAGAGATGAGGGGGCTCCTCGCCACACTGCTGGTTTCGGTGGTTGCCTTGACCGCTCTGTCGGGCTGCGGTACCGCGAACTCCTCGAATGAGCCGGAACTGCCCGCCTTGCCGCCGATCCAGCATGACCTCGGGCCGGTTGCCTACCGTGAGTTGATCGGTGACACTTTCGAATTGCTCAACGAGTACTGGAACGAGCAGGCAAACAGGCTTGGCGAGACGATGCCGCCTCCGCGGGCGCTGGTTTCGTTCTGGACCCGGGCCCAGGACAAGGGCTGCGGCGGCGAGAAGCTCGGCTGGCAGAACGCCCAGTACTGCTGGCAGAACCGGACCATCGCCTGGGACGGAAACTGGGTCTACGGGGTTCTGTACCGGCGCCTCGGCGATGCCGCGGTGGCATTCCTGCTCGGCCACGAGTACGGGCACATGGTCCAGGACGAGCTCGGAGTTTCCAGCGAGTTCCGCCACACGATCGAGGCGGAACTGAATGCCGATTGTTTGTCCGGGGCCTGGCTCGGTGCGGTGAACGACCAGGTGATTACCTTCGACCGTTCCGACTACGAATCCCTCTACGACGGAATGCTCGAGGTAGCCGACGCCTACGGGGTTCCGTGGACCGACCCCTCCGCCCACGGCACCGCCGCCCAGCGTGGCCGGGCCTTGCTGTTCGGAGCCCGCCACGGAGCCCGGGCCTGCATCAACCAGCTCGGCCCCGGCTTCACCGCCTGAACTTCAGTTCGTCTTGCTGCGGTAGCGGCGGTTCTTGTTGCGGTTGCCGCAGACTTCCATCCGGCACCAGGTCCCGCCGCGGTTCTTTGAGGCGTCGTAGAAGGCCCACCGGCAATCGTCGTCGGCGCAGATCTTCAGGCGCTCCCACCAATCGTTCTCCTGGGCTATGCCGACTATGCCGACCAGCTGGCCGATCAGCTCACCCGCGGTTTCGACCGGTTTCAGGCAAAGGGTGACTTCACCCCGGTCGCTCACGTCATAGCCGGCCGGATACTTGTTGGCGAGAAGCTGCAGATCGCGGTAGAGACCCGGATCGACCTCGTCTCCCTTCGTCCGGGACTCGAGGATGCGCCGCAGGATCTTGCGGAGTTCGGTCAGGTCCCGAACTTCCTCGTCGCTGACCGTCGCTTCCTCCTCGATCAGATCCGCGCCGGCCAGCCATACCCGTGCGGATGCGGCGTCACCGATCAGTTCCTCATCCCGTTCGTAGTCATGCGTGTTGAGCAGACCCTGGATCGCGATCAGCGGTTCCGGCGCGACCTTGTGTTCGATCAGCTCTTCGAGGAAGGCGGTGTCCATGGATCCATCGTACTCCTGCGTGACCGGTAAATCAACTTGACAGGTCACTCTAACCGGTGTAACGTTTTTACCAGTTAGCAAGAATCCAACCGAAAGGAAGCCATGTTCCCCTTTGCGACACTCTTCACCAGGCGCAGCAGGCCGCGCACCGACCTCCGGACCTCGGTTCTCGACGAGGAATACGAATGGGTCTTCGGCCGCAAGCCTTCGAACGAGCTGCGGCAGCACCGCGAGCGGCCGGGCGAGCGGCAGGACGCCGAGTAGCCCGGACGGACTGTCCTGCTATCCGGGACCTGACATCCCGTTCACCCAGTAGACGACGTAGCCGACCTTGTGCGCGGGTGAGTTTTCGTGCCACCAGTGGCCCTGGATCTTGTTCGGGTTGACCCACTGGCCGCTCGTGCAGAGCCCGTGGTGACAGGGGCCATGCCAGCGGGCGCCTGATACCTGGTATCCCCCGAGCCTGGCCCGGTGATTTATCGAGAAGTGATTGACCTGGAAGGTGCGGCTGTAGTTCAGGCCGATCGGATTCCATTCGTGATCGTGACCCGAATAATGGCCCTCGCGCGGTACCACCGCGTCGGCCGTGCTCGATGCCGCCGCACCGGACGCGCCTAAAAGCAGCGCCACCGACAGGATTGAGATTGCTCGTCTGATCAAGTTGCCCTCCCTGGTGATGCGAAGCGGTAGTTCGCTCCGTCGGAGACCAATATAGGCGCCCCGTCCGGACTGGACAAGAAAAAGGCCGGCGGTCTCCCGCCGGCCTCTCCCCGAATCACTTCCGTGTTAGCGGGAGTGGATCCAGTGGACGATGAACGGAACCTTGTGATGCGGGTTGCCGCCATGCCAGTAGTGACCCTGGATGGTGGTCTTGTTCACCCAGGCACCGCTGGTGCAGTACCCGTTGTGGCAGGTCGGATGCCACATTGCGTTGCTCACATGCGCCCCACCGATCACGAAGCTGTAATCGATCGTGAAGTGGTTCATCTGACCGTGAACCGTGTAGTTGAGGCCGATGTGGTTGTGGTTGTGGTCGTGGCCCGAGTAGTGCCCCTCCCTGGGAATGATGGTGGCGCTGGCGGTCGATGCCGTTGCCCCTCCGGCAACGCCGAGCACGAGTGCCGCGGCGAGGACAGCGAATGCGCGTTTGATCAAGGATCCCTCTTTCTGTAGCGGAGCGGACGAACCCCGCATTGGTCGGTAATCCGACTATAAACGAACTTCCGAACGCCGTTCGGTAAATTCGTTTCAGGCGGCGAAAACGATCAGCGCGACCACGATCACGATGACCAGGTCGGCGATGACGATCCACTTGATCCACGAAGGCATCCGGTCCCGGCCCGGAGCCGACTCGAGCCCGGAATCAAGCGAAGTCTCGGCCTGTTCGAACTCCTCGAACTCCCGCTGGATGTCTTCGCTGGAATTAGCCATGGCGTTCGCGGCCCGGCCCTATTCGGGAACCGAACCCATTTGCTTGATGCCGCCGACCTTGATGTTGAATTTGGCGTTGCCGTCGTCGTCGACCGAGGTGACGGTCACCTTCATGTCGTAGTGGTTTCCACTCTGATCGACCAGTTCGCAGGTCTCGGTCGCGTCAACCTCGGCCTTGAGGTCGTCGGGACAATCGATCGAAGCGGGCTTCTCCCCGTACTGCTTGGTCAGGGTGCGTGAAGACTCCAGCTCGAGCTCATCCCGGTCGATCGTGTTGTCACCGATCGAAACCTCCTTCTCACAGGCGCTGAGGGCGAAGGCCGACGCGAGCACTGCGGCCAGGACGAGGGCACGGCGGGGAGACTGGATCATGCGCCCACCCTACCGGCCGACGGGGCGGCTGGAATCCCTTGCCCTCCGCCGCCGGCGGCCGTAGATTGGGGTCATGCACAGGCACCTGACACCGTCACTCGTCCTTTCAGTAATCGCCGTGGTGATCGCCCTGGGAGGAACCAGCTACGCGATCAGCCAGCTACCGAAGAATTCGGTCGGGGCCCGACAGCTGAAGAAGAACGCGGTGACCGCCGCCAAGCTCAAGAAGGACTCGGTCAGTTCGGCCAAGGTCAAGGACGGCTCCCTGCTGAAGAAGGACTTCAAGCAGGGCCAGATTCCGAAGGGACAGACCGGTGCCGCCGGTGCGACCGGGGCCAGCGGGCCGACCGGACCCAGCGGGCCGACCGGCGAGACCGGGGAGACCGGAGCCCCCGGTTCGGCCGTGGCCTACGCCTACGTCCAGGACATCGGTGATCCCAACCAGTCAATCCCCTCCGATACCGCAAAGAACATGCAGAGCTCGATGTTCTCCAAGTCGCAGACAAACCCGACCGGGGTCTACTGCTTCGACCTCGAGTCGATCTGGCCGATCAAGAACTTCTCGGTCGTGGCCGAATCGAACTACAACAACCTGCCCGAGAGCGACAAGTTCGCGACCGGCCAGATCCAGCACAACAACGACTTCGGGGTCGGCTGCCCGAACACGACCGACCTGTTGGTCATCACCCGGGATGCGAGCACGGGCAACCTCGTCAACTGGTTCTTCTACCTCACCCTCAACTAGGGGCCGGTCATGTCAAGGAGAGCAAACCTTCCGCATCATCCAGGTCTGATCGCCGCGGCGTCACTCGTCGCGCTGGTCACTGCCTGCCTGATTCTTCCGGTCGGCGCCCGGGCCGCCGGCGAGACCTTCGTCACGACCGGGCTTCCGATGCCTGCCGACGCTGCACCCGGGGCCGATTCCGGCTACAGCGACTTCCGCCCTTCCGGCAGTCCGCTCAGCGCGAACGGCCGTTACGTGGCCTTCCAGTCCGACGCAAGCTTCCAGATCAAGGGAGTCCGGCCGGACGAAACGAACGTGTTTCGCAAGGACCGGAAGACCGGCAAGGTCGTGCTGGTCAGCCGTCGAACCGGTCCGGCCGGGGCGGGCAGCAGGGGACGCACCGGCAGCGTGACGATTAGCGGGGATGGAAATCTGGTCGGCTTCACCACGACCGACCAGCTCGTTCCCGCGGACACCGACCTCGTCGCCGACTTCTACATCCGGAACGTAGCCACGAACGTGACCACACTCGAGTCGCCGGGCACCGACCTCGAAGTCGGCGACGGCTCGATCTCTGCCGACGGCAGCTACGCGGTGTTCGACACCACCTCCGTTGTGGCCGGAGTCGATGTGAACAACAAGCCGGACGTCTTTCGCCGCAGGCTTTCGGACGGCACCACCGACCTCGTTTCGAGGATTCCGGCTTCCGCCACGGCCGGTGACAACCTTTCCTTCGCCGGCGGCATCTCGGGGGACGGCCGCTGGGTCTCCTTCACGAGCGGCTCTTCCGATCTGGTCACCCCATTCACCGATACAAACGGGGCCTTCACCTACGACGTGTTCGTCCGCGACATGACCGACGGCAGCACCTACCTGGTGAGTTCCGTCTACAACGACGCCAGCACCACCGCCAACGGCGGCTCGGGAGAGCCGGTGGTCGCGGGCAGTCCGGCCAGCGCCGCCGAGGTCAAGCTCTCCTTCTCCTCGAACGCGACCGACCTCGCGCCGCCCGGCACCGACGGCGCCACGGACTACTCCGTCTACACCCGCGGCCTCACCTCCCCCGCGTCAACCCTGGTCAGCCTCAATTCCAGCGGCGAGAACGCGAACAGCCGGGCCCACACCCCTTCGATCAGCAACGATGGCAAACGCCTTGTCTTCACCTCCGACGCGACCAATCTCGGCGGCCCCGACACCTACTACGGCGTCTATCTGCGAAACCTGGTCACCAACCAGACCAGTCTGGTTTCCGCTCGCAACGAGTACGCGGTCTTCGGGAGCCTCAGCGCCGACGGCCGTGTAGCCGCATGGGCCGAGACTGGCGCGACCA
>JAIBCJ010000100.1 GCA_019694145.1 Solirubrobacterales bacterium | reverse complement strand
CGAGCATCCCCCGCTCGCCGTCATCGGCACCATCCGGCACGACCACCGAAACCGGGTGTTCGCCAGGTACCGCCTTCGACTCGATCGAGGTCTCGGTCAGCTCGGCCCCGTGGGTGTCGGTCTTCCACAAGCGGCTCACGTTCAACGCCGCCCACGCGACGATGCCCAAGGCGATCAGGACGACAAGCAGTGCGACCGTTCGGCGCACGGCCAGCGATCGCCTTCTGTCTCTGCTTCTCACGGCCAAGGGCCGAACCCTACGACCGATTCAAGGGCCGAGGGTGTACCCCACGTGGACCATTGTCGCTGGCGGAGTCCCCGAAACGGCACTTCGGATGACGAGAAGTGAACCGGACGGAACGCTCACCTCGTTCGAGTTGGAACAAATTTTCCCGCCTCCGTTGACCGAACAACCGAGAATCCCCGTTACCGTTCCCGCCTGATCGACCGTGCCGATGGAAATCGTGCGGAAGACTGAGCCGTCGCCGCCGGTTGGAGTGTCGAACAGCACCGAGAGGTTGTCTAGTTTCACATTGACGCCAGGAGCACGCGTCGCCACCTGGAGCGCCGACGATGAGCTCACCGGAGTCGATAATCCAAGCGGGCTGAAGAGCTGGGTGGTCGATCCGAGGCTTGCGACTGCACCGAGAGCGGCGGTGGTGCTGGGGCCGGTCGGGCCCGTGGCTCCTGCCGTTCCGGTCGCGCCGGTGGTTCCCGCCTCGCCTGCCGATCCGGTCGGACCGGCGGCGCCGGTCAACCCTGTCGTACCAGCTGGACCGGTGGCACCAGTCGATCCAGTGACCCCGGCCGCGCCGGTCGCGCCCCTTGGCAGCTGTCCCTTCTTGAAATCGGCCGCGAGCAAGGAACGGTTCCTGACCTTGGCCGAGTTGACCGCGTTCTTCTTCAGTTGCTTCGTCCCGACGCTGTTCTTCGGGATCTGAACGGCCGCGTACGAAACGCCGCCCAGGGCGATGAACAACGCGACCAGGGCGACGACATTCGCGAAGCCCGGCTTCCCCCAGAGTTCCTTGAGTCTCCCCCGCATTGGGAAGAACCTATCCGGCTGGCCCGGGTATTTCCACCTCTGAGCCGCTACCCGTCTCTCAGGCCGTCCAACTACAATGCCCGTTCCCGGGCGCGTAGCTCAGCGGGAGAGCGCTCGCTTCACACGCGAGAGGTCGCTGGTTCGAAACCAGCCGTGCCCATCCGGTCAGCAAGCCCGACGGGTCGTTTGGAAGCAACGGGACCGCGGATTTCCCCGACCCCGAGCGGGGCGCCTGATTCGCCGGTACGGATCCGGGCATAGGATCGATAAGACCACGACCGACCGGAGGATCCATGTCAGATTCAGCCACCACAGTCAACAACCTCGGAGTCGCGATGTTCACCGTTGCGAGCCAGGATGACGCGATTGACTTCTACACCGGGAAGCTCGGTTGGGAACTCAGGGGCGACCAGGCCTTCGGCGAGGACGGCAGCATGCGCTGGGTCGAGGTCGCACCACCCGGCTCCGGAGCCCGGCTCGCCCTGAACCCCCCGATGCGGGATGAACCCGGCGGCAGCACGATCGGGGTCGAGTCGGTTGACGTGCTCGGCGAGCATCGCCACCTGAGGGAAATCGGCGGAATCGACGTGGACGAGGAACCGATGCGGACCCCCGGCGCCCCGTTGATGTTCGGCCTGCGTGACCCCGACGGAAACAACATCTACGTGGTCGAATCACCCGAGGTTCGCGACTGAGGTTCCGGACGAAAGTCCGGTAGAAAGCCGCAACCGTCCGGGCGGTACTTTCAGTTCAGGGATGGGTTTTAGGGATGCCTGCCGATTTCGGCAGCCCGTCCAGTCCAGCCCGCCACAAGGAAATGCGTATGAGACGCCCCCGACACTTCAGGAACCGTTTCTTCACCAGCCTCGCGATGGCCGGCCTGCTGGCCCTGGCCGCATTTTCCGGGACCGCCACGGCCAAAGTCCCCGCCGGGTCGCTCGACCCGTCCTTTGGCGGCAACCGGATCCCGGGAATCAGCAGCGTCAACTTCGGTGACTTCGACCAGGCCAGCTACTGGGTGCCGACCGCCCCCTTGCCGGATGGTTCCACCTATCTGATGACTGACACGCCTTTTCGGCTTTTCAAGGTCGGGTCCGACGGGAAGCTTGATCAGTCATTCGGCAATTCCGGCGTGGAGCGGATCGCTTCGACCTTTGGTAACAAGATGATCGACTGGCGGGAAGTCGCCGCCGCACCGGACGGGGGAGCGATCCTGATCGGTGCCGCGAGCGCCGGCAGCGACGTGATCGGCAGCGACGTAATCGTTGTCAACCGCCTGCTTCCCGACGGAAGCCAGAACAGGAATTTCGGCCCGGGGCATCCCGTCTTTTTCGGCAAGGAACGGTGGATCACCGGTGGCGTGGACAAACTTGGCCGGATCCTGCTCGTCGGCTACGGCGGTGAAGCCGTGATGAGACTGTCGCCGAACGGCCACCTTGACGGAAGCTTCGGGACCGAAGGGGTGGCACGCATGGACCTGAACGCCACCGACTACCCCCATGACGTCCTGGCCACCAATGACGGCATCTACGTCACGTTCAACAACCGGACTTTCCGGCTCACGCCGGACGGCAAGCTCGACAAGAGCTTCGGCGGGGTTGGAGTGGTGCGTTACGGGGGCGACCGGATTTCCGCTGCCTCGGACGGAGTGATGCTCCAGACCTGGAACGGCAAGGTCCGGCGACTTTCCCTCGACGGCACGCCCGACTCCGGATACGGAACTTCGGGCAACGGGGTCGCGTGGGGCGATGCCACAAGCAACTCGACCGGCGCCGTACTCCCCGACGGGTCGGTCATCTTCGCCGGCGACCGGACCCCGGGATTGGAGAACCAGCTCTACTCGCTGAACCGACTCGATCCGGAAGGAATCGCCGACCCGTCTTTCGGCGGGGACGGCTCGGTCGAAGCCGACTGGCTCGACGGCTCCGGAACCCCCGGACTCTGGCCCGGCGCCGGCGGGAGCGCAGTCGCATGGGGCGGACAACCCGGCCGGATCGACTTCCGTGAGGTCGACCAGGCGGGCAACCTGAACCCTGACTTCGGCATCGGCGGTGTCGGCTCGATCAGGACCGGCTACCTGCCGGACAGCAACCTGACCGACTCCGCCCAGCGCCGGGATCACACCTATTTGAGCCTCGGAACCATCGCCCAGGGTTCGAGATACGGCTACGGCATCGCGGTCGCCTCGTTCGGGCGAAACGGCAGGCTGGAAACGAAGTTCGGTGACCGCGGACGCCTGGTGCTGACCCAACCTGCGGCCCGCTTCGATCCGAAACCGAAGATGACCCTGCTGCCTTCGGGCGGGGCGATGATTTGCGCCAAGGACGGCCGGGACTCGGTGGTCTGGCGGATCAGCCGTTACGGGCATCTCGTCAAGAGCTTTGGTGACGACGGGCGCCTGACCCTGGACTTCTCGCCTCGCTGCCAGGACATTTCGTTTGACGGGACCGGTGCCGTGATCTCGGCGATGGACATCGTCGAAGACCGCCGCGGCGTTGATCTGACCAGGGTGTTGCCTGACGGTCAAGTCGACCGCAGCTACGGGGTAGACGGGGTCGCCCAGCGACCGGAGATGGCCGACCTCGATTTCTACTGGGTCTATTCATCCAGCCTCGCAACCGACCGCAGGGGACGGACCCTGTTCATCGCCTCCAGCGGTGATGCCCGGTACATCGTGCGCTACACAAAGAACGGCTTCCCCGACAAGAGCTTCGGCATCGGCGGCAAGCTTCACTACGGCACCGATTCTGTATCCCAGGAAAAGGACGGTCAGAAGCCGATGTATCTCCCCGGGTTGACCAAGACCAACGGCGTGGTCCTCGGCCGCGACGGCAGCATCTACCTCACCGGCCTCTATTCGAAGAAGCCCTTCGTGGCCAAACTCAACTCACGGGGTTTTCCGGTGCGCAGGTACGGCAAGGGTGGCGTGGTCATCCTGCCCCAGGCGAACACCAGCCAGAAGCCGTACTACCGGAAGCCCTTCCCGGCCCGTCCGTATGGCATCGGGGTTCGTGGCGACGGAAGCGTGGTCGTGACCGGGATCAGCCGCCCGGCCTGCGCCGAGAACTGGGGCTGCTCCCGCCCGTTGCTCGTCAAGAGGGTCGAGCCGAACGGAAAGGTCGACCGGGCCTTCGCCAAGCGGGCTTTCCTGAGCCTCGGCAACCGGCCCAACGCGATCGGCAACGGCGTCTACTTCGACGGCAGGAGAACGGTCATCGCCGGGTCGATGAAGTTCGCCTCGGAAAGAGACAACTTCATGCTGGCCGGCTTCCGCTGACGGCAGCTTTCCGTTCATTAGCAGGGATTTTCGGACCTGGCTGAAAGTGGCGGTCTACTCTGCTCGCGCGATGGATGGTGTGAGCGAAGATTTCAGCGGGCTGCCCGAATACAAGACCCGGAGCGAGCGGAATGCCGAACGCGTCGATCGCCGGTTCGGGCAGCGCCGGAACAACCCTTATCGCGGTCACCGGACCAGGATCATCCTGGTCGGTGGTTTCGCGGTCGCCCTGGTCCTGCTGGCCCTCTCGCTGGTCGTCCTCTTCGCGCCGACTCCGTACCTCGGCACCAACTACGCCTCGATCGCCAAGTCGGTCGGGGCCGCATCCGCCCACGACTGCAGGCCCGGCGGAAGCGGCTGGGTCTGCACCAAAGAGGTCGACGGCAGCGCGGCCCGTTACGAGGTAAAGGTCGACTGGGCGGGTTGCTGGGATGGCCACCTGATCGGCAAGCCCGCCGGCAGCAACGGCGCGCAACCGGAGATCTCCGGCTGCGTGTCATTGATGGATCACCTTACGGCTGGCTGAACCCGGAAGCTTCGGCCCGCTCGAGCGCAGCCGGCGGGACCGCCATGTCGGCGTAGGCGGCACTCTTGTCGAGCTGGATCGGGGTCAGCCGCACCGGGCTGATGTATCCGGTGACCCGGTCCATCGGCACGGTCACCCGGTTTACCCGGTTGCCGATGTTGCCCTCGATCGAGCCGACCGCGCGACCGGTGGTCCGGTCGATCTTCTCGACGATGCCGATGTGGGTGGTTCCGTAAGCGACGAGGTAGCCCGGTTTCGCCCGGTAGGAGAAGTAGCCGTTCCTGGTCGCCCAGTTGGTCAGGTCCCGGACCTGGACCCCGACCATGGTGCCGTCATATGACGGCCAGAGGATGCTCGTCCCGAGGTAGGACTTGAAGCCGGCGTGGTTCCAGATCCAGGTCGAGAAGGCGGCGCACCACTGATCCGAGATGCTGTACGGCGCAATCCTGCCCTTGCCGTTTCGGTAGCGGGGAACGTTGTTGCCGCGGCGTTCGACCACGTTGCGGGAAAACTCACGCCGGGCCAGCGGCAGGATCTTGCCGATGTTCGGGTTGGTGGTCGGACCGGGCAGCGTGATGCCTCCGCCGGACCAGGTCTGGGCTTCAGCCGCCGATGGAACCAGAAGGACTGCGGCGAGGGCGGCGAAAAACGCCAACCGGACTTTTAACGGAAAAACGGACATCACCCCTGAGGCTTGCAGGCTAAACAGGTTCGGGGCAGGTTGTCCAGCCCCCTGCGAGATGTCATGCAGCCGGTGACCGCGAAAGAACCGGACCCTTTTCGCTCAGGGAGCCAGGCGGGTGATCTTCCAGCCCTCTCCCGAATCCTGGCGGTCGTAGCGAAAACGGTCGTGGAGCCGGGCCCCGCGACCCTGCCAGAACTCGATCGAGCGGGGCTCCAGGATGAAACCTCCCCAATGCTGGGGTCGCGGTACTTCGCCTTCCGCGAAACGATCGGCCGCCGCTTCGGCCAGCTCTTCGAGCGCCTCCCTCTGGTCGGGAATCGGCTGGCTCTGGGGGGAAGCCCAGGCGCCGACCTGGCTCGCCCGGTCCCGACTCGCGAAATACCGGTCAGAGGCATCCGCGTCCAGCCGTCGCACCGGGCCCCGCACCCGGACCTGCCGGTCCTGCGGCGCCCAGAAGAAGACCAGGGCGGCCTCCCCGCTGGCATCGAGCTGGGCTGCCTTGACCCCCTCGTAGTTGGTGAAGAACCGGAATCCGTCGGCTCCGTGGCCCTTGAGCAGAACCATGCGTGCGTCAGGTCGCCCCGCCTCGTCAACCGTGGCCAGGGTCATGGCCTCCGGCAGGGCCACGATCTCAGCGGCAGCTTCGAACCACGCTCCGAACTGCTTGATCGGATCGGGATCGAGGTCGGTGCGGGCGAGGGGCTGACGGTCCGGCGAGGGAAAAGACACGGGCCAAGCCTACCGGGGCCCGGCCCGTGCCATTTGCCTCTACTTGCGGGTGCGGATCACCACGCGAAGGCGCTGGTATCGAATCGCGTGCTTGCGGCCTCGTTTGGACCTGATCTTCTGTCGCACGACGATCCGTTTCCCGGCCTTGGCCATCTTCCGGACCTTGACCCGGAACGGGCGCCTGACGCCGAGGACCTTGCGTCCGGAATGGCCCCGGCGGACGTTCGCCCGGCGGACCGGGGTCAGCTTTCGTCCGTGCCGCTTCCTGGTCAGGGCGACCAGGTTGATCCGGCAGCGCGGCCGGAAAGCCCGCGGGCACTTGACCCGGATGTAGAGCTTGTTCCGGTAGAGGAAGGCTTTCCCGGCCGGAATCACCTTCGGCGGGGGCAGCACGGTGCTGCCACCGTTTCCGTTGCCGTTGCCATTGCCGGTGCCGTTGCCGTTCCCGTTTCCATTCCCGTTGCCGTTGCCATTTCCGTTGCCGGAGGGACCGGTGGCTCGCAGCGAGACATCGTCGAACCCGATCGAGCCAGACGGCAGGACCGCAGCCAGGCCGCCGACCGAAACCGACAATTCGACCCGGTATCGCTTGCCGACCTCGAGCGCGTCGGGCCCGATCTGGCCGTTCAGCGTCTTCCAGCCGGAGGCGGTGCCGGGGGTGACATCGTCAATCACGATCTGATCTCCACCGCCGGAAACGCCGGTGAACCTGGCGCTGATGCCGATGTCGACACCCAGGTTCAGCAACTGCGCCACCGCGGGATTGACCCCGACCGAGAAGTGCAGCCCTTCGGGCTGTGCGCCGCCGACCCCGTTATAGGTGAAGGCGGGGCTCCGCCAGGTGTGGGTGGAGGTTGAAAGCAGGGAGGCGACGGTAAGTTCGCCGGAATCGGTCCGGATGTACCCGTCGCTTCCGCCGGCTGCGCCACCGGTTGACTGGTAGCTGCCGGAAAGCTCGGGACAGGTCACTGCCGGCACACATACTCCGCCGTAGTCGGTGCTCGAGGTCCAGCCACCGTTGCCGGTGGCGAAAGTGCTCACGTTCCCGCTCGGATATGTCACGGTGGCCGCCTTCGCCCCGGCCGGGATCAGCCAGGCGATCAGTATCGACAACGCCGCGATTGCCGCAGCAGGCAAGAGTCTGCTCCGCATAATGCTCATCTCTTCTCTCCATTGAGTTCGGGTTGGCGATCCGTGCCGTTCGGCCCAGGGGGATCGCTTACCGTTCAATCGGGTGACGGCGTTACCGCCACCGCCAACGGAACCACTATTCCCGAAGCCACCGCTTCGCAAACAGGGTGTTCCGGTCCTCTTGCTTTCAGTTCAGAGTCGGGTCATCCGGCATCGTGGCGAGGATCGCCAGTTCGCCCCCCGGCCGGCGAACGACCTCGGCCCAGAGATCGCCTTCCGAGAAGACATCATCGGGATCGAAGTCGGAAACGATCCAGGAATCGCGCTCGACTTCACCTTCGAGCTGTCCCGGCCCCCAGCCGGCGTGTCCGACGAAGACACGGGCCCGGGAGAAGTCGGCATCACCGTCCGGGTCAACCACCCCGATGCTGCCCTCGACCACCCCGGCCGACTGGTCCGGATGGTTGAAATCCCCGAGCACGACGATCGAGTCGGGACCGACCGGGCCACCGACCCAGAGCGGAGCCCCCTGCTCGACCAGCGGCCCGAGATCGGGAACCAGTTCGGCCACCTCGGTGTCGGCGCGGCGGTTGAGAATCACCCCGAAGGCCCCCTGATCGGTGTGTTCGACGACCAGCACAACGGTGCGCCGAAAGAAATCGAAAAGGCTCGGTGCGGCTACCAGCAAGCGTCCCTTGAGCGACTCCATGTACCGACTATAGGACGCTGTTCGGCGTCGAGTGGACGCGGACCGGCCATGGCGCTGCCGCACAAAGCGGGAATTCGCCCGATCCGGTAGGCTCCTTCGCCGCACTATGGGCAGATACACAGGACCAAAAGAAAAGCTTTCGCGCCGTGAGGGCGTAGATCTCGGACTCAAGGGTGAACGGGCCCTCGGCGGCAAGAGCGCCATGGAGCGTCGCCCCTACCCGCCCGGCCAGCATGGCCGCGGCCGGCGCCGTGCTTCGGAGTTCTCGGTCCGTATGCGTGCCAAGCAGCGCGCCAAGGCGATGTATGGCCTGCGCGAGAAGCAGTTCGCCAAGCTCTTCGACCGCGCCAACCGCGAAGAAGGCATGGCCGGCGAGAACCTGATGCGTCACCTGGAGAGCCGTCTTGACAACGTCGTTTACCGGCTCGGTCTCGCTTCGACCCGCGCCCAGGCCCGCCAGTTCGTCGTCCACCAGCACATCCAGGTCAACGGCAAGCGCCTCGACCGTCCCTCGTACGAGGTTTCGGCCGGTGACGAGATTGCCGTCAAGCCCGGTACCGCGATCGAGGCCATGGCCCGTCAGTCCACCGAGTCGGCTGGCCCGACCCCGGCCTGGCTCCTGGCCGACCACGACGGTCTGAAGGGCACGGTCAACCGCCTGCCCGACCGCAGCGACATCGCCGCTCCGATCGAAGAGCGCCTGATCG
>JAIBCJ010000099.1 GCA_019694145.1 Solirubrobacterales bacterium | reverse complement strand
GTGACCGCGATCGAATTCGACCTGCTTCCGGTCGGCGAGGTCTACGGCGGGGCGAGCTTCTGGCCGGTCGAAACGGCCGAGGCGGCACTCTCGACCTGGCTCGACTGGACCCGGACCGCTCCCGAATCGGTGACCTCCACTTTCCGCATCATGAATCTGCCTCCCTTCGAAGTGGTGCCCGAACCGATTCGGGGAAAGCAACTGGTGGTGATCAACGGCGTCGCGCTCGACAAGGGTGACGGCGAGGCCCTGACCGCCCAGCTGGACGGCCTTGGTGATCCGGTCATGGCCCAGTGGGGCATGATGCCCGGCCCCGCCGTCGCCTCGCTTCACGGCGACCCCGAGGACCCGGTGCCGGCGATCGGCAATTCGACCATGCTCGACGGGGTCGGCGACGAACTGGTCGAGGCCTTCGTCGGGGCCGCCAGCGGGGAATCGGGCTGCACCCTGATCGCGGCGGAACTGCGCCAGCTCGGCGGCGCCCTGCGCCGGCCCGACCCTGACGGCGGCGTCGCCAGCATGATCGACGGCGAGTTCATCGCTTTCGGGGTCGGCCTCGCCCCCGAGCCGGGCATGAAGGCGAAGACCGAGGAGGACCTGACCCGCCTGATGGAGGCGGTCAAGCCCTGGGAGGGCGGCCGCCAGTACTACAACTTCGCGGTCGGCGGGGCGGCCTGCCAGGACTGTTTCCCCGAGGACGACATCGAGGCCCTCAAGGCGATCCGTCACGAATACGACCCCGAGAGCCTCTACCTGGCGCCGCTACCCCTCTGAGATGGCCCGGCCGGAAGGGGCCGCCCTCGGCCTCAGGGCTCGAGGGTCGCTTCGAGGGTGATCTCGGGCACCCCGGCCAGGGCCTTGGAGACCGGGCAGCCGGCCTTGGCCTTCCCGGCCGCCTCCTCGAAGGCAGCCTGATCGGCGCCGGGCACGCGGCCCACCGTGGAGAGCTCGATCCTGGTGATCGTCGGGCCCTCTTCGAGCATCCTGATCGTCACCTTGGCGTCGGTCTTGACCGATTCGACCGGTGTGCCCGCCTCCTCGAGGACCAAGGAAAGTGCCATCGAAAAGCATGACGCGTGGGCGCCGGCGATCAGCTGCTCCGGGTTGGCCCCGGGACCGTCCTCGAACCTTGATTTGAACGAGTACTCGCCTCCCAGCGAGTCACCGGCGGTGAAGGTGCCGCTGCCCTCCCGGATCGTGCCCTGCCACTCTGCGCTTCCTCGTGCTGCCATTGGTCCTCCTCGACTGGTCGGTTGCCCCGGGTGTCCGACTGGTTCCCGGTAGAGGTTCAGACTAACCGGCGGCCGGGTCCGGCTCGACCGGTTTTCCGGAAGCGGGGTCATCCCCCACCTCGGCCAGCGCGGAAGGCCACCAGATCTTCGAACCGATGTCCAGGGTCAGGGCCGGGACCAGAATCGAACGGACCAGGAACGTGTCGAGCAGCACGCCGAAGGCGACGGTGAAGCCCATCTCGGCCAGGAAGACGAGCGGCAGCACGGCCAGCACCGAGAAGGTTCCGGCCAGCACGATGCCGGCCGAGGTAATCACCCCGCCGGTCACCGCGAGGCCCCGCAGCATGCCTTCCCTGGTGCCGTGGGTCGCGGTTTCCTCGCGCACCCGGGCCATCAGGAAGATGTTGTAATCGATCCCCAGCGCAACCAGGAACACGAAGACGTAGAGCGGCAGCGAGGGGTCGACCCCGGGGAATCCGAAGATGTAGTCGCTGACCAGGAAACCGATTCCCAGCGCCGCGAAGAAGCTGAGCACGACGGTTCCGATCAGCATCACCGGCGCCGCCAGCGCCCTGAGCAGGCCGACCAGAATCAGGAAGACGACCAGCAGCACGATCGGAACGATCAGCTTGACGTCATGCCGGTTGGCCTCGCGGATGTCGTGCTCGACCGCGGTCCCGCCGCCGACCAGGGTGGTGTCTCCCCCGGCCTCATGGGCGGCGTCGCGGATCGCGGGTATCAGCGCAAAGGCGGATTTCGAGTAGGGCTCGTCTTCGAGGATCACGTTCAGGACCACCCCTTGAGGGGTCCTGAATGCGACCTGGGAGCCGGCGACCCCGTCAACCTTGCGGACCGCCGCTTCGACTTCGTCGAGCTTCTTCGGATCACCGACCACGATCTCGGTCGGAACGTTGGAGCCGCCGGGGAAGGCTTTGGCGATCGATTCCTCACCCCGCACCGCTTCGACCTCGTCCACATAGCCGTTGGCCGAGGTCAGGTTGTCGTTGTAGCTGAACAGCCCCGCGCACATCACCAGCAGGACCAGAACCGCGGTGATCCAGACCGGCCTGGGCCGTTTCGCGATCCGGTCACCGAGCCGCCGCCACGGGCCGTGTTCCGCGTCGGCGCCGCCGGTCCCGACCCGCGGCACCTTCGGCCAGAAGACGAAGCGGGGCGCGATCACCAGCATCGCCGGCAGGAGCGTCAGCATCGAGAGCATCGCCATCAGAATCCCCATCGCGCCGATCGGGCCCATCGACGCGGTCGAGTTGAGCTCGGCCAGCGAAAGGCAGAGCAGGGCGGCAACCACGGTCAGGCCGGAATAGACGATCGCCGGGCCGGCACTGGCCAGGGCGACCCGCATCGACTCGGTCCGGCTCTCCCGGTGTCTCAGTTCCTCGCGATATCGACTGATCAAAAGGAGCGCGTAGTCGGTTCCGGCGCCCAGGACAAGTACCGAAAGGATCGAGGAAGACTGCCCGTTGACGGTCACCCCGAGTTCGGTCAGCCCGTAACCGACCGCCCGGGCCCCCATCTCCGCGAAGCCGACCGCGATCAGCGGCAGCCAGAGCAGGAACGGTGACCGGTAGATCAGGATCAACAGGATGAAGACCAGGCCGAAGGCGGCCGCGAAAAGGGTCCCGTTGATTGATTCGAAGACCTTGATCGAATCGGAGGCGTATCCGGCCGGCCCGGTGATGTCGACCTGCAGCCCGTCGAAGCTGCCGCTGACCAGGTCGCGCGCGGCCTCGACCGGTTCGCGGATGTCTTCTCCCTCTCCGGTGGAAGTGATCGAGGAGGTGACGATGACCGCCGAGCCGTCCTTCGATCGCTGGGTGATGACGAACCTCTTGCTGACTCCCTCGACCTTCTCGTTGAGTTCATGAACATCGGCCTTGATCCGGGCCTTGTCGGCCGGGGTGAGGCCCCCTTCGCGCCGGTAGATGATCACCATCGGCGCTTCCTCCGAGCCGACCAGCTTCTTTTGCGCTTCCAGGGCTCGGGTGGCTTCCGCGTCACCGGGGAGATATGACACCGACTCGTTGTTTTCGGCGTCGGCGAACTTGCCGGGAATGTTCGTCCCGAAGACGACGAACATCGCGAGGAACCAGACAGCGACTGTTACCCACCGGGCCCGGGGCCCGGCCGGCAGGACGAGGAGAGACTTCATGCCAGAGACCCTAGCGACCGGCCCGAGGCAACCCGGCCGGGTTCACCGTAATATGCGCGGCATGGATCGGAAGCTTGGGGTTCTCATTGGCCTGATCGTTCTCATCGGCGCGCTCGTCGCCGTCATCCTGATCGGCCGCGGCAGCGGCGACTCGGGTGATTCGGCCGCTTCGGGCGAGATCCCGAGTGAAGTCACCGCCGGGGTTTCGGAGGATCTGAGCGAACGGCCGAAGCTGGCTGGCACCAGCGAGACGCCCCCCACCGCGCTGGTCAAGAAGGACATCGTGGTCGGTGACGGCGCCGAGGCGAAGGAAGGCGACACGGTCAAGGTCCAGTATGTCGGTGCGCTCTATGACAACGGCAAGGAATTCGACGCCTCCTGGGACCGCAACAAGGAAGCCTTCAGCTTCCAGCTCGGCGGCGGCCAGGTGATCAAGGGCTGGGATGAAGGTGTCGCGGGCATGAAGGTCGGCGGCCGGCGCGTGCTGGTCATTCCGCCCGATCTCGGCTACGGCCCCCAGGGCAGCCCTCCGACCATTCCGGGCAACTCGACCCTGGTCTTCGTGGTTGACCTCGAAGACGTCCAGGGCCAGTAACACCCGGCCTCAATCGGGGCTTCCCGGCTCAAAAGGTTTGAACCAATGGACGTAATCGACGAACTGGTCGAGAACAACCGGGAGTTCTCTTCAAGGGTTCCCGACCAGGACCTTGACGTAAAGCCGAGCCGGCAGTTGACGATCGTCACCTGCATGGATTCGCGAATCGACGTCTACCAGGCGCTCGGCCTCAAGGACGGCGAGGCCCACATCCTCAGGAACGCCGGCGGGGTGATCACCGATGACGTGATCCGGTCCCTCGCGATCTCCCAGCGCAGGCTGGAGACCAGGGCGATCATGCTGATCCACCACACCAACTGCGGCATGCAGACGATCACCGACGACGGCTTCAGGTCCGAGCTTCAGGAAGCGACCGGCACCGCACCCGCCTTCGCAATCGAATCGTTCACCGACGTCGAGGCCGATGTCGCGCAGTCGATCCGCCGGGTGCGCCGCTCGGAGTTCATCCCCCACCGCGACAACGTGCGTGGCTTCGTCTACAACGTGGAAGATCAGACCCTGACCGAAGTCACGGTCGAGGACTAGCCGGACACCGTGGGCATCGTCGTTTACGAGAAGCCGACCTGCACCACCTGCCGCAACCTCTTCAGGCTGCTGGAAGCCGAGGGCATTGATTTCGAGTCGGTTGAGTACCACGTAACCGGCCTGACCGAGGACGAGATTCGCGGCCTGCTGGGCAAGGCCGGCATCACCGCGGCCGAGGCGCTCCGCATGCGCGAGGAAGGCGCCCGCGAGCTGGCCGCCGAAGATGAAGACACCATCATCGCCGCGATGGCCGAACGGCCGGAGCTCCTCCAGCGCCCCTTCGTCGTCAACGGCGAAAGGGCTGTCCTCGCCCGCCCCGTTGAAAGGGCGCTCGAGGTCATCTGACCCGGGCGGTCAGTTGTCTTTGCCGGTTTCTCCCGGCCAGGCTCCGGTGTAGCGCCGGAACGCGACCCGGGCGCCGTGATCGGTCAGTCCCCGGACCAGGCTGAAGACCGCGCCCTCCAGCAGGAGCGCCAGGACCAGCTTCCCGAGGCTGAGTGATTCCTCGTCCGGCGAGGGCGGGTCTTCGTCGCTGAGCGAACTCCATCCCTGCTCGAAGATCTTGCGTGCAACGAGGCCGGCGATCAAACCGGCGATCAAACCCATCGGGCGGAAAAGTACGGTCATGGACTGACCGGTGCCCGTTCGTCCAGCATCGAAACACCGCCGTCGCGGCGCGGTTGGCCGGACCGGGAATCGGGTACTGCCGCCGTCATGGATCCCGAAACCGCCGGCATCACCGGCGCCCGGCGTTTCGTGCCCGAGGGCCGGCTGTCACTGGGCCGGTTGGCGAGCGCTGCCACAAATTGCCGGGGTTGCCCGCTCTGGCGCGGTGCGAGCCAGGTGGTGTTCGGAGAAGGCAGCCGGACCGCGGAGTTGATGCTGGTCGGCGAGCAGCCCGGTGACCGCGAGGACCGGGACGGCCGGCCGTTCGTCGGACCGGCCGGCCTCGAACTCAACCGGATCCTCGACGAGACCGGGATCGAGCGGAACCGGCTCTACGTGACCAACGCGGTCAAGCACTTCAAGTTCCACCGGGAAGGCAAGCGCCGGATCCACGACAAGCCCACCCGGAACGAGGTCAAGGCCTGCCGACCGTGGCTCGACCGGGAACTGGAGCTGGTGCAGCCCCGCGCCGTGGTTGCCCTTGGCGCCACCGCCGGCCGGGAACTGTTCGGCCCCGGTTTCAGGGTCACCCGCCACCATGGCCAGTTTCTCGAGAACGGCCCGGCGGAGATCTCGGTCGGCACGATTCATCCCTCGGCGATCATCAGGGCCCGGGACCCCGATCGCGAGGCCTATCGCGAGATGCTGACCGGCGATCTGTGCGCCGTGATCGAACGCCTCTCTTCCTGACCGGGGAGATGGCGGACCGGTCCCGGTTTGATTTCGGGGTGTCGCGGTACCAGAGAAAGATGTCGGATCGCGAACTGGGCATCTACCTGAACGACCACCTGACCGGCGCCACCGGGGGTGTGGCTCTGGCGCGGCGAGCGGCCGCCAACGCCACCGACCAGGAGCGCAAGGCGATGTGGAAGTCGATCGCGCACGAGGTGGAGGAAGACCGCGTGACCCTGACCCATGTCCGTGACCTGATCGCGGTGAAACCGAACCGCGCCAAGTACGCCCTCGCCTGGACGGCCGAAAAACTCGGCCGGCTGAAGTTGAATGGCCGCCTGACCGGAAACTCCGAACTCGGCCAGATGCTGGAGCTTGAGGCGCTGGTGATCGGCGTGACCGGGAAGCTCTCGCTCTGGAAGGCCCTCGCCAGGCTGGAGGATCCCCGTCTGGAAGGAATCGACTTCGATCGCCTGGTCGAGCGGGCAGAAAGCCAGCGGCGCCGGCTCGAGCAATTCCGGATCAACCTGGTTCCGGCCGCGATCGGCAGGTAGCGATCGACGGGCGGAGGGACGGTCCAGCAGTATTGCCCGGCCAGTATCTTGTCGCCATGACCGGTCCCTGGCGTGATCTTGAGCAAAGGCTGGAATTCGAGAACGAGGCCGAGCGGCCTTTGCGCGAATCCGGCGAAGGTGAGTCCGAAGGCTTCGAGGAAGCCGAAGCGGAGCTGATCCACCAGTCCGAGGATCCGGACCTCGGTCGCGACCCCGAACTCGACGCGATTGTCGAAGCGGAGGACGCGGGCTCGGTCTATTCCGAAGCCGACGAGATCCTCAGTTCCGAGGAACCGGACTCCGACCACGACGGCTAGAAGCCGGCTCGACCCGCCCCGCTTATTTGAGGAGCCGGGAGAGGCGACGGTCCTTGAGCGGCTCGCCGCCGGTCTGCTCCCGCGGGCAGTAGCAGAGCGTGTAGTCGCTGTAATGGACGGCGTGGATCAGCTCGCCGCAGCGCGAGCAGGCTTCACCCTCACGCCCGTGAACCTCGAGCGGCTTCGGCAGTTTGTCCGGTAGCGGCAGGGTGAGCCCGGATTCGTAGAAATCGATCGCCGCCTGGAAGCGGTCGTGGATCGACGCAAGCAACCGTTCCGCTTCCTCCGGCTCAAGGTCGGCCGCCCGCTTGAACGGGGAGAGGCGGGCGCTCCAGAGGATTTCGTCAACCCAGGTGCGGCCGATCCCGGCGATCGTCCGCTGGTCGCGCAGCAGGGAGTAGAGCGGCCGGTCGGTGGTCGTGACCACCCCGACCGGAACCGGGTCCGGCCACGCTTCCGGCCCGAGTTTGGCGACATCCTCGTCGGTCTCGATTTCGTCGGCCGGCATCAGTTTCGCCCAGGCGCGTTGCCGGGTCCCGAACTCGCGCAGCCTCAGTTCGCGCTCTCCGCCCTGATCGGGTTCCAGCCGGATCAGGACCCGCGAGGTCCGGTCCTTCGGCCCGGCCCGTTTCCCGTGGAGCTGGAGAGTGCCGGCCGACATCAGGTGAATCAGCAGCGAGAGCCCGGAGGAGAAATCGATGACCAGCATCTTGCCGCGACGGCGGATGCCGTCAATGCGGTCCCCGGCCAGCCCGTCCAGGGGCGGCTTGAAGGACTTCATCACGTTCAGGCCCGGCGCCATCGCCGACTCCACCTTCGCCCCGGCAACCGCCTGGTCGAGCAGCCTTGCGGTGATCTCGACCTCGGGCAGCTCGGGCATCGGTCAGGTCGCCGCGTCTCCGTCGGGAGCCGAACCGCGCTCTGGAGCCGGGGGACTGCCGGCTATCGGGCGGGCGATGCCGCTGACGATCGGGCGGGCAACCGGCGGCATCGGGAACTTGTCCTGCTCGGCGGTGACCTCGACCTCGAACCCGTTCGCCTCCAGCATCGGCACCGTCCGGCGGTTGCAGTGGCAGCCGTCGGCGATCCTCATCCAGGTCTTTTCCATGCGGTCCTGGAGCGGACCGAGCCGGGGGCCCTCGGAGCGCACGTGCTCCATGAAGAGGAAGCGGCCGTCGGGCTTCAGCACCCGGCGGATCTCGGCCGCGGTCGCCTCCGGGTCGGCCACCGTGCACAGGACCAGGGTTTCGACCACCGTGTCGAAGGTGTCGTCCTCGAAGGGCAACATCTCGCCGGGCGCCCGCACGATCTCGGGCTCCACCCCGGCCGGCGCGGGCTTGGTGGCCAGGATCCCGGCCTTGTGGAAATCCGGCTCGACCAGGACCAGCCGGTCGAGACCGGCCGGGTAGTGAGCCAGGTTCAGTCCGGTCCCGGCCCCGAGCTCGAGCACCGATCCGGACACTCCGGAAACGACCTTCTGGCGCCAGCGGCGAAATCCGGTCTTCTCACCGAGCCAGAGGAACGGTTCGTAGAGACGGGCCGAGAGCTTGCTGCCGGGAACCTGGTCGGCCGCCGCTTCGGCCTGCTGCCTGGTCGCGGTCAATCTTCCTCCGGGTGTTCGGCGATCCAGTCCCGGACGAAGGGGCACCTGGGGATGATCGAGAGCTCGCGCGAGCGGGCGTCGGTGACCGCGAACTCGATCAGCCGGGATCCGAGGCCCCGGCCGCCGCGCTCCGGGTCGACCTCGGTGTGGGTGAAGGTGATCACGTCCCCGTGGAGCCTGTATTCGGCGAAGCCGGCGAGCTCGCCGGCCTCCCGGATTTCATATCGGCTGGCGTCTGGCTGGTCGGTGACTTCGACGTTGTCTTCTGAGGTTTCCGGCATGGTCCAATGTTAGAGAGGTGGATTTCTGTTTCGACCGGGCGGCTGGTGGTTAAATGATCTTGAGGCATGACCGTCTTCGAACCGACGCTTTCGAGCGAAAAGCTCACCGAGGCGACCGGCAAGAACTGGGACGAGTGGCTCGAGTTGCTCGACCAGGCCGGCGCGATCAAGCGGACCCACACCGAGATCGCCCGCTGGCTGACCGATGAGCAGGGCGTCCC
>JAIBCJ010000221.1 GCA_019694145.1 Solirubrobacterales bacterium | reverse complement strand
GGTCAGGCGCGCTTCTTTGACCGGCTGCGGGACCAGCGCATTAGCGGGCGCTCGAGCAGGTAATAGGTGATCAGGGAGAGCGCGACGGTCAGGACGAAGGTCGCGATCGCCATGACCGGGAACTGCGCGGAGGTGGCCCAGCTGGTCGCGTCGAGATCGTTGAGTGCGACCAGCACCGGGTAATGCCAGAGGAAGATCCCGTAGGAGATCAGCCCGAGGCGCACCGGGACGGGATGGGCGAGAACCCTGGTCGCCACCCCGCTGCCGATCTGGCCGAAGACGGCCGGCATCAAGGCGAGGAACGAGATCACGCCGAAGAAGAAGTACTGGAGGAGATACTCGTTCAGGTCCCCGACCGGGGCGGCCAGGGTCGGCCCGTGACTGAACAGGACATAGGTGCCGAAGAGGTAGAGGCCGATTGCGGCGAGCCAGCACCAGCCACCGTGTTCACGCCCCCAGCGCGAGAGCGCCACGTCCCGGCCGGTTTCCGCCGTCCGCACCGAGATCACGGCGAGGACCATGCCAAGGGCGAACCACCAGGCCCGGCCGATCGGGGAGAAGAAGAGCCACTGGTCGACCCCGCCGTTGAAGCTGGAGGACTGGATCACGAACGAGATTGCCGAGAAGAGGAGCAGCGCCGCGAACTCGATCTTCACCCAGCGGGAAAAGAACCCGTCCGAGGGAGTGCTGCGGAAGCGGTTCTGGATCATCGTCATGCCGGCCGCGAAGAAGGGCAGCAGGAAGTAGAACATGACTTCGATCCCGAGCGTCCAGGAAGGCGGGATGCCGCAGCGGAAGGGGTTGGTCACGCATTCGCCGTCGGGGGAATACACGGGAAGGTTCTGCAGCAGCCCGAAGTAGACCCACCAGTTGCCGGTGAAGGCGCCGTACATCCCGGGCACGATCGCGGTCACGATCAGGATGAACCAGAAGAGGGGAAAGATCCGGAAGAAGCGGTTGCGGGCGTAATCGCGGATTCGCTGGGCCGGAAGCCCGGAGACCCGGGCGGCCAGCATCGGGCGGTAGAGGAGGAAGCCCGAGAGCAGGAAGAAGAAGGGAACGCCGATTTCCAGGTGGGCGAGCACCCACTTGTACCAGGGGCCGAAACCTCCGCTGAAGATGGCGACATGCACCAGCATCACCGAGATCGCGGCGATCGCGCGCATCGGGTCGAGCAGCGGGAAACGGGGGTGGCCGGGCGGGGGCGGCAGAACCTGCCCGGCCTCGCGCTCCGACTCCTCAAGCCTTCTGTCGCCCGGCCGCGGGGTCGAATCTCGCATTCGGGCAGGGACTATAGACCGGGGAGAACCGGTTGACGCAGGTAGGATCGCCCGGTGCCCGAGCCGAGGGAAAAGTCCGCCAACAAGGCGTCAGCCGGGCTGCCCGCGACCCTGGTCCTGACCCTCTCGGTCACGGCCGGGATCTTCCTGCTTCTGCTTGCGCCGGTCTATCTCCTGCTGCCGACCACCCCGATGCCGGAGCCGCTGCCGCCGCAGCACCAGAATGCCGAGACCCTGCTGTTCGGCTTGCTGATCCTGGCCGGGGTGGCGACGGTGCTCCTCCTTCCCCGCAGGCTTGATCAGTGGGCTGCCGCCCACTCGCCGGCCGCGGCCGACCTGCTGGCCGCCTGCGCGGCCGGAGGTCTCGGCCTCCTGGTCGTGCTGGCCCGGCTGGCCCATCACCTGGCCGGCAGGAACCTGCTGGTGGTTCTCGGCCTCTCGATCATCTGGTGGCTGGTCATGGCGGCGATATTCGCCAAGGGAGGCGAGGGCCTGCGGGCTCTGGCCGCCGGCCCGGGCCGCGGCCGGATCCTGCTCCTCGCCGCGACCGCCGCGGTGGCCGTCGCGTTGCTGGCGCCGGTCACCTTCGCCCACCTGAACGGGCTGCCGCTTCTGGTCTGCCTGGGCCTGGCCGGGCTCGGCACCTGGCTGTGGGGGCGGGTCCGCCTGCCGGTCCTCCGGGGCTGGAAGGGAGTCGCCTGTGACCTGCTGTTGATCGCCCTGGTGCTCCTGGCGGTGCCGGACATCCCGATCTACCGGGTCGGAGACCTCGCCTCCCAGCCGGTCGATTCATATCTGGCCGAGGTGATGGTCTTCCACGGCAACCTCTACCTCGGGGCGGCCAACGCGATCCTCCACGGCAGCCACCTGCTGGTCGACGAGGTTTCCCAGTACGGGGTCGGTTCGATCTATCTGCTGGCCGCCCTCTTCGAGTTGATCCCGATCGACTACGGAACCCTGAGCCTGATCGAAGCGGTCCTTTCGGCGGTGGTCTTCGCGGCCGGTTACCTGATCCTGCGGATGGCCGGGACCGGTCGCCTGCTCGGGCTCGGAGCGATGGCGGTGACCGTGATCGTGCTCGCCTGGGGTCTCACCTTCCCGATCGGCGGGATCGTCCAGAACGGGGCGATCCGGTTCGGCCTCCTTCCCGTGTCGCTGGTCTTCTTCCGGATCGCCTCGATCCGGCTGGCCGGCGGGGGGCGAGCCGGTCTGGCCCGGGTCTCGGGCTGGCTTGCCTGGGCGGTGGTCGGGCTTTCGGCGATCTGGGCCCTGGAGGCGCTGCTTTACACGACCGCCACCCTGACCGGGCTGGTTCTGGCCGAGGCGATGACCCGGCCGCCGGGGAGCCGTCGCCGCTGGATTCTGGGGAGAGTCGTCCGCGCCCTGATCGCCTGGGCC
>JAIBCJ010000098.1 GCA_019694145.1 Solirubrobacterales bacterium | reverse complement strand
CGTTCTGAACCTTGGGCAGTCGAAGGTCCTTCAACCGGGCGTTGATGAAACCGCGCTTGGCGCCGCCGCGGGTGATGATCGCGATCCGGCGGAAGGCCTGCTTGTACCAGCCGTATGAGTAGTCGCCACCTCGCACGTTGCCGGCGCAGTCAACGCCCGCGTAGTAGTTGAGGCAGCGGTTGGGTTCGCCCAGCGGCCGCAGGTAGATCCTCAGGTTCCGGCGGGCCGCCTGGGTGTTGATCCGGATCAGGTAGTCGTCTCCGCGCCCGCGGGCGATCTGCTTCGGCGTGATCAGCTCCTCGCCGTTGTCGGCGCGGGTGGTCATGTGGAGCATCGGGCGGGCCCTCGTGGCGCGCCAGCGGGGGAGGGACTTCTCCCAGCTGTTGCCCCAGGCATGAAAGGTCTGGATCACCGCCGGATGCTTGCCGACGGCCCGTGCGAAATCGCGGAAATCGGATGCGTCACCGGTGTCGGTGACCCCGAAAAAGACCTTGCCGGGGGGCGGTTTCAGGATCGCCGCATGCGCCTTGGAACCCAGGCAGGCAGCGAAAAACAGCGCTCCGAGGAGCGCCACGAAGAGGAGCCTGATCTTGGTCTGGGGGGCTTGGACCATGGTTAAGGCAACCGGGGAGGATCGCCTCGGTTGCGCTTTCCCACCATAGAAAAAGCCTCCGGGGATCGACCACCCGGAGGCTCCTGTGAAGCATCTATTTCAGTTCGGGTCTCTCAGTAACCGGCGTTCTCATCCTCGCCGAACACGATGATCCCCCAGGTGACCCAGACACAGAGGGCGAAGATCGCCAGTGACCACCAGGGGTAGGCGCCACCGACCGAGAGCAGTGCGCCGATCGCCCCCAGAGTCCCTCCGATGACGCCGATGATCCGGCCGAAAGCGTTGCCGCCGAGCAGCGAGAACCCGCCGATCAGCTGGATCACGCCGAGCGCGATCGTCACCCAGCCCATCGTGTTGAGGTCGCTCAGGATCAAGCGGGTGTCGTTGACCAGGACATTCGCCTTGTCCAGCGCGGCGATCCCGTAGATCACGTTCAGTACGCCGAGTAAGAGCAGCATCACTGCCGCAAACGTCACCCTTCCGGCTCCTCGCATATGTGCAGCTCCCTTCGCGGCCGAATCGGCCCTTGGATGGATTTCCTGCCCGGACGCTAAGCCGGTCGAAGATCGAAGGCATCACCTGAACCGGGTGAATCGCGGGCGCGTATTCTTACCCTGATGGCCCCTACGACAGGCACGGCGGGGAAGGGCTCCAGGGCTGAGGATCGGGTCGGCGGGAGGCTGCTGCCCGCGAACCAGGCTGATCGAAGCCCTGAACGGGGCGCGGTCGGTTCGCGTGGTGTTGCTTGAGGCGCCGGCCGGATACTCGAAGACGACCACGCTGAGGCTCTGGGACGAGGCGGACAAGCGACCCTTCGCCTGGGTCCGCTGCGAGACCCGTTACAACGACCCCGCCCTGCTCGCCAACGTCATCGTGTCGTCGCTGGGGGAGACCAGCATCGACCCCGGACTCCATGAGTTGCTGCGCTCGCCGGTCCCGGACCTGAATCTCCTGCTCGAGCGAGTCGCCAGCGCGATCCGCGGGCTCGATCCCTTCGTGCTGGTAATCGACGATGCCCATCTACTCGAATCCGACGACGCCTGGCAGGTGCTCTATTCGGTCATTTCGGCCCTGCCCGAGGGTTCCCAGGTGGCGGTGGCGACGAGGGTCCGCCCGGGACTGCCGGTCGGCCGGTTGAGGGCGAGGGGCGAGCTCTTCGAATTCGGGATGAACGACCTTGCCCTGACCCGGGGAGAAAGCCGTGAGCTGCTGGCCGGACTCGATCTGGATCTCGGCGAGCGGGCGGACGAGATCCACGAGAAATCCGAGGGCTGGCCGGCGGCGCTCTATCTCGCCGGTCTGGCGATCCGGCAGGGCAGCGAGGCCCGTCCGGAGACGGTCGAGTTCGACGGCGGGGACCGGGTCGTGGTCGAGTACTTCCGCGACGAGTTCATCAAGGACATGCCACAGGAAAAGGCGAGGTTCCTGATGGAGACGGCAATCCTCGAGGAGCTGACCGGACCGCTTTGCGACGCGGTTACCGGCCGCAGGGATTCGGCGGAGATGCTGAATGAGCTGGCCGGCGAGAACACGCTCGTGGTGCCGCTGGACAGGAACAATTCGCGCTTCCGTTACCACCACCTCTTCCGCGACATGCTCCGGTCGGAGATGAACCTGCGGGACCCCGGCGCGAAACCCGGGCTGCACCGCCGGGCCGCCGTCTGGCTGGCCGCGAACGGTGACATTCCGAGGGCGACCGACCACGCGATCGCCGCCGGGGACTTCGAACTCGCCGGGGCCTGCATCTGGCTTGACCTGCCGGACCTGCTCAGTCGTGGGCGGGTCGCTACCATCGATCGCTGGTTCGAAACGATCGGGGACGACCGGATCGCCATGATCCCGGGCCTCTTGCTGGCCCGTGCCCACCGCGAAATCGCGATGGGCCGCGGTGACGAGACCTTCTACTGGCTGTCAGTCGCGGAAAGGGAGATCGCTGAAGACTCACCTCTCTTTGGTGACGTGCTCACGCTCCGGGCAACCACGGGGATCAACGGTGCCCGCGGAATGATTGCCGACGGGGAACGGGCGGCCGGGCTGATGAGTCCGACCAGTCCCTTCCAGGTCGCGGCCAAGCTCTATGTGGGTATCGGGCTCGGCCTGACCGACCAGGAGAACGCCAGCGCGGTGCTGAGGGAGAGCGCCAGGGAGGCCGCGATGATCTCGGGAATCATCCAGGCCATCGCCCTGACCGAGCTGGCCCTGCTGGAGCTCGACAGCGGCCGCGTCGATGCCGCCCACGACTACGCTTCCCGGGCCCGGGACGTGGTCGAACGAAGCGGATTGCGGATCCTCGGGGTGATGTCACTGGTCTATGTCGTGCTGGCCCTGACCAAGGCAGAACGCGGCCGGGTCGAAGAGGCCATCGTGGATCTCGAGACCAGTTCTAGGATCGGCGAAGGGATACTCGATTACATCGTCTGGCATGAGGCCCAACTGGTCCTCTGCCGCTGCCGGACCCTGATCCGGATCGGACAGTTTGCCCAGGCGGAAAGCGAGCTCGGCCGGGCCCGGATCGCGATCGGCCGGGTTCCCGATTCACCATTCCTCGAACGCTGGCTCGAGGAATGCGAAGGTGAGCTCGAGATGGTGCGGGGCAGCGGCGGGACCACGGCCGTCAGCCTGACCAGGGCCGAGTTGAGGACCCTCCAGTTCCTGCCGAGCCACCACTCGTTCCGCTCGATCGGCGAGCAGCTTTACCTCTCCCAGAACACCGTGAAGACCCAAGCCAACTCCCTCTACCGCAAGCTCGGCGTGAACTCGCGGGCCGAGGCAGTGATCGAAGGCCGGCGACTCGGATTGCTCAAGGGCGAGTGATTAACCCCGAATGGATGATGGCCCGGAACCGGTTCTGGCTAGATTTCGTTCAAATCCCAGTTGAATTCGAGGAAGGACAGAGCAGTGACCGAAGAAATTGAAGAAATGGGGCCGATCGACTACATCCTGGTCGAGTGGCCGAACAACGAGCCGACCGGTGAAGCAATCCCCTACCTGGTCGATCTGGTCGACAGCGGACTGATCCGGATCCTCGACCTCGCCTTCATCATGAAGAACGAAGACGGAAGCGTCACCGAGATGGAGATCAGCGACCTCGGCGGCGAATCCGAATCGTTCACCGTGTTCGAGGGCGCCTCTTCGGGCATCCTCGATGAATCCGACCACGCCGAAGCAGCCGAAGCCCTGGAGACCGGCAAGGCCGCGGCGTTGCTGGTCTACGAGAACAGCTGGGCCGGACCGTTTGCTTCCGCCGTACGCCGTTCCGGCGGGCAGCTGGTTGCCAGCGGCCGGATCCCGGTCCAGGCCCTGATCGCCAGCCTCGACTCGGCCGAAGCCTAGAAACCTCACAGAAGCAAGGAGAACCGAAATGCCAGGACTGATCAGAGGCGTCGCCCGCACCGCGGCGATCGCCGGTACCGCCACCGCCGTAAGCAACCGGGTTTCCCGTCGCCAGGCCGCCAAGTGGGCCGAGCAGGACGGGCCGCAGTACGCGAACCCCCGGGCCGACATGGCCCAGCAGCAGTACCAGGAGCCCGCCCCGGCGCCCGCCGCCGCCCCGGCCGACCCGATCGCCCAGCTCAAGGAACTCGGCGAGCTTCACCAGAGCGGGGTTCTGACCGACGAGGAATTCGCCGCCCAGAAGGCAAAGATCCTCGGCAGCTGACACAAACGCGCGATCCGGTCTTCGCTGGATCGCAACAGGAACCGTCCGATCACGGGATCAAGAAATGGATGGTCGGACTCAGCCAGTAGTCGACTTCGCAATGATTCGGGCATGGAGGCCCGGATCACTGACGAAGAGTTCGAGGAACTGATCATCCGGGCGATCGACCGGCTGCCCGAGCAGTTCCGGGAGATCATCAACCAGATTCCGGTGGTGATCTCCGACCAGGGCCGGGAACGGCATGCCTACGGTCTCTACCAGGGTGATGGCATCGCCAGGGACAATTACCCGGACCGGATAATCATCTTCAAGGACACCCTGGTCCGTGACTTCGGCCACGACCCGGCCCTGCTCGCCGCCCAGGTCGAACGCACCGTGCGGCATGAACTCGGCCACCACCTCGGGTACGACGAGGGTGGTGTGCGGGGCCTCGGGCTCTGACCCGGATCGGCGAGCCGGAGATCCATCGGCCTGTAGGCTCGACCCATGTCGAAAGCAACGCTGAATACGAATGCCGGTCCGATCACCATCGAGTTCTTCGATGAGGACGCGCCGAAGACGGTCGAGAACTTCCGCAAGCTCGCCGCCGACGGTTTCTACGACGGCCTCACCTTCCACCGCGTGATCAAGGACTTCATGATCCAGGGCGGCTGCCCGCTCGGCACCGGAACCGGTGGCCCCGGCTACACCTTCGAGGACGAGTTCAACGACCACGGCGTGGTCCGCGGCGCCCTCGCGATGGCGAACGCCGGCCCCAACACCAACGGCTCGCAGTTCTTCATCGTCACCATCCCCTCGGCTGACTGGCTGAACGGCAAGCACACCGTCTTCGGTGAGGTCACCGACGGCATGGAAGTGGTCGACGCGATTGAAGGCACCCAGACCGACGGCCGCGACATGCCCCTGGATCCCCAGGTAATCGAGTCAGTCGAGCTGGCTTAGATCGGCCGCATCGGGGCCGGGAATCCGACCCGCAACGGGGCGGGAATCCGACCCGCCCCGGCGCCGGGGCGGGTTCGGACTCGTCGAGTGCCCTGTTTGTGCCGGTATGTGGCACAAAGTGGGCACTCGCGGTGCTTTTCGGCGGGCTCGCCCGGCGCGACCACCCGGGGCGGGAGGGTCAGGCTTCGGTGGGTTGCCCTGAATCTTCCTGGGCGGTCTGGTCTATGTAGATGACCTGGTCGCCGGCCTTGAGGGTGCGGCACTCAGGGTCGCCGGGACGGTGAACCTGCTGGTCGCGGATCACGGCGATCGCGGTCTGATGGGGACGCTGCTCGATCTGCTCGCCGTCGGTTTCGATGTGGCGTTCGTTGATGTCGAGGCCGTCTCCGAAAGTGAGCAGGTCGTTGACCACCCGGGCGGCTTCCGGGGTTTCGGCCGCCATGCCAAGGATGCGGCCGGCCGAGCTGGAGGAAACGATCACCTCGTCGGCGCCCGATGACTTGAGCAGCTCGACGTTCGATTCCTCCTTGCAGGAGGTGACGATCTTCGCGGACGGGTTCAGCTCACGGACCCGGAGGACCGTGAGAATCGACTGTTCGTCGGAGCTGAGGGCGACGATCACGAACTTCGCCGTGCCGATCCGCGCCGCGTCGAGAACCTGCCGGTCATAGGACTTGCCGTTGATCCCGTTCAGGTCGAGGCGGTTCGCGTCTTCGAGGGCCTCGTCGTTCTCGTCGATCACGACGGCGTCGATGCCTTCGTCGTGGCTCTGGATGTACTCGAGGGCGGACTTGCCCTTGATCCCGAATCCGCAGACGACCACGTGATCCTTCAGGTCACGCTGCCACTTGCGAAGGCGAAACTGGAATCTGGACTGCTCGGCCAAGACCTGAAGCGTAGTGCCAACCAGCAAAACGATGAAGAGAACGCGGATCGGGGTGACCACGATCGTGGTGACCAGGCGGGATGCCTCGGTGACCGGCACGATGTCGCCGTACCCGGTGGTGGTGATCGTCACCGTCGCGTAGTAGAGCGAGTCGACGAAACTCAGCAGCTGGTTCGGGTGCTCGTTGTCGACGTACCCCTCCCGGCCGAAGTAGGTAATGAAGGTGACGATCAAAAGCAGCAGGCTGGCCAGGGCGAAGCGCTGGAGGATCGCCTTCAACGGATCCTGCTTGACCCGGATCAGGCGAAACCGGGCCGGGGCGATCGGCAGCGGCGGTGGCTGTTTGCGCTCCCGTTTCAAGTGGCAGCAGCATAGATGGCAAGACCGAAAGCCGCTCCGGACAGGTACCCTGAAAGACCCGTGTTTACCACTCTGGAGTGCCATGACTGAGTCCCTCGCCGACGGCTTTGAACCCGTTTCCTTCGAGCAATGGAGCGAAGCGGCCACCAGGGGCGACGAGAACCTCGCCCTGATGACGCTGCTCGAGAACGGGGTCGAAGCGAAGTGGCTCTACACCCCGGAGGATGCGATCGCCCCCGATCCGGCCGGTCTGCCCGGCCAGGCTCCATTCACCCGCGGGACCCGGGCCGGAAGGCACTGGCAGATCCGCCAGGAGCAGACCCAACCCGACCGGGGCCGCGCAAACGCGGAAATCCTCGAGGACCTGAACGGCGGCGTCACCGAGATCACTCTGCGGTTTGACCGCGCCGCCCGCGAGGGCCTGGCTCCGGGAACCGACGGATTCAGCGCGGCCCGCGGCATTGACGGCATCGCGATTTCCAACCTCGACCAGCTCGGCGAGGTTCTCGACGGCGTGTACCTCGACATGGCCGGGGTTGCCCTTGAAGCCGGGGCCGCTGCCCCTTCGGCGGCGGCGCTGCTGGCCGCCCACTGGCGCGAGAACGGCATCGCCCCCGACTCGGCGATCGGCTCCTTCCGCTACGACCCGCTCGGCGAGATCGCCCGCACCGGCGAGCTGCCCTGCTCGCCCGAGGATGCGCTTGCCGCGGCCGGAGGGCTGGCGGCAGAGACCGCGCGCGACTGGCCGAAGGCCCGGGCGCTTGCGGTAGACACCGGCATCTATGTGGAGGCGGGAGCCACCGCTGGCTGGGAGCTCGGGATCGCCGTGGCGACCGGAGTCGAGTACCTGCGGGCGGCGGCCGCCGCCGGCCTTGATCCCGCCGAAGCTGCGTCGCAGATCGAGTTCACCCTCGCGGTCGGACCCGACCAGTTCCTCGAGATGGCCAAGTTCCGCGCGATCCGAAGGCTCTGGGCCCGCGTGCTCGAGGAATCCGGCGTCGCTGCCGAGGCCCGGTTCTCCCCGACCTACGCCAGGACTTCGGCCCGGATGATCAGCGCCGTCGACCCCTGGGTCAACATGCTTCGCGTTACCACGGCCGCCTTTGCGGCCGGCACCGGTGGCGCCGACGGGGTGACCGTCACTCCCTTCGACCGGATGATCGGCCAGCCGGGCGACCTCGGCCGCCGGATCGCCCGCAACACCCAGATCATCCTTCAGGACGAGTCCTCACTCGGCCGCATCGCCGACCCGCTGGCCGGCTCCTGGTACGGGGAAGAGCTGACCGACGAGGTGGCCAAAGCCGGCTGGGAGCGGTTCCGCGAAATCGAACGCGAGGGCGGCGCCCTGGCCGCGCTCCGTTCCGGATTGATCGCCACCACCCTGGGCGGGCTCGCCGACGAGCGCGAGGATGACCTCAACCATCGCCGCCGGGTGATGACCGGGATCAACGAGTTCCCGCTGCTCGGCGATGACGGCACCGAGCCGGAGCGGGCCGACCTTTCGAGGGTGGAAGGTGATTCGGCGCGATTGCTGGAAGGCCCGGAAGTGCCCGGACTCGGAAGGCTGACCGAAGCGGCGCCTTCCGAACGGCTGGCCGTGGCCACCTCACTCGCTTCTGCCGGTGCCCGCATCGACGAGCTCTCGGCTGCGGTCGCGGGGGAAACCTTCTCACTGCCGGCCCTGAACGTGCGTCATGACGCGACCCCCTTCGAGGTCATGCGCCGGGCCGCCCGGCGGCACGAGGAAAACGGCGGTGACCGGCCCCAGATCTACCTCGCCTGCATGGGCTCGATCGCCAGTCACGTCAACTACGCGAACTGGGCCAAGAGCTTCTTCGAGGTTGCCGGGGTCGAAACCGTCCCGAGCGGCGCCCTGGAAAGCAACGAGGACCAGGCGAAGACGCTGCGCGACGGGGGATTCGAACTGGTCGCGATCTGCGCCGGAAAGAACCAGAGCCCGGAAGACGTGGCGGACCTGGTCGGCAGGCTCCGCGAAGCCGGGGCGAGCTACATCTACATGGTCAACTCGACCCCGGAACTGAACGAGGCGGCGACCGCCGCCGGCGCCGATGAACTGGTCCGAAACGGAGTGAACCTGACCGAGGTGCTGACCGCCACGCTTGGCCGGCTCGGCGTGGAGGTGAAGTCATGAGCGGCATCCCCGATTTCTCCGAGGTCGAACTCGACCCGGTCCGGACCGACCCGGCCAGCGAGGCGGAACTCGAAGCTCTGCTCGAGGCGAACCGCGACCCGGACGGCGACGAGGTCCACTGGGAGACCCCCGAGGGGATCACCCTCGACCCGGCCTACACTTCGGCAGCGCTCGAGGGCATCGATTTCCTCGACACCAAGCCGGGCTTTGCGCCCTACCTCCGGGGCCCGTATCCGTCGATGTACGTGAACAAGCCCTGGACGA
>JAIBCJ010000097.1 GCA_019694145.1 Solirubrobacterales bacterium | reverse complement strand
GCCGAGGCTGACCGCAATACCGAGGACAGCCGCGGCCGCGTCTACGCCAGCCCGCTTCGTCCCAGCAACCAGCACCGCGCGACGACCGACGGCCAGTCGATCCAGAACGAGATCCGCCAGGCCGAAGGCGTCGGAATCGAGGGCAAGCCCGGCGACTACCTGGTCTACGACGGCAGCAAGTCCGGCATCTACCGCTTCGACCCTGAAACCACCGAACTTCGGGAACTGAAGAAGGGCTCGCGGGTGATCGCCGGCACCGTGCTCGGCCGCCTGGCCGAAACGCCGGTCGCCTCGGTCAACTTCTCGATCAAGCCCGGCGGCGAAGACACCCCGCAGATCGACCCCAAGCCGTTCCTCGACGGCTGGAAGCTGCTCGGCGAAACCAATATCTACAGCGCCCGCGGCAAGGACCGCTTCTCGCAACGGCTCGGTGTCGGCGGCATCCTCCTGCTTTCGAAGTCGGCCCTCCAGAAGCGGGTGCTGAACGACCCGAAGATGGCATTCACCCAGCAATGCGACCGCGATTACATTGCCGCCGGCTCGATCGACCGCCGCCTGCTGGCGACCATGGAATTCATCACCGCCCATGGCTACTCGCTGACCATCAGTTCGATGCTCTGTGGCCGCGAAACCTCGATCACCACCTCGGGCAACATTTCCAACCACACCCACGGTGGCGCGATGGACATCGCGATCATCAACGGCGAGGTCGTCACTCCGGGCAGCCAGGGCCCCGGTTCACTCACCGACCAGGTGGCCCGTCTGGTTCTGACGCTTCAGGGCACCATGGCCCCGGACGAGGTCATCTCGCTGATGGACTACCCGCAGCCGGCCGGCTTCGCCATGAGCGACCACGGCGACCACCTCCACGTCGGCTTCGGCGTCTCCGGCACCGATGCGACCGGTGGATCGGTCTCCGCCACCCTCGGCGCCGAGCAGTGGGAGAAGCTGACCGAGCGCCTCGGCCAGATCACCAACCCCGACGTCCCGACCACCCCCTCCGATGAAGCGCTTCCGGCCAAGTCGGATCAGGGCGGCGGGTCGGGCTCCGCGGACGAAGGCAACTAGGCCATCAGCCCGCTTTTCGGCTTCGTCCAGTTCGAATTGGCCGGCAGCCTGCCGCTCGATGACGGCCGCTACCTGATCCGTTCCGGCCCCGCCGAAAGGGTTCTGGTGACCGAGACCGAGGGCGCCCTGCCTCCTCCCCGCCGCCGGCGCCGGCGCCCCCGCAAGTCCGGCCGGACCGATGCTCCGGTCACGGTTTCGGTCACGGTGGCCACCGTCGTGCTGGCCGACCAGCCCCTCGACGGCGAGTCCGCTGCCGAAGACTGGCTGGACCGGCTCGACGATTCGGATTTCACCGGCGACCTGATCGCCGACGCCATCGGCACGCTCGATCGCGCCCGGGCGGCCGATGCGGCGGCTTCGGGCGCCCCCTTTGGAACGCCGACCGACCCGGGCTCGATCCTGGCCGCCCGAATCGGCTACGGCGAAGGCGAGCAGGTCGCTTCGGGCCGCTTTCTCGAGTCGCTTGACGTTGACGCCCGCGGCGGCACCGCCGAGAGCCGCAGGCAGCGGCTGGCCCGCACCGCTCCGCTGGCCCGCACCGCAGCGATCCTCGGGGCCCGGGAACAGTCCACCGCCTGCGAAGTCCTGATCCCGCGGATCAGGATGGACCTCGAAACCGGCAATGAGGCGGCCGCCAGGCTGGCGATCGCCGCCGCGGTCGGTGCCACGATCAGCGAGATGGAGTTCGCGGTCGAGGATCCCGATCACGAGAGGGATCTGGACCGCCTGGAAGAACTCGTTCCCGGCCTGGGCGGGGTGTCGGAGCGGGCCGGAGAGGGAACCTCCGTGGCGGCTGACACCAGGCTGCTCGAGGATGCGCTGGCCGTGGCCGAGCGGGTGATCCGCCGCCGGCGGATTCTCGGCCAGTAGGCAGAAGGAACCCAAGCACCGGCGGCCGCCGGTTCAGGCCCGGGGCGGGATCAGCGCGACTCGACCCCGAGCGCGTGCAGCACCGGTTCCGACTCGAGCGAGGTGGCGATCAGGTCCGCGTGGCTCAGGTCGATCCCCGGGACCGAGGGGATGCCGATCACAAAGAGGCCCGCCGCAACCGCCGCGGTCACTCCGGAAGGCGAGTCTTCCAACACGATCACCCGCTTGCCCGGCTCCACTCCCAGTTGCCGGCAGGCTTCGAGATAGGCGTCCGGGGCCGGCTTCGCTTCCGGCACCTCATGCCCGCTGACCACCGCGTCGAAGGGCATTTCCGTTCCCGCCACTTCGTGCGAGCGTTCGATGAACCGGCGTGGCGAGTTCGAAACCAGGGCGATCGGCACCCCGGCCAGCCTCAGCAGCTCGATCACTTCCCGGGCTCCGACCATCGCATCCACGCCACCTTCGAGTTCGGCCAGAACCAGGTCGTTCAGCTCGTCCATGATCTCGGCGTCGCGGCCCGGCTCGTTCAGGAAACGGGCGAGTTTGCGACCGGCGATCTCAGCCGAGGAGCCAACCAGGCTGCGTTTGTGGTCGATCGTGAAGTCCATTCCCCGCTCCTGGAACAGTCGCTGCTCGGCCCGGCTCCACACGGCCTCGGTGTCGAGCAGGAGCCCGTCATTGTCAAAGAGAACGGCTTCCGGATATGCCATGCCCGGAGCCTAGCCACAGCCGGCCGGCAAGGATACGCCGCCCCGGTCTGGAATATTTCCGTGTTGCCCCGATACCACGAGGCGATTCGCGGGTTTACAAACAGGCATGCATCGTTCCGAAGATCTGACTGGGGAAGGTCGGCCCGACTGGCTGGCCCGGGGGATCGGCATTTTGCCGGCCCGGATCGCCCTTGGCGCGACTATGGCGGTCGCGCTGTTCGCCGCGCTGTCCTTCGCCCCCCCGGCTTCGCGTGCCGCCTCCAGCAGCGTCCCCCAGGAACCGCCGATGATCCTGCCGGCCAAGGCCGGTGCCAGCTCGGCCGGAAGTGACGGCAGCAGCAGCGACTGGATCGTCGGAGGTGTCCCCGGCCGCGTCACCAGCCGGATCGTGACCGCCTCGGGGGCGACCGCGATCGACCGCCAGCTTGGCAGCTACCGGGTTTCGCGCGACAAGGCCAGGCAGCTCGCCCGTCGCCTGCGGAAGGCCGACCGGCTGGCCTACGCCGAACCGGACGTGCCGATCGAGCGAAGCGGGTACCCGCTGGACCTCTTCAGTGACGAGCAGTGGTGGCTCAACCGGATCGTCAGCCCCGGGGATGTCACGCCCCCGACGGTGACCGCGAGGAGCCCGATGATCGCCTTGATCGAGGAGTCGCTGGACCCGCTCCATCCCGACCTGACCAGCGCCAACCTTTCCGGCGCGAAGTCACTTGGTCCCGAAGCTGACTGGCACGGAACCGCGGTGGCGGGAATCATCGGCTCGCCCGGCGAGATGCTCGGCATTCGCGGCGTCTGGCCCGGCGCGAGGATGCGCCTCTTTGCTTCCGGTCTGACCTGCTCGACCGCCTCGAAGGCGGTAATCAAGGCGGTCAACGCCGGCGCCGCTGTAATCAACATGAGCTACACCTTCCCGGCCGACAAGTGCTTCACCCATTTCAAGGCGACCCAGTACGCGATCCGGCGGAACATCGTTGCGGTCGCCGCCGCCGGCAACACGGGCGACTCGGGCAACGCCGCCGTCCGGCCGGCAACCGACCCTCACGTGATTTCGGTCGGCGCCGTGGACAAGGACACCGTCGTCTCCTCCTTTTCAACCCGCAATTCGGCGGTTGACCTGACCGCCCCCGGGGAGAAGGTCCTGGCGCCCTACGAGTCGGATGCGAGCGTCGGAGGTTCCACGGGCGTGGACCGGACCTGGCGCGAAGTCAGCGGCACCAGCTTCTCGGCACCCATGGTTTCGGCGGCGGCAGCCTGGCTGCGTCAGGTTCGTCCGAATCTCGGCAACCTTCAGATCAACCGGCTGCTGACCAACTCGGCGAGCGACCTCGGTGACCCGGGCAGGGACCCCGAATACGGCGCCGGTCTGCTCAGCATCGAAAAGAGCCTTTCGGAACCGACTCCGGTCCAGGATCCCTACGAGCCGAACGATGACATTCGCTGGATCAACGGTTCGCTGCTTGGGGTGAAGTCCCCCTATCTCTGGCGGGCGGGCTCCGGCAAGCGCCGGATGATCACCGCGACCCTCTCGAGGGCCAAGGATCCGGCCGATGTCTACCGGCTGCTGATCCCCGCGCGACGCCAGATCATCGCCAACGTGACCCAGCTCGAAGGGGACATCGTCCTGACCGCATTCAAGCCGAAGACCAGGTCGATCTACAAGCCCGGCAAGAACGTGATCGTCCGCTCAAACCGGGCCTACCCGAAGACCGAAGGCATCCTGGTCCGCAACCTCAAGAAGCGGCCCCAGATGATCTGGCTCGCGATCACCCCCTCGACCAGCCAGACCGGCAACGACTCCACCTACCGCCTCAAGGTCGCCCGCCGCTGACTCCCGTGAGGGACCCTGGTGGCTACGCCGCGGGGTCGGGTGAGCGTGCCCGGGAAGCGGCAAACACTTCGCGCGGCATTCAGCCGCGCTCTGCCTGAGTATCCCGGAGACGCCCACCCGGCCCCGCGGCTACCCGGAAACAATCGATGCGACCGGTGCCGCAGGTTGCTGTGAACCCTTGCGCGGGTTCACCGAGAACCCACTTTGCGCCGGTATGTGGCGCAAAGTGGGTTCTCGACGCAGTTCCTACTTGCCCTGCCAGTCGGGCTTGCGCTTGCCGAGGAAGGCGGAGATGCCTTCCTTGCCGTCCTCGGAGAAGAAGACCTTGGCGAAGCCCTGCTTCTCGGCGTCGATGCCGGCGTCCGGGTCGCCGCCACGGAAGCTGACCTGCTTGACCTGCTCGACCGCGAGCGGGGCCTGACCGGCCAGACGGCTCGCCCAGTTCAGGGCGACGTCGAAGAGCTCCTGATCGGGCACGAGCTCGTTGACCAGACCGGCCTCGAACGCCTCGATCGAGGAGATCGGGTCACCGACGGTGTTCATCTCGAGGGCCTTGCCCCAGCCAACCAGACGGGGCAGACGCTGGGTTCCGCCGAAGCCGGGGATGATGCCCAGCTTGATCTCCGGCTGGCCGAAGACCGCGGATTCCGCGGCGATGCGGAAGTCACAGGCCATCGCGAGCTCGCAACCGCCGCCGAAGGCGAGCGAGTTGACGGCGGCGATGGTCGCAACGCGGCCCGAACCGAAGCTCTTGAGGAGCTCGTGGCCGTTGTTGATCAGCGCGGCGCCACCCTCGGTGTCCATCTTGGTGAACGCCTTGATGTCGGCACCGGCCGAGTAGACGATCGGACCGGTCGAGGACGCGATCACCATGGCGCCGATTTCGGGATTGGCGTTGACCTTCTCCCAGACGGTGCCGAGGTCTTCGATGACCTGGGGCGAGATCGCGTTCATCGGCGGGTTGGCCAGCCAGGCGATCGCGACGTTGCCCCGGGTCTCCAGCTTGACCTTCTCGGGCTGATCGCCCTCGTCGGGCTGCGGGTAGGGGTAGAAGCCCTGACCGGTGCTGAGGCCGAGGCGGCCCTGGGCGACCAGGCGCTTGAGGGTGACCGGCACCGGGAAGCGCTCGTCGCCGTACTTCTCGTTCAGCTTCTCGATCCGCTCGAGCGAAACGTCGAGACCTTCCAGGTCGGCCTTCCAGAACGGCGGGAAGAGACCCTTCATCGGGTTCAGCCCGGCGCCGTTCATCATGCCCCAGTCGATGTCGCGGACGCTGCAGGCACCCTCCTCGAGGATCAGGCAGGCCTCGACCAGAGACTTGGCGAGGAAGAGGTCGGTCAGCTCCTGTGCGTCGGCGTCGGCGTCGCCGGGAACGTTCGGCTGGCCGTCCTTGTACATGCCTTCGCCGCCGGTCTTGGCTCCGAGCTTGCCGTCGGCGACCAGCTGCTTCATGCCCTGGTGGACGTAGAAACGCTCGCCGTAGGAGTCGTTCAGGTGCTCGGCGACGTGGTAGACGGTGTCCAGACCGAGGACGTCGATCAGGATGAACGGGCCCATCGGGGAAACGTTCGCGGCGCCGACGCCTTCGTCGATCTTGGCGATCGAGAGGCCGCGCTCTTCCTGGGCGCGCCAGATCTCGCCGACCGCGGAGTTGAGGATGCGGTTGACGACGAATCCGGGGACCTCGCCGCAGGTGATCGGGGACTTGCCGATTGCCTGGGCGAAATTCGACGAAGTCTGAGCGGTCTCGGACGAGGTGTCGTCTCCGATCACGACCTCGACCAGCGGCATGACCGAGGCCGGGTAGAAGAAGTGGAAGCCGACGACCTTGTCGGGACGCAGCGTGGCCTCGCCGATCTCGGAGATCGAGAGGGCCGAGGTGTTGGAAGAAAGGATCGCGTGGCCGGGGGTGACCGCGTCAAGCTCGGCAAAGACGGCCTGCTTGATCGCCATCTTCTCCGGCACGGCCTCGATCACGAAGTCGACGTCACCGAACTCGTCGTAGGTGACGGTGCCGGTGACGTTGGCCAGGACCTCTTCGAGGCGGGCATCGGCCTGCTCCTGGGTGATCTTTTCCTTCTTGACCTTGCTGGCAAGCTGGCCAGCGGTGACGTTCCTGACTTCCTCGATCGCGTGATCGACGAACTTCTGGTCGACATCCTTGACTACGACCGGGATGTCAGCTGCGGCGATCGCCTGGGCGATCTGACCGCCCATGGTGCCACCGCCGACGACGGCTGCCTTGTGTACGAACATGAGGTTTCTTGGTCCTCCGGGGGCTTGGTGAGTTGAGAGCCTTGCGGGTGTCTGACCCGACTGCGCGCGAGAAGTTGACTCGCGAGTCAATAAGGCTATCGGGACTGTGGTCGACACGCCGCCAGCACCGCGTAAATCCGTCCTTTGCAGAGGTTTCCTTTATCCGGCCTGTTATCGTTTGCCGCGGTCGCAGTCCCTGACGGACGCGATCGAGGTTCTGTTTCCTTCCTGTTTCGCGCGGCTTACCGGCGTCGGGGTTGTTACCGGATCTCCCCCTTACCCCTCACAGGAAGTTGAAAAGCATGTCCCAGCAGTCCTTTGCCGATCTCGGCGTGTCAAATGCCGTGGTCAATTCGCTCCGCGATCGCGGAATCGAAGCCCCGTTCCCCATCCAGCGTCAGGTCATCGAGGACATCCTCGAAGGCGATGACGTGCTGGTCCAGTCCCCCACCGGTTCCGGCAAGACGCTTGCCTTCGGTGTGCCGCTGGTCGACCTGGTCGAATCCACCGACCCTCGCCCGACCGCGCTGATCCTCGCCCCGACCCGCGAGCTGGCCAGCCAGATCGTTGATGAAATGGAAGCGATCTGCCACGCCCGCGCACTCCGGATCGCCGCTGTCTACGGCGGGGTCGGCCTGCAGCAGCAGGCCAAGCGGGCCGCGAAGTCCCACATCATCGTCGCCTGCCCGGGCCGGCTGGAAGACCAGCTCCAACGCGGCGCATTCGACCTTGAAAACGTGCGCTACCTGGTCCTCGACGAAGCCGACCGCATGCTCGACATGGGCTTCAAGCCGGCGGTCGACCGGATCGTCCGCCAGATCGACGACAGCCGCCAGACCCTCTTCTTCTCGGCCACGCTCGAAGGTGCTGCCGGCAAGCTGGCCGCGGCCTACACGATCGACCCCAAGACCCATGTCAACCGGACGCCGAAGGAGAAGCAGGGAACGATCGAGCACCGTTTCATCCACGTTTCGCATGAAGCCAAGGTAGAAACCCTGGTGGGCGAACTCGAAAGCCCGGACCGTGGCCGTACCCTGGTCTTCGTCCGGACCAAGCATGGTGCCGACCGGCTGGTCAAGAAGCTCAGCAAGCGCAGCCGGCAGGTTCGCGCGGTCGCCATGCACGGCAACAAGTCGCAGAACCAGCGGCAGCGCGCCTTGGCCGACTTCGAGGATGGCCGGGTTGACACCCTGGTCGCCACCGACGTCGCCGCCCGTGGCATCGACGTCGCCGACGTGACCCACGTAATCAACTTCGACATCCCCGAGGATCAGGACACCTTTGTCCACCGGGTCGGCCGCACCGGCCGGGCCGGCGCCGACGGGGTCGGGATCAGCTTCTTCATGTCCGACCAGGCGAAGGAGATGGGAAGCATCGCGAAGTCGCTCGGGCTCCATCAGGAATTCGAAGCCAGCGGCGCCGGGTTCCACGCCGAAAGCCACACCCGCCAGAAGCGCTCCGGCGGCAACGGCTCCCGCAGTGGAACCCGAAAGCCGGGCAGCGGCCCCTCCCGCAAGGGCGGGCGGCCCCAGCAGAGCCGGGCCGGAGGCGGCAAGGGTTCCCCGCAAGGACGGGCCGAAGGCGACGATCGCCAGGGCAGCCGGGGCGGCAAGCCGAAGCGAAACCGCAGCAACGCTTCGAACCGCAACCGGAACTCCCGCCGGCAGCGCAGCCGCTGACCTTGTAACAAAACAAGCGAGATCGGGCAGATACTGCTACGGTCCGCTCATAGGGTCGGGGGGAGTAAACCCCGACAAAGACGTGTGTAGCGCTCGCAGTCGTTGCTTTACCGGCATCCTCCGCGTTTCGCAGCACCGATGTTGGAGGACTAAATGCCTACTGGCACAGTCAAGTGGTTCAGTGACGAAAAGGGCTTCGGCTTCATCACGCCGGACGACGGTTCGAAGGACGTTTTCGTCCATCACACCGCCATCCAGTCGGACGGCTTCCGCACCCTCGCGGAAGGCGCCAAGGTGAGCTACGAGGCAGAGGACGGACCCAAGGGTCCGGCCGCCGCTTCGGTCGAGGCCATCTAGGTCGACTGACCACGGGGCGCTTCGCGCCCCGGAGAAGCAACGCGAGCGCGCCCGCCACCCGGCGGGCGTTTCGCTTTAAGCGACTGCACCGGAGCAGCGCCTGACCGCAACCCGGAGGCATTGCGTCCGCAGGGGT
>JAIBCJ010000220.1 GCA_019694145.1 Solirubrobacterales bacterium | reverse complement strand
CTGGGGGCCGGGCGGCAGCCGCAGTTGAGCAATCAATGAATAGGGGAGACAGCATGAGAAGAAGGATCTCGGTACCGGGCACGTTCTTGAGTGCCCTTGTCGCAGGACTCGCTCTGATCGGTGGCCTTGCCACGGTCGCCAACGCCACGCCCAAGAAGCTCAAGACCGCTCCGAAGATCACTTCGAAGGCGTCGTACATGGCTCGCGGCAGCGTCGGTGACGCCTACGTCAAGAACGCCGAGGAGGGCCAGACCCTTCTGCTGGTCAATGCGAACAACAAGATCGTTCGCACCGGCAAGGCCGACTCGTTCGGCTCCAAGGTCTTCTACGACGTCGCTCCGGGCAAGACTTTCACCGTGCGCACCCCGAAGGGCAAGGGCGCCCTGGGCACCAAGCCGTTCAAGGTCCTGAAGCCCGGCGCCAACCCGCCGCAGTCCTTCTACGACAAGAAGCCCGACCTCAAGCCCGGCCTCAACTTCGTCACGATGCGCGACGGGATCGAGATCGCAATGACCGTCCGCCTGCCTTCCGGCAAGACCATGGATGACGGTCCGTTCCCGACCTTCATCGAGTACTCCGGCTACCAGGCCGCGGCCCCGCATGACCTGCTTCAGTCGATCATCTCCCAGCTGGGTGGCGGCGACGGCACGAGTGACGACCTCGCTCCGGCCTCTTCGACCGCGGTCGGCTCGGTCATCGGTCCGCTGCTCGACTTCGCAGTGGTCACCGTCCAGATGCGCGGTTCCGGCTGTTCCGGCGGGGCCTTCGACCTCTTCGGCTGGCCGACCACCTATGACGGCTATGACGCCGTCGAGACGGTCGCGGCCCAGGACTGGGTCCAGGGCGGCAACGTCAGCATGGGCGGCATTTCCTTCTCCGGCATCTCCCAGCTGTTTACGGCCGGCACCCGGCCGCCTCACCTGGCCGCCGTCTCACCCCTTTCGGTGACCGACGACGTCTACTACGGCACCGGTTTCCCGGGCGGCATCTTCAACAACGGCTTCGCCTACAGCTGGATTACCGAGCGCGGTGAAGACGCCGAGCCGGCCCCGGAGGGCGGTCAGCCCTGGGCGAAGATCATGACCACGACCGGTGACCCGGACGTGGCCGAGCCCCTTCGCAGCGAGCAGAAGCAGCACTGCATCGACAACCAGACGCTGCGCCTGCAGACGCTCAATCACAACGCGAAGATCGAGAACAACCCCTTCCGTACCCCTGGCCTGTTCGCCAAGCGCTCGCCCGGGGCGTGGGTGAAGAACATCAACGTGCCGATCTTCTGGGTCGGCGCCTTCCAGGACGAACAGACCGGCGGCCACTGGCCGGAAGCGGTGAAGAACCTGCCGAAGTCCAACAAGGACGTCTGGGTGACGATGCAGAACGGCGTTCACGCCGACGCGCTCGGCCCGAGCACGATCACCCGCTGGGCCGAGTTCATGAACCTGTTCACCGGTAACGGCCGGATTCCGGTCGTGCCCGGGCTGGTTCTGAGCCTCGGCGGCCAGCTCTACGAGTTCCTGGCCGACGCCGGCTCGCTGCCGATCGTCCAGAGCCGCTTCGCGGAGATGGAAAACACCCCGGCCAACGTCGCGGCCGCCAAGGCCGAGTTCCGGCAGGATCCGCGAATCCGGATCCTGATGGACAACGGCGCCGCGGTTGACGGTGACCCGGGCGCGATCGGCGCCAAGTGGGAGGCCGACTTCAACAGCTGGCCGATCAGGACGACCAGGCCCACCGCGTTCTACCTGGGCAAGAACGGCACCCTGAGCACCAGCAAGTCAAAGACCGGTTCTTCGGTCAGCTACCTGTCCGACCCGAGCGCCCGTCCGGCCAAGACCCTCGGCGAGAACGCCCAGGGTGACTCCTGGCTGGCCCAGCCGCCGTACAACTGGCAGCCGGTCGCCGACGGCCACGGGCTCGGCTTCATCACGCCGGCCCTGACCAAGGACGTCTTCATGGCCGGACCGTCCAGCGTTGATCTCTACCTCAAGTCGAGCAAGCCCAACACGGACATCCAGGTGACCCTGACCGAGGTCCGCCCGGACGGCAACGAGACCTACATCCAGAACGGCTGGCTGCGGGCCTCGCACCGGGCCATCAACAGCAAGCTCTCAACCGCCTATAACCCGGTGCAGACCTGGCTGAAGTCCGATCAGGCTCCGCTGAAGAAAGGCAAGTACAACTACGCCCGGATTCAGATCTTCCCGGCCGCCCACGTGTTCCGGGCCGGCTCGAAGATCCGCCTGAACATCCAGGCACCCGGTGGGGACCGGACGATCTGGGACTTCGACACGATCGAAAAGGGCAACACCACCAACACGATCGGTCTCGGCGGTGTGATTCCGTCGAAGCTGGTCCTGCCGGTGATCCCGGGCGAAGACGCCCAGGGCACCGAGCTGCCCGGACCGACCGAGCTCCGCGGCGAGCCCAACCGCACCTACGAACCCGCCAGTAACGGCGGCTGACGCCGCCGTCACTCCACCCGCACGCCGCCCGGCCCTGGCCGGGCGGCAGCGGGAACCCGCCCGGCCAGGGCCATCAAATATTTGATGGCAGGGCTCCGGAAGAGGGCCGTCCGAGAGGACGGCCCTTTTTGGTTAACCGACTTCCTTGGGAAACAGGCTGTTTATGAGATCGGGTTTCGGGGAATGAAAGGCCATTGCTCGAAACAGGCACGCGGGGAGTCCGCGACCGAAAACAACCGGGAGGT
>JAIBCJ010000219.1 GCA_019694145.1 Solirubrobacterales bacterium | reverse complement strand
TGGCCGGCGATGTCCGGGGCCGATCCGTGAACCGGTTCAAAGAGCCCCGGCTGGCCTTCGGCCCCGATCGAGGCCGAGGGCAGCATGCCCAGCGAACCGGTCAGCATGGCCGCCTCGTCGCTGAGGATGTCTCCGAAGAGGTTCTCGGTGACGATCACGTCGATCTCGGCCGGAGCGGAAACCAGCTTCATCGCCGCGAAATCGACTAGCAGGTGATCGAGCTCGACATCGGGATATTCCGTGGCGACTTGCTTGACGGTCTCCCGCCAGAGCCTCGAAGTCTCGAGCACGTTCGCCTTGTCGACCGAAAGCACCCGGGGACTGTCCGAGCGCTGGCGGGCAGCCTCGAAGGCGGCCCGGGCGATCCGCTGGATCTCCGGCACCGAGTAGGCGCACTCGTCATAGGCGACGGCACCGTCATCACGGCGGCCGGAATCACCGAAGTAGATGCCGCCGGTGAGCTCCCGGACGACCAGCAGGTCGGTGCCGTCGATCAGCTCCTTCTTCAGCGGGCTGGCATCAATCAGCGCCGGGGAAGGCTTGACCGGCCGCAGGTTCGCGTAGAGGCCGAGCGCCTTGCGAATGCCGAGCAGCCCCTGTTCCGGGCGCGGCGCGGTCGGGTCCTTGGCCACGGCCTCGTCCCACTTCGGGCCCCCGACTGCGCCGAGCAGCACCGCGTCGGATGCCTTGCAGGCTTCGATCACCTCGTCGGTCAGGGCGACCCCGTGCTCGTCGATCGAGGCACCACCGATCAGGTGTTCCTCGTATTCGAAGCTGCCAACCGCGTCGAGGACCCGACGGGTCGCGCCGACGATTTCCGGGCCGATACCGTCGCCGGCCAGCACCACAATCTTCCGGGTCTCACTCATTCTCGTTCTTCCTTTTCGCGGTCATGTTCAGGCGAACATAGTTGAAGCTGGCTGGTTGACCCATCTCGGCCAGCAAGCGGTCTGTGTACTCGGTGAACTGTTCATCGTCGAGGACCTGCCGGGCCGGGGCCAGAAACGAAGCTTCGAAGAATCCCCGCGGATCCTCCGGATGGGCGACCCGTTCCTCCAGCCAGCACTCCACGTCCTCGTAACCGGCACCGATCAGCCGGATCTCGGTCTCTTCCGGCCCGGCGAAGGTCCACGGGTCGTCGTACTCACCGAAGATCTCCGCGAAGGGTGCCTGCCGGTTGACGACCCCGAGCGCGTCGATCACCTCGGCCACGTTGCCGCGGCCGCCACATTGCGCGATCAGGCTGCCGCCGGGCCGGGTCGCCCCGGCCAGCGACCGGAACAGGGCGTCATGGTCAGCGATCCAGTGGAAGGTGGCGTTCGAGAAGACATGGTCGACCTGCTCGTCAAGCTGGAGCTTCGCCAGGTCCTGGCAGATGAAGCTGGTCCGCGGGTCGTCCCCGAGGCGCGCGGTGGCTTCCTCGATCATGCTCGGGGAACCGTCAACGCCAATCACCCGGCCGTCGGGGAGCTTCGCCAGCAGGTCCTCGGTCACGTTGCCGGAACCACAGCCGGCATCGACCACCGTTTCGTCGCCACTCAGTTCCAGACGGTCGAGCACGGCTTCTGACCATTCGCGCTGCGGAGTCGCCGTGCGGGAATACTTGTCTGCCTCCCAGTCCGCCGGACGGGATTCCTGATCACTGCTCATGATTGATCTCCTCTACAAAGACAGGCGCGCTGAATCAGTTCGCTCGACGCGCGCCCTAAAGGGATGTTGTCACGGGCCCGTAGGTCCCGCCGGGGCCGGCCTCGAAGGCCTCGATCTCGTCCTCGGACTGAAGGGTGAGGGCGATGTCGTCGAGCCCGCCGAGCAGGCGCCGCTTGATCTCGGCGTCGATCTCGAACCCGGCCTCTCCCCCGTTCCAGCTCACGGTCTGGCTCTCGAGGTCGATCTTCGCCTCGCCGGCCTCCACGATCTGCTGGCATTTCTCCTCGTCCAGCTCCACCGGCAGAAAGCCGTTCTTGGTGCTGTTCGAATAGAAGATGTCCGAGAAGGACGGGGCGATCACGGCCTGGAAGCCGAACTGATGGAGCGCCCAGACGGCATGCTCGCGCGAGGATCCCGAGCCGAAGTTCCGGCCGGAAACCAGGATCGGATGCGGCTCGAGTTCGATCTCGCCGTCGCGCACCCAGTCGTAGAAGAGGAACTCGCCGTAACCGGTCCGCTCGACCCGCTTCAGGAACTGCTTGGGGATGATCTGGTCGGTGTCGACGTCGCTGCGGTCGAGAACGGCGATTTCGCCTTCGATTGTGCTGATCGGTTCCATTGCTAGCTCCTAGCTCCAGTTGCGGATGTCGACGAAGTGGCCTTCGATGGCTGCCGCGGTGGCCATGGTCGGGCTGACGAGGTGGGTCCGGCCGCCCTTGCCCTGGCGGCCTTCGAAGTTGCGGTTCGAAGTCGAGGCGCAACGTTCGCCCTCGATCAGGATGTCCGGGTTCATGCCGAGGCACATCGAACAGCCGGCGCCGCGCCATTCGAATCCGGCCTGGCGGAAGATCTCGTCGAGACCTTCCTCTTCGGCCTGGGCCTTGACCAGGGCCGAGCCCGGGACGACCATCGCCCGCACACTGTCGGCCACCTTGCGGCCCTTGATCGCGCCGGCTGCTTCCCGCAGGTCCGAGATTCGCGAGTTGGTGCAGGAGCCGATGAAGACCCGCTCCGGGCGAATTTCCTCCATCGGAGTTCCGGCTTCGAGGCCCATGTACTGCAG
>JAIBCJ010000096.1 GCA_019694145.1 Solirubrobacterales bacterium | reverse complement strand
AGCTGGGTTTCGAGGTAGTTGATGACCTTCAGGTAGCGGGGGTCGCCGGCACGGTTTTCCAGTTCGGCCGGGTCCTCGCTGAGTACGTACAGCTCGGTTTCACCGCTCTCGTAACGGATGTACTTGTAGGGGCCGAGCCGGATTCCGACGTAGTTCTGGTCCGGGCTGCGGACCGAGGCGCTCGCGTCCTTGTCGCGCCTGGTGCGATCCTCCGTTCCTCCATCGCCGGGTTGCTCCGGGTCATCCGGGTAATCGCCGGGGATCAGGCGAGTGATCGTCGCGTAGCTGGAAAGCAGGATCGGCCGGCGTGACCGCTTCTTCGGGTCCTTCCAGAACGGAATCATCGAGCGGCCGTCGATCGTCAGGGCGGCCCGGGCGCCGGCCAGCCTGATGATGGTCGGGGCGACATCCTGGTTGGCCACCGGCTCGAAGCTCCTGGTCCCCGGCCTGATTCCCGGGCCGCGGATCACGAACGGCACCCGCAGGGCCGGCTCGTAGGGCAGCAGCTTGCCGCGGCTGATCCGGTGCTGGCCGGTGAAGAAGCCGTTGTCCGAGGTGTAGATCACGTAGGTGTTGGCCAGGCGCCCGGTCTCCCGCAATGCCTTGATGATTCCCCCGACCCCGTCGTCGACCGAACGCAGGGCCTCGATCGACTTGCGGTACTCGGTGTCGAGCTGGCTGATCTCGGTCTGGGTGAGCGGTGCGGCCGCGTCGGCTTCCTGGAGGAACCGCGGCTTGTCGGTGATGTCCCGCTCGTTGAAGCCGCGCGGACGTGGTCCGGGTGTCTTCAGGGCGGTGTCGTAGTGACGGGGCGCCGGTTCCGGGCCGATCGGTGGCCGTGAATCGCCATGCGGGGCGTGGTAGTCGACCTGGAGGTAGAAGGGCTGGTCACCGGCCTCCCGGATCGCCGCTTCTGCCTGCTGGGACATCGAGTCCGTGTGGTAGTTGCAGACCTCGATCCCCAGCCAGGGGCAGCCCTCGGGGTCGCGGCCGCCCTGCTGGTCGTAGTAGGGCCAGCCCAGGCGTGCCGTGACGGTGCCGTTGACGTTCTGCCGGTAGCCGTAGAACTCACGGGTCGAGTTGTCGGTCGCATCGGAGACCCACTGGTCCCACCCGGGCGGAACGACCGTCTCCGCGGGGGCATCGATGCCGCCGTAGTTGTTCATGAACTTGCCGAAATGCATGGTCCGGTAGCCGGCCCGCTGAAGCCAGACCGGCAGGTTCTCGAACATGATCGGATTGCTCCGCCAGGCCTGCCACCCGCCACGCGGCCCGCCGATCCGGACTACCTCGTGGTTCTGGGTGTAACGCCCGCTGAGCAGGGTTGCCCGTGAAGGTGCGCAGAGCGGGAAGGGCGTCATGTACTGGCTGAAGGTGATGCCCTTGTCCTTCATCAGGGCCATCGTCTTCGGCATGATCTGGCGCCAGTTGTCGTAAAGGTCCCGGAAGCGGCGGTCGAACTCGTTCAGGGGCTGGTCATCGGTCTGGATCACGACGAAACTAGGCCGGCCCGGATCAAGGGCGGCCCGGGGAATCGAAGCCGCGCTGGCGCGGCCCATCCCCACCGCCAGAAGCAGTGCGAAGAGCAGCGTGAATGCTGCCGACCGGGTGAAGATGTTGCGATTTGCTCCCCTGATGTCTGCCCCCTGAAACCGGTCAGTGGCGCCGGAGTTTCGGCAATGGAAGCCGCCCGGTTCCGCGCCTGCATTTTGCCCCGGAGCAGAACCTACGCCATTTCAACTGCCGGGCCAGTTTCCGGACCACCTTCCGGTACCCGCGCCAGTGGACACGATTGGAAACCTCGTACGGGTCGAGCTTGAGGTCATAGAGCTCGCGCCCGCCGCCTTCGTAATCGATGTACTTGTAACGGCCGGCGCGAATCGCCGTGTAGTTGACCGCGGGGACCACGGCCGAGGCCGAGGGACCAAGGTCATGGGGCGTGTCGATCCCTTCGCCTTCCAGATGTTGGTAGAGCGGTCTCGAAGGCAGCCGGTAGGACTCGAGGATCACGGCCCGCCGTCCGACCCGCCGGGGGAACCGGAACAGCCGCTTCATTGACCTTCCGTCCGGCTTCAGCAGCAGCCGGGCGCCGGCGAGATCGGCGATGGTCGGCGCGAGATCGACGTTGCTGACGATCGCGCCCGAGCGACGGCCTCGCTTGACCCCGGGACCCCGAACCAGCATCGGCACGTTGCTCGAAGGCTCGTAGGCGAGGAACTTGGACCGGGCGTAGCGGTGCTCGCCGAAGAAGGCGCCGTTGTCACCGATGAAGAAGATGTAGGTGCGGGCCAGGCGACCGGTGTCCCGAAGGGTCCTGACTATCCTTCCGACGCTCTCGTCCACGGCCCGGAGCGACTCGAGCTCACGCTGCCAGCGGGTCCGCATCCCGGCAATCTGGCCGGCCCTCAGGCGCCGGGCCCGGGAACGCAGGACCCGGGGCTTGTCGCGAATGTTCCGCTCGTTGAAGCCCGGAGGCTTCGGCAGCGGCGTGCGGCGGGCCGAACCGATGTGACGGCTGGCGGGCTCCGACTCGCCACTGCCGTCGGCGGTCGCATGCGGGGCCTCGTAATCGACCTGGATATAGATCGGCCGCCGCGGCGCGTGCCGGATCACCCGCAGGGCCCGGGTCGTGATCTGATCCGTGTGGTAGTTGCAGCTCAGCCCGCCGGCCGGGCATTTGCGGCTGTCCTTGTTGCTCCAGGCCTGGTAGTGGAGCTTTCCGAACGGCCCCTGGATGTGACCGTTCACGTTCAGCTTGTACCCGTAGAACCGGCGGGCGACATCCGGAGTCCAGTCGGTCGCCCACCAGGACCATCCCGGCGGGACGGCACGCCGGTCGACGCCCTCCGGGTTGCCGTACTGGTTCACGAACCGGCCGAAATGCGCGGTGTAGTAACCGACCCGGCGCAGGGCGACGGCCAGGTTCCGCTTCCAGACCGGGCTTCGCGAAATGCCCCTTACCCCGCCCAGCTTGCCGACGTTGCGGATCAGCCCGCTGGTGTGCCCGTACTGCCCGGAAAGCAGGGCCGAACGGGAAGGCGAACAGACCGGAATCGACGCGTAGTAGTTCGTGAACTCAAGGCCGCGGTCCTCGATCAGGCGCTGGACATGCGGCATCGTGCGGTGCTTCTTGCCATGCGGACCGACGAAGTGCGAGTGGAGCATCCGCACGGTCTGGTCGTCGGTCTGGATGACCACCAGGTTGGGACGGGCCCGGGCAAGCCCGACCGAATGGCCGAACGCAGCGGTTAGCAGTGCCGCAGCCAGGCCGGTCAGCAGCCAGAGGACGCGAAAACGCCAGCGGTTGTTCCTGAAGAGGATCAAGACGCCCATCGGTTGAAACCCGCTTCATAGCGGCGAGTTTCCCTTCAAGAGAATAGGATCGCCGACCGATGTCTGACCGGGAGGAAAAGGCCGCACCCCTGGATCCGCCCTCGATCCTGATGAGCGGCCTCCACCTCGCCGCCCTCTGGGCGCTGGCGATCGTCCAGCCGTTGCTGAACCTGCTGGGCAACAACCCCGACTTCTTCGTCGCCCGCGACAACACCAGCAGCCAGATCATCATCTTCGTCCTGCTGCTGACGATCCTGCCGCCACTTTTCGCGGGGCTGATCGAGGCCCTGGTCAATCTGCTCAGCCAGGCGGCCCGGTGGATCGTTCACCTCGCCTTCTGTGCCGTGCTCTTCTGGGCGATCGCCCTGCAGGTGCTGAAGCAGTTCGCGGACGGTCCTGCCTGGCCGATGATCATCTTCGCGATCGTGCTCGGCGGCCTTTTGACCTGGGCCTACGCCAAGGCCCGCTTCATGCGCTCGATGACCGACATCCTGATCATCGCCCCGCCGGTGATCCTGATCGCCTTCTTTTTCTTCAGCGACGCCAAAGAGCTCACGCTCTCGACCACGGAGGTTGACGCCAAGACGGTGAACGCCTCGAACCCGCATCCGGTCGTGATGGTCATCTTCGACGAGTTCCCGGCCGGCTCGCTGATGACCCCTTCGGGCCGGATCAACCCGAAGCGCTTCCCCAACTTCGCCGGCCTGAAGGGCACCTCTACCTGGTACCGGAACACGGCGACCGACGCTTCGTACACGGCGATCGCGGTGCCCTCGATCCTGACCGGCCAGCCCGCGGATCACGACAGCCTGCCGACCGCGGCCGACCACCCCGATTCGATCTTCACCCTGCTGGGCGGGAGCTGGCAGACCCACGCGATCGAACCGATCACCCAGCTCTGCACCGAGGAGATCTGCGGCGAGCGGGAAGGCGGGAAGACCGGCATGGCCGATGCGCTCTCCTCCCTGACCACTGACCTGAAAGCGGTTTCCGCCCATCTGCTGCTGCCGGCCGACATGGGTTCCTCCCTGCCGGACATTTCCCAGAGCTTCCAGGGTTTCGGTGGCGAGGAGGACTCGGTAGAGCGGGGCCGGGCCCGCCAGTGGGTGCATGACCGCCTCGGCGAGGGCGAGAACTCGCTGGATGGTGAAGCTGACGTTGACGCGTTCATCCGCCGGCTGGGAAGCGGCGGCAAGAGCTTCGACTTCGTTCACGTCGAGAAGCCGCACTATCCCTGGACCCACTACCCCTCGGGGCTGAAGTACTCCGACGGGACCGAGGACTTCCGCAGCTTCATCGGTGAAACCGACTGGGAGGGTGACGGCTACATCACGGACCGGGCCCATCAGGCCCATCTGCTCGAGGTCGGCTTCACCGACAACCTGCTCGGCCGGATCATTTCCGCGCTGAAGAGGGACGGCCGCTGGGATGACACGCTGTTCGTTGCCACGGCCGATCACGGTGCAGCCTGGACCAAAGGTGCCGGCCGACGCTCGGCGGAGGAAGAAACGATGGGGCAGATCGGGATGGTCCCGCTCTTCATCAAGGCACCCGGCCAGGAGCAGGGCAAGGTAGTCGACCGACCGACCTGCACCACGGAAATCGTCCCCCGGATGGCGCAGATCCTCGGCATCGACCTGCCCTGGACGCCGGCCACCTGCGACCGCAAGACCGTCCGGATCGACAACGGAAGCGGCAAGCCGGTGACTCTCGCCTTCGTCAAGGCGATCGCCCAGCGCCAGCTCTACATCAACCGGATGGCCCGGCTGCTCGGCGGCGACGGAGCCGACTGGGACCGCGCCTTCAGGTGGGGCAAACGGAGCGACCTGATCGGCCAGTCCACGGCCCGGTTCTGGAGGATCGGCGCCACGAACGACGCCGAAGCGAGCTCCGAAACTCCCTCGCCCCGCTCGTTTACGTTCGATTCGGGGATCGAACTGAACCCGGTCCTGAGGCAACGAGGCACGATTTCCGGACTGGACGAAGGCACGCCGCTGGCGGTTGGCGTCAACGGAAGGATCGCCGCGGTCGGCCAGTCCTACGAAGACAACGGCCAGGTCAGGTACTCGATCCTGCTGCCGCAATCAACGCTCCGGGAAGGGTCCAACCGGATTCAGTTGTTCGAAGTGACTCCATTCACGGGAGGTGCCGCCGGAGCAGCCTCCTTGAGGCTTCTCTGGTCCTCGACCGACCAATAGACTGGCCAGTCCGTGACTGATGTCGCCAAGTCCGGGCGCGAGTCCGGAAACGGAGGTAAAGCGCCGTTCAAGCGTCCGTCCCTGATTCTGGGGGCGGCCCATCTGGCTGCGCTCTGGGCGCTCACCTTCGCCCAGCCGATGCTCGACCTGCTCGGCGAGAACCCGGACTTCTTCGTCGCCCGGGGCAACAGCTCCGGCCAGATCATCCTTTACGCCCTGGTCCTCACCTTTGCGGTGCCGCTGGTTTGCCTCGCGATCGAGGCGCTGGTCCGCCTGGCCAGTCGCGACGCCCAGTGGTATCTCCACCTTTTCCTGGTCGGACTGTTCGGGGCCTGCTTCGTCCTGCAGCTGATCAAGAACCACCTCGACTGGCCGGCCGGGATCCTGATCGCGATTTCGATCGGCCTGGCCGTGGCCGGGGTCTTCATCTATTCCCGCTGGCGCTTTCCCCAGGCCTTCATGGACGTGCTCAGTGTCGCCCCGATCATCATCCTGGTGATCTTCTTCGGTTTCAGCAGCACCTCGCGCCTGGTCCTGCCCCGGGAGCAGCCGGACCCCGTTGACGTGAAGATCGGAACTCCGGCCCCGGTCGTGATGGTCGTCTTCGACGAGTTCCCGGTCGGCTCGCTGATGAAGCCCGACGGTCAGATCGACGGAACCAGATACCCGGCCTTCGCCGAGCTGGCCGGCCATTCGACCTGGTACCGGAACACCAGCGCCGCCGCTGCCTACACCCCGCTTGCCGTGCCGGCGATCTTCTCCGGGCAGAAGCCGAACAACGACGACCTGCCGATCGCCTCCGACTATCCGCACAGCGTCTTCACCCTGCTCGGCAAGACCTACGACCTGAGAGTGATGGAGGCCGCCACGCGGATCTGCCCCGACACGCTCTGTCCGGAAGAGGACAACACCGCCCAGGACGGCTCGACCTCCGACCTCTTCTCGGACCTTTACGTCGTCTCCAAGTACCTGCTGCTGCCGGATTCGCTGACCCGGAACCTCCCCGACGTCTCCAACTCCTTCTCGGGCTTCACCGAGTCGGATCAGGTCGACACCAACGCTGAATCCGAGGTGACCGGTCTCGACGACGGCGGTGAAACCGGGGCAACCGGCACCACCGGACTGACCGGAGCGACGGGCGCTACCGGAGACACCCAGCCGGAGCGGACCGGGCAGGGTGCCGCCCGCAAGCTCGGCCGGCTGTTCGCGCTCGAATCCTCGGCCGACGAATTCGAGCGGGTCGGCGAGTTCAACGCGAAGTTGAAACGGGGCCAGCAGGAGACCCTCGACCTGATTCACATCGAAAAGCCCCACTACCCCTGGCGCCACATCCCGAACGGCCAGCGCTACTCGAACCTGACCGCGGAATGGTCGGGCCTGCTGCCCAATGACGGTCCCTGGATGGCCCCGCCGCGGATCGTCAACATCGCCATGCAGCGGCACCTGCTCGAGGTCGGATACACCGACACCCTGCTCGCCCAGATCATCAAGCGGCTGAAGCAGACCGGCCTCTGGGAGAGAGCAATGGTCGTCGTCACCGCCGACCATGGAGCCGCCTTCCAGTCGAAGGTCCCGCGCCGGGCGGCGACCAGCGAGAACATGGGGGAGGTCGCGTCGGTCCCGCTCTTCATCAAGTCACCCGGGCAGGTCAAACCGGAAGTGACCGACCGGCGCACCTGCGCGACCGACATCCTGCCGATGATCGCCGACCAGCTCGGGATCGAGTATCCGTGGCCCGTCGCCGAATGTGACCCGGAGCGGGTCACCGTGGTCAATTCGCCGAACGGGGAGGGTTTCACCTCCCCCGCGAAGATGCTGCGGCAGCGGCAGAAACTGCTGATCAACCGGATCCAGAGCGTCTTCGGGACCGGTCACGGCTGGGGCCCCTACTACCGCTTCGGGCCCCACAGGGAACTGATCGGCAAGAAGGTGAAGAACCTCGAGGTGCTGCCACTGAAGCGCTGGCGCGCCCTGCCGGATGAACGGAACGCAGCCAAGAACTACGACCCGACCGCCCCCACCCTGCGCGGCCTGCTCCAGCGCGGGGTCACCGACCGGATCCCGGAAGGGAGTGTGCTGGCCGTGGCAGTGGACGGGAAGATCCAGGCGGTCGGCTGGACCTTCAAGGACGGCACCGGCCGCGGGCCCGGGTTCTCGATCCTGCTTCCTCCCGAGTCGCTCAGGGCCGGCTTCAACCGGATCGCCATCTACCTGCTCCGGGACAACGGGAAAAAGCTCCGCCTGGTCTATGACGGTTCCAGGCCGCTGGCACCCGAGCTGGTTGAAGCGCAGAACGAGGCTCGGGCCGAGTACCGCAGGGAGATGGGACTGCCCGCCCTGCCGGACCCGCTTTCGACCGGAGGCCAGAACGGTGATGGGTCCTGAGACCCCGCTCAGAATCGCCGGGCCGGCCGATATCGGACCGGTCACCCGCCTGATCGCCGGTTTCCGGGATTTCCTCGCGGACGACTCGCCGACCAACGCCGAGATCGAAGCGACGGTCGGGGTCCTTTTGCGGGACCGCTCGACCGAGTTCTTGCTGGTCGGCGACCCCGAGGCCGGGTTCGTGCAGACCCGTTTCCGGCTTTCGGTCTGGACCGGCAACGAGGACGCCTGGCTGGAAGACCTCTTCGTTGACGAGTCGGCTCGCGGGAAGGGTTACGGGCGCACCCTGGTCGAGGCGGCGGTCGAGCGGGCCAGGTCGCGCGGTTGCGACCGGATCCAGCTCGATGTCAACCAGGCCAACGAGCCGGCGGTGAAGCTCTACGAATCCTGCGGGTTCCGGCCAGTCCACAATCCGGAGAAGTGGGGAAGTTCACCCGACTTCTTCTACACCCGCGAGATCCAGCGGCAGCAGGTGGGTTAGCTCCCGCGCCGAAATCTGGGTGTTCCCAGTCAGCAGCCGGACCCTTTCGACCACTCCCGGCATCCGCAACGCGGCGAGGACGCCTTCCCAGTCAACCGCCGGGCCACGGCTGCGGATCACGTTGACGTGGTTCTCCGCCAGGAACTCCATCCCCTCCGGAACGAGCGCCGCCCGCAGCTCCCCCCGGCCGACCGCCCCGACCACCCGGTTGACCACGATCGCCGGGCCGAGAAGCGGCGGTCGGCCACCATCGAGCGTGTCGTAGAAGCCCGGTTTCCCGGCGCTCGGGGAGAGGGTCCGGAGTTCCCCTTCGCCGATGCTGCGGGACCAGATCAGCGGAACCCGGCCCGGACTGGGGTCCGGGAACAGCCGGGCCCGGTTCTCGTTCCAGATCACCTGGCCGGTGGTGGCTTCGAGGCCAAGCTCCCAGAGCGAGCTTCGCCCCTCGAACTCGGCCGCCAGCCGGCCCGGGTCGGGACCGAACAGAACCCGCCGGAAACCCGCCGCCTCAACCTCCCGCCGGTAGATGAACCCCCGGTGGGTCGGATTTCCGTCACCTGTACCGG
>JAIBCJ010000218.1 GCA_019694145.1 Solirubrobacterales bacterium | reverse complement strand
TCCTGCTCTTCTTCGTGATTCCCGTCGGGTTGACCAGCCTGATCAAGGACTGGCTTGACTCTTCCTTTCTCTTCTGGCTGGTCGAAGGGATCGTCCGGACCGCGATCTTCATCGGTTACATCGTGATGATCTCCCGGCTGGAGGATCTGCGGCGGGTCTTCGAGTACCACGGGGCCGAGCACAAGACGATCTCCTGCTACGAAGCCGAGGACGAACTGATTCCTTCCCGGGCCGCCCTCTACTCGCGGCTCCATCCGCGTTGCGGCACCAGCTTCCTGTTGATCGTCATGGTCGTCGCGATCTTCGTCTTCGCTCCGCTGGGCCTGCCCGCCTGGTACTGGCTGGTGATTTCGCGGATCGTCGGGGTGCCACTGATCGCCGGCATCGCCTACGAGCTGATCAAGTGGGCCGGGCGCAACCGGGATAAGTCCTGGGTGCGGGCGGTCATGTGGCCCGGCCTGATGCTGCAGAACCTGACCACCCGCGAGCCGGACGAAGTGCAGCTGGAAGTCGCGATCGCCGCCCTGAACGCCGTCCTCCAGGTCGAAAAGCCCGAAGAGAACGCGTACCTGGAGCCGATCGAAATCGTGGCGTGACCGCAAGTCGGCGAGCTTCGCTCCGCCTCCAAGTCGAACCCGCCGACCCACAGAAGTAATTGATGGATGGGTCGGCTCCGCCTGAGGTTGACCGGGCCGTCAGAATGTTCTTGTGATTGAGAGGCTGGCGGAACAGATTGAGGCTCGCTTTGCCGAGCTTGAGCAGCAGATGAGCGACCCCGAGGTGATCGGGGACCGTGAGCGGTATGCCGAGGTCGGTCGCGAGTACCGCCAGATTCAGCCGGCCAATGCGCTGGTCACCGAGTACCGGACCCTGAGTGACGATCTCGAGGGGGCCCGGGAACTGCTCGAGGAGGGCGAGGACGAGGATCTCGAAAAGGTGGTTCGCGAAGCCCCGGCCCGGCTGGAAGAGCTCGAGGAGGAGATCCGCCTGGCCATGGTCGAGCCGGATCCGAACGACGACAAGAACGTGATCGTCGAAATCCGGGCTGGCACCGGTGGCGACGAGGCCGCCCTGTTTGCCGGTGATCTCTACAAGATGCTCACCCGCTACGCCGCCGAGCGCGGCTACTCGACCGAGGTGCTTTCCCAGTCGGCGGCCGAGCAGGGTGGCTTCAAGGACGTGACCTTCGAGGTCCGGGGCGCCGGCGCCTACTCGGTTTACAAGTACGAGGGCGGGACCCACCGGGTCCAGCGCGTGCCGGAGACCGAATCCCAGGGCCGGATCCACACCTCGACCGCGACCGTGGCCGTGCTGCCGGAGGCCGAGGAGGTCGAAGTGGACATCGACCAGAACGATCTTCAGATCGACGTCTACCGCTCGTCGGGGCCGGGCGGGCAGTCGGTCAACACCACCGATTCAGCCGTCCGGATCACCCATCAGCCGACCGGCATCGTCGTGTCGATGCAGGACGAGAAGTCCCAGCTTCAAAACAGGGAGAAGGCGATGCGGGTGCTGCGGGCCCGTCTTTACGAGCGGCAACTGGCCGAACAGCAGGCGGCGGTGGCCGCTGAACGCAAGGCCCAGGTCGGAACCGGGGAGCGCTCCGAGAAGATCCGCACCTACAACTTCCCCCAGGGCCGGGTGACCGACCACCGGATCAAGCTGACCGCCCACGACCTTGACGGAATCATGAACGGGAACCTCAACCAGTTCACCGACGCGCTGGCCGCCGAGGAAAAGCGCCAGCGCCTCGACGCCCAGGCGGTCTGATCGTGGCCGCCTCCGGGGCGAGCGCCACCGAGGCCCTCGCCGCGGCGATCGACGCCTTCACGGCGGCCGGGATCGAGACGCCCCGGCTGGACGCGGAGATCCTGCTGGCGGAGCTGGCCGGACTCGACCGCGCCGCCCTGATCGCCGACCGCGAACTGATCCTTCAACCGGCGGCCGCCCGGGCCTATTCGGAAGCGGTCCGTCGTCGGCTGAGGCGCGAGCCGGTCGCCTACATCCTCGGCCGCAAGGGCTTTCGCCACATCGACCTCGCCGTCGATCGCCGGGTTCTCGTTCCCCGGCCGGAAACCGAGATGCTGGTCGAACTGGCCCGGGAGGTGAACCCGGAGACGGTGCTTGAGGTCGGGACCGGCTCCGGGGCGATCGCCCTGGCCGTCGCCGACGAACTTGCTGCCTGCCAGGTGACCGCGACCGATGTCTCCGACGGGGCACTCGAGGTGGCGATCGCAAACGCGGGACGGCTCGGCCTGGGGGAGCGGGTCCGCTTCATCCTCGGGTCTTTGCCGGAAGGCCCGGCCGGGTTTGACCTGATCCTCGCCAACCTCCCGTATGTGCCCGACTCGGATGGCCTGCCGCCGGAGGTCGGGCAATGGGAGCCCGCGGGTGCGCTGTTTGGCGGGCCGGACGGAACCCGGGTGATCGCGGAGGTGCTCGCGGGGCTGGGGGAGGCCGGGATCGGGGCCCCGGTGATTGGCCTCGAGATCGGCCAGGGGCAGGGGGAGCTGGTGGCCGGGATGGTCCGCGATGCCGGCTGGCCGGAAACCGAAATCCGCCTCGATCTGGCCGGTATCGACCGGGTCGTGGTCGGGCGTGGCGGCTGAGCCTGTTCGGCCGACCGGGCTGACTGCCGGGCCCGCTCTTTCGCCGCGGGCGATCCCGGCCTGACATGATCGGGTTGTGAAGGTCGTAGCGACAAGCGTCAACGCCGGCGACGCCGCCCGCCAGGCACTCGAGTCCTG
>JAIBCJ010000095.1 GCA_019694145.1 Solirubrobacterales bacterium | reverse complement strand
GCCGAGGTTGGCCAGGCGGATGCCTGCGTCTTCTCCCGGCCCTCCTATGTCTGGGAAGCGCTCCCGGACGGCATCTCGCACATCATCCCGCCCGGGATCGATGCCTTCACCCCGAAGAACTCGGAGATGGACGAAGCGACGCGGGACGCGGTCCTCGGAGTGATCGGGCTCTCCGGCGAGAAGCCGGCGGAGCCGCCGGCGTTCACCCGCCCCGACGGCGGCCAGGGCGAGGTGCTGAGTTCCGGCGTGGTGGTTCAGACCAATCCGCTGCCTCCGGCGGTGCCGCTGGTGGTTCAGGTTTCGCGCTGGGACAAGCTCAAGGATCACGGCGGACTGCTCACCCTCTTCTCGAAGGAGATGAAGAACCGGGATGCGCACCTGGCCCTGGTCGGGCCGGACAGCGCCGGGGTCGACGACGACCCGGAGGGCGCCGCCGTCTACGAAGAGGTGCTCGGGCAGTTCCGCGCGCTGCCCGCAGAGGTCCGCGAGCGGGTCCATCTGGTCAGCCTGCCGATGGAGGACCTTGACGAGAATGCCTTCATGGTCAACGCCATCCAGCGTCGGGCCGACGTGATCGTCCAGAAAAGCCTGGCCGAAGGGTTTGGGCTGACCGTCTCGGAGGGGATGTGGAAGGCCCGGCCGATGGTCGCCAGCCGGATCGGCGGCATTAAGGACCAGATCGAGGACGGCACCTCGGGCATCCTGGTCGATGACCCCCGGGATCTGCCTGCCTTTGCCGCGGCAATCGATTCCCTGCTCGAAGACCGGGAACGGGCAGCCGCAATCGGCGATGCCGCAAAGCTCAAGGTCAAGTCGGGGCTGCTGTCGGTTCAGCGGCTGGCCCTCCACTACCAGCTGATTGACCACCTGATCTCTCCTCGGCCGTCTTGAGGTCGGTCACGATCCCGGCCGCCGCGGCAACCAGCGGCGCGGCGATGATCAGGCCGATCGACCCGAACAGTGCGCCACCGGCGATGGTGACCACCAGCACGGCCAGGGGATGGATGCCGAGGGTGCTGCCCATCGCGAACGGCTGAATCATCTGCTGGAGGATTCCGTTGGCGAGCAGCTGGACGACCGCCATCCCCATCGCGGCATCGGTTCCACCGGATCCGTAGGCCAGCAGCACGGTGAAGATTCCGGCCGTCCAGGCACCGAGGTACGGGATGTAGCCGGCCACGAAGGTGACGGCGCCGATCGTCGCGACCAGCGGCACTCCGATTATCAGCGCCCCGATCATCACCACCACGGCACTGAAGGCGGCAACGATCGTGACCCCGGCGAAATATCCCCGCAGCGACGAAATCATCCGGCCCGAAACGATCCGTGCCACCGGAGGCGGCAGGCTCGTCGCCCGCTCCGCCCAGCCCCTGATCGTCGGACCGTCCTTCAGCATGAAGAACGAGCTGAGCAGGACCATCGCGAGGAAGAAGAAGGCCGAAGAAATCCCGGCGATGCCCGAACCGACCCCGGAAAGCAGGGTCCCGATGCTGGCAGTTGCTCCTTCTTTGGCACCCTCCTTGGCCTTCTCGACCTGTTCCTCGTCGATTCCCTGGTCGGTCAGGAACTGGCTCAGGTCGTCGGTGGCCTTGTCCAGGTCCCGGCTGATCTCAGGGACCTCGCCGACGATCCCGTTGACCACCATCACCGCGCAGGCGGCACCGACCAGGACCAGCAGCAGCATGACCAGGATCGCGCCGATCGCCCGCGGCAGACCGAACCCGTTCATCTTCGAAACAAGGGGCGAGCCGACCGCACCGACGATCGAGGCGACGATCACCGGCACCACGATCACCTCGGTCAGCGAGGCAAGCCAGACCAGCGAAAGCAGCAGGATCGCGATGCCGACCAGAAACCAGGCGCCCAGCCCGGCGTTCCTCAGCCAGGTCGGCACGGAAAAGACGTTGGTCAACTCGCCGGGATCGATCTCGAAGACCTGGTCGGCGGAAGACCGCTCCTCGTGCCCCGCCCGGCCTCTGATTCTGCCCCTGATCATGGCTCGCAGGCTACCGCCGGAACCAGACGGTTCCGGGGACCACGGGGCCGGGTTCGCCGGTCTGATTGACTGCCCCGATGCCCGCGATCGAAATCCACGACCTGAAGAAGAGCTTCGGCCCGATCAACGCCGTCGATGGACTCGATCTGGTCGTCGATGAAGGTGTCTGCCTGGGCCTTCTCGGTCCGAACGGCGCCGGCAAGTCGACCACGATGAAGATGCTTACCGGGCAGGCAATTCCCGATTCCGGCGTGATCCGGGTACTCGGCTACGAACTGCCGGGGCAGGCCAAGCAGGCGCGTGCGGCGATGGGGGTCGTGCCGCAGCTGGACAATCTCGACATCGACGTGACGGTCGAGGAGAACCTTGCCGTATTCGCCCGCCTCTACCGGGTCGACGATGTCGCCGCCGCGGTCGAGCGAACGCTCGAGATCGCCCGGCTGACCGATCGTCGCAAGGACGCCGTCGACAAGCTCTCCGGCGGCATGCGCCGCCGGCTCCTGCTGGCAAGGGGCCTGGTCCACGAGCCGAAACTGCTGCTGCTCGACGAGCCCACGGTTGGCCTCGACCCCCAGATCCGGACCGAGCTCTGGAGCCTGATCGACAACCTGCGCTCACGCGGCACCACGATCCTGATGTCCACTCACTACATCGAAGAAGCCGAAAGGCTGGCCGATGAGGTCGCGGTGGTTGCCGGAGGCAAGGTGATCGCCCGTGCCACCCCGAAGGAACTGATCGCCGAACATGCCGGCGAGAAGACCGCCGAGGTCTACGGCCCGCCCGAGCGGCTGACCGAGGTCCGCTCGGCAGCCGAGGAAGCCGGTCTCAGGGTCCGGGCGGCCGGTCCGGCGGTCGCGATCGTCGGAGCCGAGATGGCCGGACCGGGGCTGATCCCGCACGACGCCATCCACCGGGCCGGCTCGCTCGAGGACGTCTTCGTGATGCTGACCGGCGAGGACGCCGAATGAAGCCGGCCGGCGAGACCCGCTCGGTGCGCCGGCTCGAACCGGCCGTGATCCTGGCCGTGATGGGCCGGGAATTCGCCAACTTCCGGACTTTCTGGAAGTCGACCGCCTTCACCAGCACCTTTGAGCCGGTCGTCTACCTGCTGGCCTTTGGCCTTGGTCTCGGTTCGACCCTGGTTGCCGACGTCGACGGGATCGACTACGTCCAGTTCGTCGGCACCGGCCTGGTCGCGACCGCGGTCGTCTTCTCTTCAGCCCTGCCGGCCATGTTCGGCACCTTCGTCAAGGAGCGCTTCCAGCGAACCTATGACGCGATCCTCGCGGCGCCGGTCGACGTCGAGGAACTGGTCACCGCGGAGATGCTCTGGATCGGCCTGCGGGCAGCGGTCTTTGGCTGCTTCCCGCTGATCGTGACGATGTTCTTCGGGCTCGAGCCCCGGGTGACCATGCTGCTGGTCCCGATTTTTGCCTTCGTCACGGCGCTCGCCTTTTCCGCCTTCGGGATAACCATGGCCGCCCTGGTTTCGAAGATCGACCAGTTCAACTACGTCACGACCCTGGTCATCACGCCGCTCTTTCTGGTTGCCGGCACCTTCTTCCCGATCGACCAGTTGCCCCAGGGTTTTCAGATCGCGGCCCAGTTCAACCCGCTCTACCAGCTCGTTCAGTTGGTGCGCGATGCCTGCTTCGGCATGGAGGCGGTCGACGCCCTCCGCTTCCTCGGCCTGCTGACCCTCGCCTTCGTCCTCTGGCGAATCGCGATCAACCGCCTCACCAAACGCCTCATCCTTTGACTGCAGTCGGGCCGGTCTTCGCCGGCCAGGGGCTCAGGCTTCGATTATTTCGGGAGCGTAATTCTGGAAGAGGCCGGAGTCGAGGACGCCGGTGATCAGGTTGATCTCATCCTCGAGACTGTCTTCGATCGTTTCGAACCGGCAGTCGACCAGGAGATTGCCCTGTTCGGTCAGGACCGGGCCGTCCTTGCCGGATCCGGTCCGGATCACGATCTCGGTGGCTCCGAGCGACTTGAGCGAGGCGGTCGCGACGGATGCGGCCCGCGGCACGACTTCGACCGGCACCGCGAAGCTGGTGCCCAGCCGGTCCACCCGCTTTGACGGGTCGATCAGCACCCGGCGCAGTTGACATGCCGAAAAGAGCAGCTTTTCCCGAAAGAGCGCGCCGCCGCGACCCTTGATCAGATTGCCGTCCGGATCAACCTCGTCGGCCCCGTCGAACAGCCAGTCGGGCGCCACCTCGGCCAGATCGGCCTGAACCAGGCCAAGGCCGGTGATCGTCAGTTCGGACTCGATCGAGGTCGGGATCAGCCGGATGTCGTGAAGTTCCCCGTGGCGCACCCGCGAGGCGATCGCCCGCACCGCCAGAAAGGCGGTCGAGCCGGAGCCGGCCCCGATCACCTGACCGGACTGGGCCATTTCGGCAACTTCTTCGGCCGCCTTGAATTTGGCTTCGTAATTGGAAATCGAGGATGCTTCGAAGGGTTCGAACGTGACTTCTCGGTGTCGGGCAGGTTTCACGATCAAGAGCCTAGGGCATAGAAACTTCTGGCTTTGCGCTGGTTTGTTAGCAAAGTATTAGTAAAGTCTGTACACTTCACCATTCTGAAAAACCGATTTGCCGAATTCCCGTTGCCGCAAGGCCCGGGAAGCGGGGGACCCAGGTAGTTGGGGCGAACCCACTCGACCGAGTGAGAGCGCGACTCCTAAAGCGCTAGTCCGTCAGCTAACTCCGCAGGCACTGAAAAAGGAGATCGGCATCATCCCCTCAACCCCTCATATTCAGAGATCCATGGTTCGCAGCGTCGCGATCGGGCTTACCGGTCTGCTCGCCTGCTTCCTCATCTTCGCTCTTGGCACGCCTGCCGGCGCCGCGGCCTCCTGCAAGGCGGCCTCTTCCAGCGGCGGTCTTTCGGTCGGTGCGACCAAGTGCAAGCCGTTCCGCAAGGCAAGGCTAATCCGCGGCAAGGCGTACGCTCCGGCCAGCGCCCCGGCCAGGGTCAAGAAGGTAATCGCCTGGGCCAACCGGATTCGCAACAAGCCCTACATCTACGGCGGCGGCCACGGCAGCTTCAATGACAACGGTTACGACTGCTCCGGTTCGGTCAGCTACGCGCTGCGTGGCGGCCGGTTCGTTGCCTACCCCCTCGCCTCGACCGGTTTCATGAACTGGCGCAGTTCGGGCAAGGGCCGCTGGATCTCGGTCTACGCGAACTCCGGCCATGCCTACATGATCGTGGCCGGGCTGCGGTTTGACACCTCGATGACCCCGGGCAACGGTCCCGGCTGGAGCAAGAGCCTGCGCTCCACCCCCGGCTCCTTCACCGTGCGGCATCCCGCCGGTTTCTAGGACCATCCCTCCCGGAAGTAACGACCGCCCCGGCTCCCCTCGCCGGGGCGGTTTTGTTTTCAGCCCGGTTGCCGGTCGCGCAGGGCCGCCACCCCGCCGGCAATGAAGGTCAGGGCCTGGTCGAGCTTTGCCAGCTGCTCCTCCACCGGAGGCAGCTCGCCTTCGGCCCGGTGCTTTCGATCGTCGCCCAGCAGGTCGAAGACGGCCATGGCCGCGGCGGCGGCGAGGCGCGGTTCCAGGTCGGTCGGCTCCATGCCCAGGTCAACCGCGAGACCGTCGGCCAGCACCGTCTCGAAGTCCCGCATCAAAGCCTGTTCGTGGGCCCGCAGCGATTCCTCGTTTTCGATCACCCGCTGCTGGCAACCCATAAGTTCGTGATGTTCTTCAAAGAGCTCACGCTCTTCCAGCACCCACTGGCGCAACGCGGTCATCGTGTCGACTCCCTCCGGACGGTCTTCGATGCCCCGGATCAGCCGTTCCTTGGTCCGGTCGCTGAGGTAGAAGACGATGTCTTCCTTGGCCGGGAAATAGGTCGCGACGGTGCGGGGAGAGACGTCGGCCTGCTCGGCGATCCGGGCAATCGTGGTCTGGCTGTAGCCATCCTCGGCAAACAGCCGGAGCGCCTCGGAGACGATCGTCTCCCTGGTCTTGGCCTTCTTGCGCTCGCGCAGGCTGTTTGCGGCGACGGTGAACACCGGCCAAGGTTAGCAGCGATTCTGCATAGACTGCAGTTTTGCAGTTGTTGTGATAATTTGCCCGCTCTCTCCCTCCCCTCACCTCTGGAGCTCAATGTCTGATCTGCTCGCCCGCCTTGCCCGTTCGATTACCGGTCACTGGAAGACCGCCCTCCTCATCGCCATCGCTTCGGTGATCGGGATCGGCATCCTCTCCGGCACGGCCGGCGAGGCGCCGCCCGAGAACTTCGACGTGCCCGGGACCGAAAGCCAGCAGGCATACGATCTCTTCACCGAGCACAGCCCGGCCCTGGCCGGGGTCGACGCCACGGTCGTCTTCAATGCGACCGAAGGCAGCGTTGACCAGCCGGCGAGAAAGCAGGCGATCGAGGAATCGCTGAAGGAGATCAAGGGGCAACCGGACGTGCTCACGGTCAGCAACCCCTTCTCCGAGAAGGCCGGCGCGGTCTCGAAGGACGGCAAGGTCGCCTATGTCGACGTGCGATACGACCTTGACTTCGGCGATGTGACCAAGGTCCAGTCGGAGCGCCTCGAGGAAGCCACCGACCCGGTCAAGAGCGAAGGCGTCGAGGTCGCGATGCGCGGCATCGTGATCGACGCCGGCCAGCAGGAACAGGCCCCGGTCGGCGAGCTGATCGGCGTGATCATCGCGATCTTCCTGCTTACCCTGCTCTTCCGTTCGATCTCGGCGATGATCGCGACCCTGCTCGGCGCCCTGATCGGGGTCATGGTCGGGCAGATGCTGCTGGTCATCCTGGCCGCCCCGCTCGGATTGCCCGATTTTGCCGCGACCATCGCAATGATGCTCGGCCTCGGCGCCGGCATTGACTATTCGCTCTTGATCCTCGGCCGCTACCGCGAACAGGCGGCGGCTGGGGATTCAACCCGGGACGCCGCGGCAAAATCGGCTGCCACCTCCGGCTCGGCGGTGCTCGCCGCCGGTTTGATCGTGATGGTCGCGATCGCCGGACTGCTGGTGATCGGAATCCCGCTGATCGGCAAGATGGGAATCGGCGCCGCGATCGGGGTCGCCGCAGTGGTGGTCTCGGCCCTGACCTTCCTGCCGATCATGATCGGCGCGCTCCAGCGCTGGCTCAAGCCGAAGAAGCTCAAGCATGTGCTGCCCTCGCCCGCCTTCGGCCGCTGGGCCGAGCGGATCACCGGCAAGCCGTGGATCTCGATCGCGATCGGGGTCGTCGTGCTGCTCGTATTCGCCTCTCCCCTGCTCGACATGCGCCTCGGTTCGCCGGATGACGGCAACCAGCCGGAGGGCAAGACCCAGCGCGTCGCCTACGACCTGATCAGCGATGGCTTCGGCAAGGGCGTAAACGGACCCTTCCTGATCGCCGTCGACACCCCGGACGGGGCCAAACAGAGCAAGCAGCAGCTCGACGCCGTGGTCAAGGACCTGCGCCAGGTCGACGGGGTCGCCAACGTCTCCCCCGCCGCGCCCAGTGAAGACAACGAGATGGCGACGATCTTCCTGATCCCGACCACTTCGCCCCAGGACGCCGCGACCAGCGACCTGCTCACCGAGCTTCGCGACACCGTGCTGCCCGATGCGACCGAAGGCACCGGCCTGAGCGCCTACGTCGGCGGCAACACGGCCAGCTTCGAGGACTTCTCGGACAAGGTCTCGGAGCGCCTGCCGGTCTTCATCATGGTCGTGATCGGGCTCTCGGTGCTCCTGCTGATGGCCGCCTTCCGCTCGCTGTGGGTGCCGCTCGTTTCAGCCGTCTTCAACCTGCTTTCGATCGGGGCCGCCTACGGCGTGGTGGTTGCCGTCTTCCAGAAGGGGATCGGCGCCAGCCTGATCGGCGTGGACAGCGGCGTGCCGATCATGTCCTTCATCCCGGTGATGATCTTCGCGATCCTCTTCGGGCTCTCGATGGACTACAACGTCTTCCTTCTGTCCCGCATCCACGAGGCCTACAACGAGGGTGACCGCCCTCGCGAAAGCGTGATCCACGGCCTCTCGCGGATCGGCAAGGTGATCCTCTTCGCCGGCCTGATCATGGCCTCGGTCTTCTCCGCCTTCGTGACCCAGGATGACGTGGTCGCCAAGATGATGGGCATCGGGCTCGGTCTGGCGATCCTGATCGACGTCCTGATCGTCCGCCTGGTGATCGCACCGGCCGTGGTCACCCTGCTCGGTGACAAGGCCTGGTGGCTGCCCGGCTGGCTGGACCGGATCCTGCCAAACGTCAGCCTCGAGGGCCACCTGGTCGAGAACCGTGACCCGAAGGGCGAGCCGCTCGCTCCGGAGCTGGCCAACGACCCGATCTACGAGAAGCCCTGACCCGGCAGTTGCCAAGGCGGGCATGGAGGCACCGGCTTCCCGGCCGGGTCAGGCGGATTCCTGCCGCAGCAGTTCGGTTGCCGAGTCGAGCAGCTGCGCTTTGAGCAGCTGCCATTCGTCTTCGACCTCGGCGACGCCCATGGTCGCGACCGCCATGCCGCGAATCGCCGAAACCGACATCAGGAGCCAGGCATCGAAACCGGGCTGATCCTCGACTCCGGGCATGAGAGCGATCGCACTCTCCCGGAAGCGGTTCTGATCCTCGAGATGAAGCCGCCGGATCGGCTCCCGCAGGGACTCGTCCGTGCGGGCCGCCAGGTGAAGTTCCAGCGCGGCGGCGAAGGTCGGGCCCCGGAAGACCACGAGGAGACGGTCGAGAGCGAGCGAAATGCGTTCGAGCTCGTCACCGTCACGGGGTATGGCCGAGACGAACTCATCGGCCAGCCGGTCGGTGACGAATCGCATCGACTCCACCGTGAGTTCGGCCTTGGTCGGGAAGTGGTGCTGCAGCGCACCCAGTGACACCCCGGCCTGCTCGGCCGCCAGCCTCGTGGAAGTTCCCGCGTAGCCACGCTGGACCAGCAGCTCGACCGTGGCCTCCAGCACCGCGGCCCTGGTTGCCGCCGTCCTCTCCTTCTGCCGGCGCCTGTCCTCGCTCACGCCGTCCTCGCCGGTCTCATGAGCGCAATATACATCTGTCGGTCAACCGACTTGTAAGTTCAGATCCCCGCGTCTCCCCCGCTTCCGGGGGCGTTTGACCACCG
>JAIBCJ010000015.1 GCA_019694145.1 Solirubrobacterales bacterium | reverse complement strand
GCCTGGCGTTCCTCGATCGTCTGCCCCCGCCAGGTGCGGCTGCCTTCGGCCTGTCCGCCCATCAGCCCGCGTTCCTCAGTTCGACCAGTTCGGCCAGGTCTTCGTTGCTGAGCTCGGTCAGGGCCGCTTCACCGGTGCTGACGATCGCATCGGCGAGTTCACGCTTGGTCTCGTGAATCGAGGCGATGCGGTCTTCAATCGTGCCCTCGGCGATCAGGCGGTGGACCTGGACCGAGTTGAGCTGGCCGATCCGGTGGGCGCGGTCGGTCGCCTGCTCTTCCACCGCCGGGTTCCACCAGCGGTCGTAATGGATCACGTGGTCAGCCCGGGTCAGGTTGAGTCCGGTTCCGGCCGCCTTCAGGGAAAGCAGGAAGACCGGTACCTCGCCATCCTGGAAGCGTTCGACCATGCGTTCGCGTTGCCTCACCGCGGTACCGCCGTGGAGCAGCATCGCGCCGATTCCGCGCTCTTCGAGGTGGCGTGACAGCAGACGGGCCATCGCCACGTACTGGGTGAAGACCAGCACCGAGCTGTCCTCGCTGAGGATGGTGTCGAGCAGTTCGTCGAGCAGTTCGAGCTTGCCGGATCGCTCGGCCAGCGGTCCCCCTTCTTCCCCGAGGAACTGGGCCGGGTGATTGCAGATCTGCTTCAGCGAAGTGAGCAGCTTCAGCACCAGGCCGCGGCGGTTGATTCCCTCGGCGGTACGGATCTGCAGCATGTTCTCGCGGACCGCAGCTTCATAGAGCTTGATCTGTTCGGGGCTCAGTTCAACCGGCTGGTCGGTGATCGTCTTCGGCGGCAGCTCCGGTGCGATGCCCGGATCTGACTTCCGTCGCCTGAGCAGGAACGGCCGGACCAGGCGATTGAGCAGACGGGTGGCCGATTGGCTGCCCTCGACCTCGATCGGGTCGGCCCACTTCTTGCGGAACGCACCGAGGCTGCCGAGCAGGCCGGGAGTGGTCCAGTCCAGAATCGCCCAGAGCTCGGAGAGGTTGTTCTCCACCGGTGTGCCGGTCAGGGCAACGCGGGAGCGGGCCGGGATCGTGCGGAGCGCCTTGGCACCGGCCGAGCGCGGATTCTTTACGTGCTGCGCCTCGTCGGCGACCAGAAGCCCCCAGGGCACGGCCTCGAACAGTTCGGCGTCGAGCCGCATGGTGCCGTAGGTGGTCAGCACGAACCCGCTGGTGATCTGGTCGAGGCTGCGGTTCGGGCCGTGGTAGCGCCGAACCTTCTCGGTCGGGGCGAAGCGCTGGATCTCCCGTTCCCAGTTGCCAAGCAGCGAGGCCGGGCAGACGACAAGGGTCGGTCCCGCGGTCTGGGGATTGAGCCGCCGGTGAAGGTGAAGCGAGATCAGCATTACGGTCTTGCCGAGGCCCATGTCATCGGCCAGGCAGCCGCCAAGACCGAGCGAGGTCATTCGGTGGAGCCAGCGCATGCCTTCCACCTGGTACTCGCGCAGGGTCGCGTTGAGGTCAGCCGGCGGTTCGATCAGCGACTGTTCGCTGTCGCCAGTCACCTGTTCACGAAGCTGGGCTACCCAGCCCTTGGCTTCGACGTCCACCCGCTGGCCGTCCACGACCGTGCTGCCGGTCAGGGCGACGCTGAGGGCGTCGATCGCGGTCAGGGGCTTCAGATCGGGATGGCGCGCCCGTTCGGCCATCACCCGCGGCACCAGCACCCATTTTTCCCGGAGTCGGGCGATCGGCCCGTCGGTATCGGCGATCACCGCCATTTCCTCCTCGCTCAGGGGAGTTCCTCCGAGCGAGAGCTGCCAGGAAAAGCCCTGCAGCGCGTTCTGGTCGAACACGTCGGGAACGCTCTGGCTCAACCGTCCGCTGCTTCCCACCACCACCTTGCCGGTCAGGCTCTGGTCCAGGTCCGGGTCCCAATCCAGCACGATGCCGGATGCCTCGAGCCTCTCGGCGGCGCCGTCCAGCAGGTCCAGCACCTCAGCGTCACTGAGTTCGAGCCGGTCCGGCACATCCGCTTCGAGCAGGCTGCGGAGCGGCGCCCAGGCCGCGGCGGCCATGCCGACCCCCATCGTGGTGTCGATCCGGCCGCGTGAACCGAACTCGTCCTTGTCGAGGGTCCAGAGCTCGGAGACGTCCCGGTACTCGCCCGGCCTCTCCGGCGGGTGGGTCCGGACCACCATTTCGAAGGGGCGAATCCGGTACAGGCCTTCGGAAGCGCCGACCCGAAGTCGGATCGGAACGTCCTTGCGCTTCGGGCGCGGGTTCGCGTCGCCATTGGCGCCGGCGCGACCTGGCGCCTCGCCGGTTCTGGTGGGTGATGAAGACGGAGACAAAAGCGGCCAGACATTGTATGCCTTTGCCGCGGCGGGGCCGTTCACGCCCGGCGATCAGCCCGCTTCTTCGGCTTCTTTCTTCTGCTGAAGGTCGATGCCGGCGGCTTTCAGCATCAGGTAGCTGAGATATATCGCAAGCGCAAAGATCGGCAGTCCCATCGCGGTTTTCGCGATTCCCAGAGCGACCAGTGCTCCCGAAAGATAGAGGGGCAACTGCACGGCCAGGCGAAGCAGAAAGGTTCCGACCCAAAGCCAGCTGATCTTGTTGAACAGCTTGACCCGCTCGGGATCTTCACGCCAGGTCATTCCCTCCCCGATCAGGGGCCCGATGAAGACGCCCATCAGGGGCCAGCGGATCGCGATTGAAATCGCGTATGCGAGCGAGTAACCGGCGTTGAACAGCAGCCCCGGAAGAAAGAAATCCTCGGCCTTGCCGGTTCGGGTCGCAATGAAGGCAGCCAGGGCGACACCGAAGAAGCCGGAAGCGGCATAGCGGGCCCGCTCCCCCCGGACCAGTCTGATCAGCGCGATCAGCAACGCGATTCCGACCGCGACCCCGGCCGCCAGTTCCAGCTTCTGCCCACTGACCGTGTAGGCGATGACGAAGACCAGCCCGGGAATGCTCGAATCGGCTATTCCCTGGGGTCCGCCCAGCTCGTCAAGGAGGTTGATCTCCTCTTTCTGGTCGAGCTCGACTTCGACCTGATCCTCTGTCCTGTGAACTTCGCTCACCGGCCGATTGTCTCAGCCCGAACCGGCCGATGGCGGCAAGGCGCGTGAACGTCAGGCCGCGAGGCGGTCTTCGAACACTGCCGGGGCCGCTGCCGGAACTACCGGCCAGGCACCTTCGACATGCTCGTCCCGGCCATTTTTGGCGAAGAACTCCTGTAGGTCCCGGGCCTGTTCCGCGGCCCAGTGGATCTGGCTTTCGTGGAGTTCGAACAGCTCCATCTGGCCGAGCTCTTCGTTTCTGGAGGCCATCCTCCATGCCAATCGGACTGCCGCGAGCGCATCGGCGTCGGCGGCGTGGGCCTCGGTCAGCGGGACCCCGAAAGCCTCGCAGAGGATCGTCAGGTTCTTGCGGCCCTTGCGGAACTTGTTGTAGTGCCGGTCAAGCACATACGGGTCGACCACCAGCAGGCCATCCGGCCCGCCAACCCTGTCGACCAGCGGCTCGACTCCGTGACGACGCGCCTCCCGGTCGAGGATGGTCAGGTCAAAGCGGGCGTTGAAGGCGATCACCGGCACTTCTTCCTCGAGCGCGCCGGCCAGCAGGGTAGTGATTTCTTCAACCGCCGTGGCGGTCGGAACCCCGTCCCTCATCGCCATCTGATTGGTGATCTTGTGAACCTCGGTGGCCTCCGCCGGGATCGGCACCCCGGGGTTGACCAGCCAGTTTCGGCTGACCGTCTGCTCGCCCCCGCCGACGATGCTGACGGCAGCGGTGACGATCCGGTCATTCTCGATGTCCGTACCGGTGGTTTCTATGTCGAAGGCGGCGAGCCGCCGGTCAAACCAGTTCACGATTCAGAAGGTAGCGTCGGCCCCGGACGCCCCATCTGACACGCCTACGGGTTGAATCCTTCGATCGTGATCGGCTCCTGGCTCGCCGAGTGCTCGACTTGAAGCGTGGTGTGGTCGATCTCGTATTCGTCGCGGAGCAGCAGTTCGAGATCGCCGCGGATCGCATGGCAATCGCTGTCGGGGCCGACCAGCACGTGGGCGCTCAACATCGGCATTCCGGAGGTGATCTGCCAGATGTGGAGGTCGTGAACCTGGTCCACGCCGGGCAGGGCCGCCATCGAGTAGCCGATCTCCTCGGTGTCGAGCCCCGGCGGCGCCGCCTCCAGGAGTACGTCCACCGAATCGCGCAGGATCGACCAGGCGCTGGCGGCGATCAGGACAGAGATCACGATCGAGACGATCGGGTCGGCCAGCTCCCAGCCGGTGGTGAGGATGATCAGGGCGGCGAGGATCACGCCGACCGAGCCGGCCACGTCGGCCAGCACGTGGCGCAACGCAGCCTTGACGTTCAGGCTCTCGCCGGCCGACCGGGACAGCACCCAGGCGGCAATCAGGTTGACCGCGAGACCGGCCACGGCGACGACCAGCATCCAGCCGCCAAGGACTTCCGGCGGATTGCCGATGCGGTCGATCGCCTCGATCACGATCCAGACCGAAACCACGACCAGCAGCACGCCGTTGATCAGGGCGGCGAGGATTTCCGCTCGTTTGAAGCCGAAGGTACGGCGGGCGGTTACCGGGCGGGCGGCAAGGGCAACGGCGCCCAGCGCGAGGAACAGCGAAAAGGTGTCGGAGAGCATGTGACCCGCGTCGGCGAGCAGGGCCAGCGAATCGGTCAGCAGGCCGCCCACCACCTCGGCGACCATGAATCCCGCGGTCAGTCCGGCCGCGATCAGAAGGGCCTTGCGGTCGGCGTCCCGCCAGGCGCCGGGGCCGTGGCTGTGCCCGTGATCTCCATGTTGGTGCTCGTGAGCCAAGGCGTTTCCGAGTCTACGCGGAGGTGCGTCGGATTTCCGTCTCACCTGCCGGAAATCCGACCCACCGCCTGCGATGACCCGTTTCCGGTGGTGGACGCTGGTACCTTGGAGGCCATGAACACCAGTTCACATGCGGATTCACTGCCCGTTCTGGCTAAGCCGAAGATCAGGTCAGGCAGGCCTTCGCCGTGGAAGAAGCGGGGTCTGATCACGGTAGCGGCGCTCGGAACCATCGCGCTGCTGGTCGTTCTTGCGACCAATCTGATCGTCCTGCTCGACTCGGATGGCACGGTCTGGAATGACCCGGCCGATGCCAAGCACGCCGAAGTCGCAATCGTGCCCGGTGCGATGGTCAACCAGGACGGCACGATGAGCATGATGCTGGCCGACCGCGTAAACCAGGCCGCCGCGCTCTACCGGGACGGCAAGGTCGAGAAGATCCTCGTTTCCGGGGACCACGGCCAATGGACCTATGACGAGCCGACCACGATGCGCAAGGCCCTCGTCGCCCAGGGAATCCCGGCGAATGTGATCTACGAGGACCACGCCGGGTTCAACACCAACGCCACCATGCAGCGGGCGAGGGACATCTTCGGGGTGAGCGACGCGACCGTCGTCACCCAGGGCTTTCACATGAAGAGATCACTCTTCCTCGCCCAGGCGGCGGGCCTCGATGCGAACGGCCTCACCTCCGACCTTCACGGTTACGGCGGCCAGGGCATAAAGAGCGATATTCGCGAGGTGCTCTCGCGGACCAAGGCCGTGTTCGACCTGCTCCGCGGAGCACCGGTCACCGGCGGCGAGCCGGTCCCGATCACCGGTCCGGCCAGAGCGAGCTGGGGCCCGGAAGCACCCTCAGGCACTCCCCCGGCCGGCTCACCCTCCGACTGAACCTGATTCGATCAGTGAGGCGTGACTTTTTCGTCGTAATGACGAAAAAGTTGGATCTCGTGGCGGGGCAGCTATTCCTGGGCGAAGCCGGGGGCCGAGGCGCTGGGATCGGGGCCAAGGCCCGGGGCGACGTGCTTTGGCGGTCCTTCCGGGCCTTCGTCGGCCGGATTGACGTTGCCGGTCGGCACGTCGGGCGTGCGCGGCACCGGTGACGGCGAAGGCAGGGTCCCGAGGAAGCGGTCAACCATGCGGGCGGCCTGGCGGCCTTCGTTGATCGCCCAGACGATCAGCGACTGGCCGCGACGGGCATCACCGGCGGCAAAGACGCCGGGCACCGAAGTTTCGTAGGTGCCTGCCTTCACGTTGCCGCGCTGATCCTTGTCCACACCGAGACCGTCGAGAAGTTCCTGCTCCGGATGGAGGAAGCCCATCGCCAGAAGGACCAGGTCAGCCTTGATCTCGAATTCGCTGCCTTCAACCGCGGCGAAAGGCGGGTTCGGATCGGCCTTGGCGACCGTGATCGACCGGACCTGGCCGTCCTCCCCGTTGAAGGAGGTCGTGGTCACGGAGAAGTCCTGTTCGCCCTTTTCGATTCCCTTCGCTTCTTCCATCGCGTAGGAGAGGCGGAACTTGGTCGGCCAGAGCGGCCACGGGGTGCGGTCATCCGGGCGATGCTCGGGCGGCTCGGGCAGCAGTTCGAGCTGGACCACCTCGGCCGCGCCCTCGCGGATCGAATGCCCGACGCAGTCGGCGCCGGTGTCGCCACCGCCGATCACCACGACATGCTTGCCCTTCGCCGAAATCGGGGCCGGTGCCGGGGCCTCGGTCATCGGCTTGGGACCGACCTCGGACGCCAGCCAGCGATTGCGGCTGTAGAGATAGTCCATCGCGAAATGGACACCGTCGTTTTCGCGGCCCGGCGCCGGAAGGTCACGGGGAACGCGGGAACCGGTGGCAAGCACGACCGCATCGAAGCGTTCCTTCAGTTCCTCGACGGTCACATCGACCCCGACTTCGACCCCGCACCTGACCTCCACGCCTTCGTGGATCAACTGCTGGACGCGGCGTTCAACCACGGTCTTTTCGATCTTGAAGTCGGGTACTCCGAAGCGGACCAGGCCGCCGGCGGCTTCATCCCGCTCGAAGAGGGTGACGCTGTGGCCGCCCCGGCGAAGCTGCTGGGCGGCGGCCATGCCGGCCGGGCCCGAACCGACCACGGCGACGTGGCGGCCGGTCTCGCGCTTGGGCGGACGAGGCCGGATCCAGCCTTCCTTCCAGGCCCGGTCGGCGATCGACTGCTCGATCTGCTTGATCGTTACCGCTTCGCCCTCGCGGATCTCGAGCACGCAGGCGGCTTCGCAGGGGGCCGGGCAAAGGCGACCGGTGAACTCGGGGAAGTTATTGGTCGAGTGGAGCTGACGGATCGCGTCCTGCCAGCGTCCGTGGTAGACGAGGTCGTTCCAGTCCGGGATCAGGTTGCCGAGCGGGCAGCCGTTGTGGCAGAAGGGGACACCACATTCCATGCAGCGCGCGCCCTGGTCGGCCAGCTCCTCATCGGATCTGCGAACCACGAACTCGTTGTAGTCGCCGACCCTTTCGGCGGGATCCCGGTAGGGGATTCCGGCACGTTCGATCTGGAGGAAACCTCCCAGCTTGCCCATTGCTCAGGCTCCCTTTTCCGAGGCGACACCGGTGGCCGGCTCGCCAATGACTTCGACGTCGTTGGTTTCGGGTCCGACCCCCGGCTCGTTCTCGCCTTCGGCTGCGAGCTCGGCCAGTACCCGCTTGTAATCCTCGGGGAAGACCTTGACGAACCTCGCCGAGGTCGACTCCCAGTCATCGAGGATGCGGCGGGCGACTTCGGAACCGGTGCGCTCGAGGTGCTCCTGGATCAGGCCGCGGAGTTCGATCCGGTCCTTCTCGTCCGGTTCCTCGAGCTGGTTGCTCATCGACGGGTTGACCCGTCCGCTGAACTCGTCCTGCTCGTCGAGCACGTAGGCGATGCCGCCGCTCATCCCGGCCGCGAAGTTGCGCCCGGTCGGACCGAGCACGACCACCGTGCCGCCGGTCATGTATTCGCAACCGTGGTCGCCGACGCCCTCGATCACCGCGGTGGCACCGGAGTTGCGGACGGCGAAGCGCTCGCCGCCGATGCCGCGGAAGAAGGCCCGGCCCTTGGTCGCACCGTAGAGCGAGGTGTTGCCGACGATCACGTTTTCTTCCGGCTGGTAGGCGGCGCCATCGGGCGGTGACACCGCGAGGATGCCGCCGGAAAGGCCCTTGCCGCAGTAATCGTTGACCTCGCCCCGCAGCGAGAAGGTGATGCCGGGCGCGAGCCAGCCGCCGAAGGACTGGCCGGCGGCGCCGCGGAAGTTGACCTTGATCGTGTCCTCGGGAAGACCCTCGGCGCCCTGCGCGTTGGCGATCGCGTTGGAGGTGATGCCACCGACGCAGCGATCGACGTTCTGGACGGTCATGTCGAACTCGACCGGGATGCCGTTCTCGACCGCGTCCCCCGCCTGTTCCAGAATCTTCCAGTCGAGGTTGTCGTCGAGGACCGGCTCCTGCGGGCGGGTCCGGCGGCGGTCGACCGAGTGGTCGATCCCCTCGGGCCAGGCCAGGAGGCCGGAGAGGTCAATGCCCCTGGCCTTCCAGTGGTCGACCGCATCATCGGTCTCGAGCAGCTCGATCCGGCCGATCAGTTCATCGATCGACCGTACGCCCATCCCGGCCATGATCTTCCGGGCCTCCTCGGCCACGAAGAAGAAGTAGTTGACGACGTGCTCGGGCTGGCCCTTGAAGCGCTTGCGCAGCTCCGGATCCTGGGTGGCAATGCCGACCGGGCAGGTGTTGAGGTGGCAGGCCCGCATCATGATGCAGCCCGAGGCGATCAGCGGAGCGGTCGAGAAGCCCATCTCGTCGGCGCCGAGGATGGCGGCGACGACGACGTCCCGGCCGGTCTTCAGCTGACCATCGGTCTGGACTGTGATCCGGGACCGGAGGTCGTTGCGGATCAGGGTCTGCTGCGTTTCCGCCAGGCCGATCTCCCAGGGGATCCCGGCCGACTGGACCGACGAAAGCGGTGAGGCGCCGGTGCCGCCGTCGTGGCCGGCGATCAGCACATGGTCGGCATTTGCCTTGGCAACGCCGGCCGCGACCGTGCCGACTCCGACTTCGGAAACCAGCTTGACCGAAACCGAGGCCTTCGGGTTCGAGCAGCAGAGGTCGTAGATCAGCTGCTTGAGGTCCTCGATCGAGTAGATGTCGTGGTGCGGCGGCGGCGAGATCAGGCTGACGCCCGGGGTTGTGTGCCGGACCGAGCCGATGTAGCGGTCGACCTTGTGGCCGGGCAGCTGGCCGCCCTCGCCGGGCTTGGCGCCCTGGGCCATCTTGATCTGGAGCTGGTCGGCGTTTGCGAGGTAGTGGAAGGTGACCCCGAACCGGCCGGAAGCGACCTGCTTGATCGCGGAGCGGCGCGAGTCGCCGTTTTCTTCCGGGGTGAACCGGACCGGGTCCTCCCCGCCCTCGCCGGTGTTCGACTTGCCGCCGAGTCGGTTCATGGCGATCGCCAGGTTCTCGTGGCTTTCGCGGGAGATCGAGCCGAGCGACATGGCGCCGGTCGCGAACCGCTTCACGATTTCCTTAGCGGGTTCGACTTCCTCGATCGGAACCGGACCCGAATCCTTCGCCTTCAGCTTGAAGAGCCCGCGCAGGGTGGCCCTCTTCAGGGCGATCTCGTTGACCTGCTGGGCAAACTCGTCGTATTTCTCCTGGGCGGAGCCACCTTCGCCGCGGACCGCGTGCTGGACCAGTGACACCGTCTCCGGGTTCCACTGGTGGAACTCGCCGTCACGACGCCACGCGTACACACCGCCGACCGGCAGCAGGTCGTCGCCGGCTCCGGGGAACGCCGAGGCGTGACGGTCCATTGTCTCCTGGGCGATCACGTCGAGACCGATGCCGCCGATCCTCGAGGCCGTGCCGGTGAAGTACTTGTCGATCACTTCCTTCTCGATGCCGACCGCTTCGAAGATCTGGGCGCCACCGTAGGACTGGGTGGTGGAAATGCCCATCTTCGAGATCGTCTTCAGAAGGCCCTTGCCGATCGCCTTGACTACATTGCGCTGGGCCTTCTCCGGCGACTGCATGTCCGGCACGAGACCGTTTACGACCAGGTCGTCGACCGAGTCGAGCATCAGGTAGGGGTTGATCGCCGAGCAGCCGTAGCCGATCAGGGTCGCCATGTGATGGACCTCGCGCGGCTCGCCCGACTCGAGGATCAGGCCCGCCCGCAGGCGCGTGCCGGCCCGGACCAGGTGATGGTGAACCGCGCCGACCGCGAGCAGGGCCGGGATCGGGACGCGGCGCGGGCCGGTCCGGCGGTCGGAAAGGATCAGGATGTTGAAGCCCTTCTCGATCGCTTCCTCGGCCTCTTCGCAGATCGCGTCAAGGCGGGACTCGATGCCGGCCGTGCCTTCGGCGACGTCCCAGGTGATGTCGATCGTGTCCGCGCGGAAGATGTCGTGGTTGACGTGGCGGATCGTCTCGAGTTCCTGGTTCATCAGGATCGGCTGGTCGAGACAGAGCTGATGGGCGTGCTGCTCGCTTTCGTCGAGCAGGTTGCGTTCGGCGCCGACCCCGGCCGAGAGGCTCATCACGATTTCCTCGCGGATCGGATCGATCGGCGGGTTGGTGACCTGGGCGAAAAGCTGCTTGAAGTAGCTGTAAAGCGGGGGACGATTGTCGGAGAGGACCGGCAGCGCGACATCGTTGCCCATCGAGCCGATCGGTTCGGCACCGGTCGCGGCCATCGGGGTGATCAGGACCCGCAGGTCCTCCTGGGTGTAGCCGAAGGCCTGCTGGCGACGCGGGGTCGGCTGGATCCCGGTCATCGTCACATACGCGGTCGGCAGGTCGTCGAAATGGACCGAGGCGTTCTCGAACCATTCGCCGTAGGGCTGCTGGGTGGCGACTTCCCGCTTGACTTCCTCGTCCTCGATGATCCGCTTCTGCTCGAGATCGACGAGGAAGAGCTTGCCGGGCTGCAGGCGGCCGAGGCGCTTGATGTCCTCGGGGGCGATGTCGAGCAGGCCGATCTCGGAGCCGAGCACGACCATGCCGTCATTGGTTTCGACCCAGCGGCCGGGCCTCAGACCGTTGCGGTCGAGCGTGGCGCCGATCACGCGGCCGTCGGTGAAGCAGACCGCCGCCGGTCCGTCCCACGGCTCCATCAGGCAGGAGTGGAACGCGTAAAAGCCCTTCAGCTCGTCACTCAGGTCCGTCCGGCCCTGGTAGGACTCGGGGATCATCATCATCGCCGCATGCGGCAGCGAGCGACCGGCCAGCATCAGCAGTTCGAGCACGTTGTCGAAGGTCGCCGAGTCGGAGCCGTCCGGCCGCACGACCGGAGTCACCTTCTTCAGGTCGTCACCGAACAGCTCGGAGGCGAGCTGCGATTCCCGGGCCCGCATCCAGTTGATGTTGCCCCGCAGGGTGTTGATCTCGCCGTTGTGGGCGATCAGGCGGAAGGGATGGGCCAGGTCCCAGCTGGGGAAGGTGTTGGTGGAAAAGCGCGAGTGAACCAGGGCCATGGCCGAGCGGACCCGCTCGTCCTGGAGCTCCGGGTAAAAGCCCGGCACCTGGTAGCTGGTCAGCATTCCCTTGTAGACGATGGTGCGGGAGGAACAGGAGGCGATGTAAAGCTCTTCGCCGGCGGCGATTTCGCAGACCCGCCGGATCACGTAGAGCTTGCGCTCGAAGGCGTCCTGATCGCTCCTGTGTGACTCGCCCGCCCCGATGAAGAGCTGCGCGACATGGGGCCGGGAATCGTTTGCCGTGTTGCCGACGTGGCCGGGATCAACCGGAACGTCCCGCCAGCCGAGCACGACCTGGCCCTCGGCTTCGGTGGTCTCGGTGATCAGGGTCTTGAGTTCTTCCCGGCGCTCTTCGTTTTCGCGCGGCAGGAAGCACATCGCGACCCCGTACTGGCCGGCTGGCGGCAGGTCCACGCCGGCTTCCTCGCGGTAGTAGAGGTCGGGCAGCTGGATCAGGATGCCGGCGCCGTCACCGGTCGAGGCATCGGCCCCGGCGGCTCCACGGTGCTCGAGGTTCTCGAGGGCCAGCAGGCCCTGGCTGACCACTTCATGACGGGGCTCGTTGTCCAGGCGCGCGACCATGGCGACGCCACAGGCGTCGTGTTCATTTGTAGAGTCGTAGAGGCCGTCGCGGGTCGCGGACGACGGGGCAAATTCAGTCATAAGCGCGCTTTTCAGGCCGCGGATGCGGCGTTTGGTTGTCGGAGACACGTATTCGCAGCGGTCGGAACCGCTGTCCGAGGTGGGCCAGCCCACCGGGGCAGTTTACCGAAGGTCAGGCCCGCTCATCTATCCGGCGGGCCAAACCGGCCGGGCTTCAGGAGACTCCCGAATGCCGGTCCTCGTAGTCCTGGCGGGTATCGGGATCAGCTTCGGCCAGGACCTTGTCGGCGCCGGTCATCGCGAAAACCTTCTCGCGCATCGGCCGCGGCAGCAGCCTCGCCGGGGCGTCCAGCCACTGGTTGCGGGCCGGAACCCAGATCTCGCTGCCACCCCGGGTCAGGGCCTTCAACACCGCGTCTGCGATGTCATCCGGGGAAAGAAGGTCCATCAGGGGAATGTCTGGCAAACCGGCGGAGAGCTCGGTGTTGACCAGGCCGGGCAGCACCCAGGAAATGGAAACCCCGGTTCCCTTCAGCTCGGCCCGCACCGCCTCGGAGAAGCCGATCACGCCGAACTTGGTCGCGCAGTAGGTGGCGCCACCGGCCATTCCTGCCTTGCCGGCCTGCGAGGCGATGTTGACGATCCGGCCCCGGGCCCGTGGCTTCATCCGATCCATTGCAGCCTGGGTGCCGTTGATCACCCCGAGCAGGTTCACGTCGATCATCGCCTTCGTGGCAGCCGGACTTTCCTGATCGACCGGCCCGAGCAGCATCACCCCGGCGTTGTTGACGAGGCAGTCGATCGGCCCGAACTCGGCCTCGACTCCATCCAGAAAGATCTCGAAGCCGTCGCGGTCAGTGACGTCAAGCGGCCGGCCGATCGCACCCCCGCCGCTCCCGCTCCCGCCGGCCGAAACCCTTGAGGTGATCTCTTCCGCTGTTTCGGCGGCCTTCTCTGCGTGGATGTCTCCGATCGCCACATTCGCGCCTGATTCGGCCATCTTCGTCGCGGTGGCCCGGCCGATTCCGGCGGCACCACCAGTTACCACGACAACTGCACCCTCCAGGCTGTGTTCCATGGGTGCCAAACTACTCTCTAATCCCCTTGCCATTTGCAGAACTGAATTCCGCGGGCCTCGTGAGCCCGGTACTTGCCGCCGTTGACTCCGTCGCCGGGGTCGGGCTGGTCACCGCGTTCATCGCCGGCTTCGTTTCCTTCCTCTCCCCCTGCGTGCTGCCGATCGTTCCCGGCTACCTTTCTGCGGTCTCCGGGGTTTCGGTCAACGAGCTCGATGACGCCGGCTGGAAGAAGGTGCTCACCCCGAGCCTCATCTTCGTTGGCAGCTTCTCGCTGATCTTCATCCTGCTCGGGATGGGTGCGACCAGGATCGGTTCGCTCCTCAGCGACAACCAGGAGCTTCTGGAGAAGATTTCCGGGGCGCTGATCATCGCGCTCGGCGTCCTCTTCGTCGCGTCCTTCTTCGTTACCCGCCTGAACAGGGAGTGGCATGTCGACGCACTGATGCAGCGGGCCGGAAAGGGCGGGCCGCTGGTTGCCGGTGCCGCCTTCGCCTTCGCCTGGACCCCGTGCATCGGACCCACCCTGGGCGCGATTCTCTCCGCCGCCTCGACCACCGACTCAACCGCCAAGGGCGCCCTGCTGCTGGCCGTCTATTCGGCCGGCCTGGCGATCCCCTTCCTGCTCACCGCCCTTGCCTTCTCGAAGATGACCAGCGCCTTCGCTGTGATCAAACGGCATTACGGGGTCGTGATCATGGTCGGCGGTCTGGTCCTGATCGCGATGGGAATCCTGATCTGGACCGGCGAGCTCTCCCGCATCAACATCGAGATCCAGCAGTGGTCCCAGGAAACCGGTCTCGATTTCTGGAACTCGGTCTGAGGCCGGATCAGTTCCGGCGCAGGGTCACCGTTCTGGTTTTGGTGCGCGGCTTGCCGTACTTCGGCCTGTAGGTCACCTTGGCCTTGACCTTGACGACGCCCCTGCCGCTTAGCGCCCGCTTCGCCTTGCCCGTGATCCGAACGCTCAGGGCAGACTTGCCTGCCTTCTTCACCGTCTTGCGGGCACCACGAACGTTCTTTCCGGCCAGCATCACGACACCGGGGCCGGGGAGCCTGACCTGAAGGGATGCCGTTCCCCGCTTCCGGTTCAGTTTGATCCTGCCGAAGCTGAAGTTGTTGGATGGCGCTTTCACCCTGACATTGAGCGTCGTCGATGCCCCGGCCCCGCCGTTGCAGTAAGCGGTGTACCCGGCGGTCACGAACCCGGTGGAGCAGCCCTCGTTGTCGGTCAGGATCAGCGACACGGAAAACTGTCCCGCCTTCGTGAATACGTGACTTTCGGTCACCTTGCCGTCGGGCTTGCTCTTGCCGTCACCGAAGTTCCAGTCGTACCGGCTGATCGTGCCGTCCGGGTCGATCGAGTTGACGGCATCGAACTTCGCCGGCTGTCCGGCCACGATGCTGATCGGCGCCGCGATCAACGCCGACGGCGGCTGATCGGGGGTGATCGCCATCTGCCAGGGACCGCCGGTGTCGGGGATCAGCGTTCCGGCAACCCGGGTCGCGATGTTGATCGGAGTGATGCCCTGGGTGCCCTCGTAGTTCGAAGTGAATGCCTTCGACCCGTCCGGGGTGATCGCCAGGTGATACGGCTCATGGCCGACCGGGATCGGATCGCCGATCGCGGCCCCGGTCGCGGTACTGAAGGAAACGACCTCGTCGAGCGTCCTGATCACCGCCCAGCCGGTGGCCCCGTCGGGACTGATGGTCAGGTACTCGGGATCCTCGGGCAGGGTCGCCGAGAAGCTCGTCGCTTCCATGGTGTCGGTCGAAAGCTGCATCACCATGTCTCCGCTACCGGCACAGCCGATGAAGAGCCGGGTCCCGTCCGGTGAAATGGCCATCGAGTACAGGTCCGCGCAGACCGGGACCGGATCGCCGACCACCTGGCGGTCGGCGGTGTTGATGACCGAGATCGTGTCGTCGTCGAAGTTCGCGACGTAGAGACGGCTTCCGTCCGGAGAGAGTGACTCGTAGTAGGGGGCGGCCCCGACCGGAATGTCATCGCCGATCTGCTGGCGGGTGGCCGTGTCGAAGACCTGGACCGTGCTGGCGTCGTAACTGAGCACGTAGGCCATCGAACTGTCGGGGGAAAAGACCACCCCGACCGGGTTCTGATCGACATCGATGTCCGGCAGCGCCTGGCCGTCGGTCAGGTCGACCACCGAAACCTTGTTCGGGGTGAACCTCGGGATCCACAGGTACTTCCCGTCGGGAGACACCTGGAGCATGTAGGTATCGGTCATTCCGCTAAAGGAAGTGGACAGGAAGGCGTTCGTTTCCGTGTCCAGCTGCGACACGACGTTCGCGTCGTAATCGGCGACGTAGGCGATCCGCCCCGCTTCAGCCGACGAGGTCCAGATCGCTGCCGAGAGCAGCATTCCGGCCAGCAAAACCCATACCCTCCCCCGGGATCTCATGAGAGCAGACTAGTCCGCGCTCCGCCGGGGATCAAGGGGAGCTGTTCAGTTCCAGCGCCCCGGGTTGTCCGGGATCCCGGGTTCCCCCGGCTCCTGGCCCGGTTCGGCCGGCGTATCCCTCTTCCCGGGCGTGACCGTCACCAGCTCCTCCGCGATCGCCTCGACCTCTTCGAGTTCGTCGCCTTCCATGTCGCGGGAGCAGACGATGTGGAAGCGTCCGGTGCCGATGTTGGGGTCGGGGACGATTGGCAGGCCGCGGATCTCCTCCCAGCCCAGCCGCTCGACCTCGAAGGGATTCATCCGCACCTCGGCCGCCGGAAAGGGGCAGGTGGCGTTGTGATGGTCAATCGCCTTCGAGATCGCCTCGAGGTTCTTCGATTCGGCCGAGCTCATGCTCCGGATTATGCCGAAGTGAGCCCGGCCCAACCGAAGCCGGAGTCCGTTCATCCATTCATTGATTCCGTGAACGGACGGGTTTCACCGGGAGGCCCGGCGAAGCCGGCGCCGACTATTTATTCGTCCAGACGGTGCCTACGCCGCCGAACCCGAGGTCCTTCTTGGTCTGCTCGGTCAGGTCCCAGTCCCGGCCGGCACCGTACGGCCCCCGGTCGATTACCCGGACGACCACGGTGCGGTTGCCGTACTGAAGCGTGACCCTGGTGCCGCAGGGCAGGTACTTGTTGGCGACGCCACGCGTGGTCGGGGTGAGCGTGCCGCCACAGGCGACCCCGTTGCCGTAAAGCCCAGGACCGTAATAGGAGGCTTCGCCCGGACGCAGGGCACTGAACCGGTGCGGCCGGCTGGAGTCCCCGGTTGACTTGCGGCTCTTTCTCGCCCAGACCCGGTAGCTGAAGTCGCCGTTTCGGCGCGGAGTCCAGCGGAAGGCGAAACGACCGTTGGCCCGGCTCCTGGTCCTCATCACACCTTCACCGCGAACGCGAACCTTGACCGTGCGAACTCCGCGTGGCACGACCACGCCGCTGACCCGGAGCTTCCGGCCGAGCTTCACGTAGCGCTCGGAGCGGTCGAGCCTGATGTGGCCGATGACCGTGACGCGACGGGTCTTCGAAACCCGGCCATCACCCGCCACGGCACGGATCACCAGGTTGTGGCGGGCACGCAGCTTCAACCGGTAGCGGCCCATGCCGTCGGTTCCGGCCTTGCGCAGGTTGTGCCAGCGTCCGTTGACCCGCGACTGGATCCGGACGTGACCCTTGCGGGCGGCGCCCGTCTTGCCGCGCAGGCTGAACCTGCCGCCGAAGTTGACGCTGTAGTCAGCCACTTTCAGTTTGACCGGGCCGGTCGGGGCGGGCGACTCGCTGGCCGTCTTGCCGCCGGTGCCCTGGCTGTTGGCGGCGCTGCTGCCGGAGGTCATTGCCATGAACAGGGCCAGGCAGGTAAACAGGGACATCGAAGCACGGAAAATCCGGCTGGTACTCATTTGAGGCTTCTCCTTCTCGGCGCCCGTTGGGGCTGGCTGACGGACGCGGGCGGCCTTTCGTGGGCCGTCTGTCTGCAGGTTCGTCAGGACTCGCCGATTGTTAGCGTTTCGTGAGCAAAGGAGTCTGGAGATCCCGTTTGCGGCTGTGTGTGCGGTGCTTCACACGGCAGGAACCCCTGCAAATCGGGATACTCAGCCAGTGAGCCGGATTCCGAAGATCGCCCTTGCCCAGGTCAACCCCACGGTCGGGGATCTGGACGAAAACGCCGCCCTGGTCTGCGAGTGGATCGAGCTTGCCGGGCGGGCCGGAGCCGGGATCGTGGTCTTCCCCGAACTGGTGCTTACCGGTTACCCGGCCGAGGATCTCTACCTGAGGGCGGATTTCGTGGCCGCAGCCGGCCGTCGGCTGGAGGAGATCGCTGCCCGGGTCGGTGACATCACGGCCGTGGTCGGATTCCCCGACCCGGTCGGGAACCCGGTTGGCCGGGCGATCGCCGCCAATGCCGCCGCGGTGATCAGAAACGGCGAGATCCGGGGCGTCTATCGCAAGCGCCTTTTGCCCAACTACGGCGTCTTCGACGAGTACCGCACCTTCCGCAACGGAACCGATCCCCTCGTGCTCGAATCGGCCGGCACACAGCTTGGCGTGACCGTCTGCGAGGACTGCTGGGACCCGGAGTCACCGGTCTTCGAAGAACTCGCTCCCGGGGCCGGGCTGATCGTGAACTCGTCCGCTTCTCCCTACCACCGGGGCAAGGGCCGGCAACGGGAGGAAATCTTCCGCCGGGTAGCCACCGCGAAGGGCCTGCCGGTAGCGATGGTGAACATGGTCGGTGGCCAGGACGAGCTGATCTTTGACGGGTCCAGCGCCCTGATCGCGCCGGACGGTTCGATCCTCGCCCGGGCCGGTCAGTTCACCGAGGATCTGCTGATCTACGACCCGGCCGAATCACCGGCGCCGGTCGCTGACTGGATGGATGACCTCGACGAGGTCTACACGGCGCTCGTCACCGGACTCAGGGACTACGTGGTCAAGAACGGCTTCCGGCACGTCGGCCTCGGACTTTCCGGCGGCATCGACTCCGCCCTCGTGGCCGCCCTGGCGGCGGATGCGCTGGGGCCCGAGCAGGTCACCTGCGTTGTAATGCCCTCGCCCCATTCCAGCGGCGCGACCCAGGCCGATGCCCGGGAGATGGCGAACCGGCTCGGGACGGGACTGATCGAGTTCTCGATCGAGGACGCGATGGCTGCCTATGACCGCACCCTGGGCGAACCCGCGGCCGGGATCACCGCCGAGAACCTGCAGGCCCGGATCCGGGGCAACCTGATGATGGCCCTTTCGAACAGCCGGGGCTGGCTGATCCTGACCACGGCCAACAAGAGCGAAACCTCGGTCGGATACTCGACCCTCTACGGGGACATGGCCGGCGGGCTGGCACCGATCAAGGACGTGCCGAAGACCCTGGTCTACGACCTCTGCCGGCACCGCAACGGGTCTTCCCCGGTCATCCCGGAATCGATCATCTCCCGGCCCCCGTCGGCCGAACTCAGGCCGGGCCAGCTCGATTCCGACTCGCTGCCTGACTACGACGAGCTTGACCGGATCCTGAAGATGTACGTCGAGGATGACCTCGGTCCGGCCGAGATTGCCGACCGGGGCGAGGACCCGGCAGTCGTCGCCGACGTGATCGCCAAGGTCGACCGGGCCGAGTACAAGCGCCGCCAGGCTCCACCTGGACTGAAGATCACCACCAAGGGCTTCGGCCGCGACCGCCGCATGCCGATAACGAACCGTTACCGGCCGTGGCAGCCCTCATAAGCGAGTCGGGCGGGGTCCGACCCGCCCTCCCAGTCAAACCCGCCCGCCCACTGAGACATTCAATGGATGGGCGGGCTCTGACTGAGTTACTTCTTCACAAACTGCGAAAGGTCTGCGCCTTCGGGGGCTTCGCGGACGGCCATGGTCATCTGTGAGATCGCGCAGACACGCCCCTCGTCGTCCTTGACTTCGGCCCGCCAGACCCAGGTCATGCGGCCCCGGTGAACCGCGGTGGCGACTACCTCGACCTCACCGCTCGAGATCGGTCGCAGCAGGTTGACCGAGATGTTCTGCCCCATGGCGATCCTTCCCTCGGGCAGCACGGCCCGGGCCGTGGCCATCGAGCAGACGCTCTCGACCAGGCTGGCCATGACCCCGCCGTGCATGATCGCCATCGGCTGCCGATGGTCGTCACGCATGGTCAGGCGGACAATGGCCTGATCAGGGTCGGAGGAAACCCACTCGGTGCCGAGCAGGTTGTCGAACGGGGATTCGGGAAGCGTTACGTCGGGCATCGGCCGGGATCATACGGGTCCGAACCGGAGGCCCGGTGAACCCGGCTTCTTCACAGGGTCCACTCAGGAAACAGCCAACCGCGCCGAACCCGTAGGGTTCACCGTCATGCCGTTGAGTGAGGACAGCCGGGCGCTGCTGCAGCTGCTGCTTGGCCGAGGGAAGAATTACGCCGACATTTCGGGCCTGCTGGGGATCGACGAGGCCGAGGTGCGCAGCCGCGCCGGCACCGCGCTGGCCGAACTGGATGACTCGAACCGGCCCCCGGACCCGGAACTCACCGACTATCTGCTCGGTCAGGCCGATCCGATCGGCCGGGCCGACGTCGGCAACAGGATTTCATCGGACCCCGCCCTTGCCGAACGGGCGGAGTCGATCACCGATCAGCTCAGGTTGCTCGTCCCCGGGGCCGAACTGCCGCGTCCGGGATCGGCCGAAGGTGGCAAGCCGAAGCCGGCAACAAAGCCCCCCGCACCGGTCGCTGCCGCGGCGCCAGAGACCGGGCCCGCCGCAGACCCGGCCGGCGCTCAGGGTCGCTCCGGCGGTTTCTCCTCGATCACCAGTCACCAGCGACGCCTGATCGCGGTGCTGCTTGGCGCCGCCCTGCTGGCCGCGGTCGTGATCCTTCTGGTGACCGGGGTCTTCGGCGGCGGCTCCGGCGATGACGAGAAGAACGGCCCCGAGGCCGCACCCACCGTCGCGGTACTCCAGCCGGTCGGCAACGAACAGGGCTCGGGCCAGGTTCAGTTCGGCTTCTCCGGAACTTCGCTGGCGGCCAACGTGGACATCTCCGGACTTCAGCCGAATGAAAAGGGCCAGGGTTACGTGATCTGGCTTTACGGCTCGACCGGTGCCTTTCCCATTTATGCCCAGAAGGTCGGCAAGTCCGGGGCGATCACCGGCCAGATCGGACCGCTCAACAACGCGGTGATCTGCCTGATCGCCTCCGATTTCTTCCCCACCCTGCGGGTGTCCCGAGCCGACAACGATCAGTTCGATCAGGCGCTCAAGGACGCCAGCCCGACCAAAAACAGCAAGGTCAAGCTTCCCGAGTACACCGGCCAGACCGTGCTTGAAGGCGCGATCTCCATGCCCCAGAAGGCCAAGGACACGATCGTCCCGGTCTGCAACGGCACCGCAAACCAGAGCCAGTCGGGATAGCGCTACCGGGAGGGCGGGTCCGACCCCGCCCGGCTCGCATCAAGCAACTTGCCGGGGTTCATGATGCCGGACGGGTCGAAGCGTTCCTTGAGGGCGGCCAGGGCCTCGATTCCGCTGGTTCCGATCTCCCCCTCGATCCAGGGCGCATGGTCACGGCCGGTGGCGTGGTGATGTGAGAGCGTCCCCCCGGCCGACTGAATAGCCGCGCAGGCCGCACGCTTCACCTTCGGCCAGTTGGCCGCCCCGCCGTCCGGCCCCTGGGTGGAGATCACCGTGAAGTAGAGCGAAGCGCCGTCGCGGTAGGCATGCGAGAGATGGCACATGACGATGCCTTCCATCCCGTTCGCAGCCAGTTCGCTCTTCAGGGCCGCGCGGACCGTCTCGTAGAGGTTCCTGTGGCCACTCCATTGCTGGGCGGTCTCGAGCGTCTCGACCAGGACGCCCCGCTCCAGCAGGGCCTCGCGCAGGTACGGCCCGTGGAAGCGGCCCTTCTCCCAGCCCTTGCCGGCCGCCTGGCCCAGATAGACCCCGCCACCCCTGCGGATCTCGCGGGCCACGTCGGAGCGGCTGCGATGAACTGCGGCCGGGCTGCCCTCGTAGCCGGTGATAACCAGCGCCCCGCCCTCCCGGCCCCGCAGTTTCAGGTAGCGCCGGAAAAGTGAACCGGCCGCGCCGGAAGGCAGGGCCATCGCCAGGTTGACCTCGGTTTCGGAATCGTCGGAAACCCTGATGATGGTTGGCAGCCGGTCCGCCTGGGCCAGCCCGCGAACGATCTCGCAACCGGCTTCGAAGTCTTCGACGATCCAGGCCTCGTAGCGCCGGGCGGCGGGCAAAGGCCGGATCCTTACGTCCACGTCGGGAATCACCCCGAGGATTCCTTCCGAACCGACTACGACCTCGCGCAGGGCCGGCCCGATCGAGGTGTGGGGAGTCGAAAGGGTCGAGAGTTCCCCCTCCGGCGTGATCAGGCGGATCGAACTGACCAGTGAATCGAAGCGACCGTAGCCGCTCGATGACTGGCCGGCCGAGCGAGTGGCGGCGAAACCGCCGATCGTCGCGTACTCAAAGGATTGGGGATAGTGCCCGAGGGTGAAGCCGCGTTCGGCCAGCAGGGCTTCGGCCTCGGGGCCGCGCAGGCCCGCCCCCAGCTTCGCGGTCAGCGAGCGATCGTCAACTTCGATTCCCCTCAGCCCGGCGAGGTCAAGACTGATCACCGACTCGTGATCGCCCTTCAGCGGAGTAACGCCACCGACCACGCTGCTGCCGCCGCCGAAGGGCACCACCGCGACTCCGGCCGAGGCACAAGCCTCGAGAATCGCTGCGATCCGCGGGCCGGAGTCGGCGACGATCACCGCGTCGGGAGCGTGCTGAAGCCGGCCCTCGCGCAACTCGAGCAGGTCGAGATAGTTCTGGCCGTTGGCGTGGCGGATCCGGTCCTCGTTCCCGGTGAACACGTTTTCGGCACCGGCAGCGCTCAGGACACGTTCATCGACCGGCACGGCTTCCGGAATCTCAACCCGGTCGATCTCCGGTGGCGAGGCGTCGGCGCCGGTGCTGATGCCACGTTCGCCAAGCATCCGCTCCGCGGCTTCGCCAAGTTCGGTCGGCACATCCGGGTCGCCCCAGCCCCACCAGCGGCTGTCGCGCCGTGGCTCGGTCAAGACCCGCCGCCCGGTTCGAGGGTCTCGGCGAGGGATTCGAGCGCTTCATCGAGCAGCTCCCGCTGGCCCTTCTTCATCGAGAAGCCGGCGATCTTCGCGGTTCCCCGCAGAACGTTGGTCGAGGTGAGGCTCACCTGCGATCCCTCACCGTCGCCGGTGATCCGGGCTTCGATCGCCTGGCGGGCAAGGTGGGACTCGTACGGGGTTCCTTCGAGTTCGTGTTCCCATTCGTAGCGCTCGGGCCGGGTCGCGCCGGAGCAGCGGAAGTCGAGCCGGAGCATCCGGCCGGAATCGGCACCGAGCACGCTTGTCCAGCGGGTTCTCGCGGCCCCGGGTCCGCCGGCGATGTCTTCCACCCGAACCACCCTCGGCCACCAGTCGGCCAGGCGGGACGGATCGCTGATCAGGTCATAGACCTTCTCCGGCGTCGCCGCCACAGCCTTCTTTCGGGTCACCGTCGGCACGGCCTGGATCAGCTGTCGGCGAGTCGGCGCAGGTCACGCACCAGCAGGGCGTGTTTCAGCTCGCTCAGCACGGTTGCCATCCGCTCGAGGCTTTCGACCGCCTCCTTGCGACGCTGCGGGTTGCGGGAAGCAAGCTTTGGCGCCAGCAGGGTTTCGATCAGGTTGACCTCGCGGTCGGCCGAGGTCTTGAAGAGCTTCAGGTTGCGGGCGCCGACCCCGGAGCGGGCCAGCTCATTCGCCGCACGGACGATCTCCATGTCGGTTTCGTCGTACACGGTCCTGCCGTTCTCGCTGCGCGGAGTGACCAGACCGAATTCTGCAAGTTCCCGAATGAATTCGGCCCGGGCGCCGGTCTCCTCGATTACCTCTTCCACCGTGAACCGGGAGCTGGTCGTGCCGATCAGCTTGGCCCGTCGGGCGGTGTTCGATGAGTTGCCGGACAGCCCGGTAACCGAAGGGCCGGCCGCAAGTTCCTGGCGGATCACCCGCAACGGCAGGAACTCGTCGCGCTGGAGCCGCAGCACGGTGCGGAGCCGGTCGACGTCGGCCTGGCTGTAAAGCCGGTATCCGCCCGGCGTGCGCCTGGGAGTGACCAGCTTCTGGTCCTCGAGGTAGCGGATCTTCGAGATCGAAACGTCATCGAATTCTTTGCTGAGCAGCTTCGCCACCGCCCCGATGGTCAGGGCCTTGCGGGGCCGCCTCGGAGCCATCGGCGTGCCTTCGGCGAGGTTCTGTTCGCTCAGCGTCATCTCACCTCTCCAGATAGGTCAGCTTGTACTTACCGACCTGAATCTCGTCGCCGTCCTCGAGCCGCTGGGACTCGATGCGCTTGCGGTTCACATAGGTTCCGTTGAGCGATCCGAGATCGTCGATGTAGGTGCCGTCTCCGCGGGAAACCAGCAGCGCGTGATTGCGGGAAACCGTGACGTCATCGAGGAAGACGCCGGCATCGGGACTGCGACCGATCGCCACCCGTTCCTCTTCCATCGGGAAGGTCTCTCCGGCCCGTCCGCCGCCGCTGCGGATGACCAGGGCGGCACCAGTGCGTTCAACCTCGGCGTCGATGTCGACTGCTTCGATCTCGCCGGTTTCCCCGACCTGGTAGGTCGAGGTTCCCTGTACGTCTCCCCCTTCGCGGCGGCCAATGAAGGTTCCGCACTTCTGGCAGTAGTTGGCGGCCTCGGGGTTGACAAATCCGCATTCGGGGCAATGGGTCGCCATAGCGGCCATTATAGGGGCCGACCCTAACCTTCAACTCAGGCTTTACGGTTGGGCGGTTTCTTCCGGCCTGGCCGCTGCTTCCAGGGCGTGAATCCGGTCCCGGCCCACCCTGGCGTAAAGCCAGGTCGCGATCACTCCGAGAACCACGCCGACGCCGAGCATCACGGCCGGGACCCAGCTGTCCCAGATCAGGGCCAGGAACAGGGCGCCCATCACGGGGAAGACGGCGACCCGGCCGAACCAGTTCACCTCGATGTCTACCCCGTGCGAGAGCCCCCAGCGGGCCAGCAGCAGGGTGGCCAGTTCCCGGACCAGAAGCAGCGCCAGAAGCCAGCGCGGCAGCAACTCGAAATGCCAGCAGACGACCAGGCCGGAGAAGATCGTGAGCCGGTCGATCACCGGGTCCATCAGGGCCCCGAGGCGGCTGTACTGACCGGTCACCCGGGCCAGGAAGCCGTCGACGTAATCGCCCCCGGCGATCAGGAAGAAGAGCAGTGCGGCGGTCCAGTCGCGACCGTCATCCGAGCTGAAGGCGACATAGAGAAAGAGCGGGATGCCGAGCAGCCGGAGGTAGCCGATGAAGTTGGGGATCGTGAACGGCCGAAGCGGCTGCCCGGCCCGGGTCGGGGCCGGTTCGGCCCCGGTCCGGTCGAGACCGAAAAGTTTGCGGACCCTGCCCTTGCCGAAGGGAGCGGAGTCCCCCATCAGTCCGATCCGGAGATCGCTGCGTACAGCCCGGCAATACCGGCGGCACCACCCTCGACCGGGACACGATGCACTTCACCGCTCCGCCTTTCGCTGACTTCGTAGATGCCGTCGGCGAGCCCTCGCCGGCCGACCACGACCCTGAGCGGACAGCCCAGCAGCTCGGCATCGGTCAGCTTCTGGCCGGGCCCTGCGTCCCGGTCGTCGTAGAGCACGTCGAAGCCCTGCTCGAGCAGTTCCTCATAGAGCCGGTCCGCCTCGACCCGCTCCGGCTCGTCGGATTTCGAAAGCGACACCAGCTGAATGTCCCAGGGTGCCAGGCTGACCGGCCAGGAAAGGCCGTTCTCGTCGGCATACTGCTCGGCCGCGGCAGCCACGATCCGCGCCGGTCCGATCCCGTAACAGCCCATGATCACCGGTTTCTCCTCCCCGTTCTCATCGAGGAAGGTGGCTCCGAGCGGCTCTGTGTAGCGAGTGCCCAGCTTGAAGATGTTGCCGATCTCGATCGCCGGCTCGAGGGTGATCGAGTGGCCGTCATCGGTGGTGTCGCCTTCGACCACGGTGCGGATGTCAACCTCTTCGAAGGCGAAGTCCCGGCCCGGCTCGACCCCCTTCAGATGAAGGTCGGGGCGATTGGCTCCGGCGACCAGGCCGCCACCGGTGACCGCGCGATCCTTGAGGATCCGCACCGAGGCACCGACCGGGCCGATGAACCCGGCCGGGCCGAGTTTCTCCGCGATCTCTTCTTCGCCGGCCGGGCGCGACTGAACGCCAAGTGCGTTGGCGAGTTTGATCTCGTTGAGCTGATGATCGCCCCGGATCAGGGCAAGCACGAATTCACCCTCGTCGGTCACCAGGGCGACGGACTTGATCAGGGCGCCGGGGTCGAGCCCGAGCGATCCGGAAACCTGCTCGATCGTCTTCAGGCCGGGAGTTTCAACCTCGACCGGGGCGGGCAGTTCCTCGCCGCCCTGAACCGGACGCGGATTGGCGGATGCGACCTCGAGATTGGCCGCGTACCCGGAGGCCAGGGCGATCGTGTCTTCGCCGGCCCCGCAGGGTGCCATGTACTCATGCGCTCCGGAGCCGCCCATCATTCCGACGTCGCTTTCGACCCGGTACCAGCGCAGGCCGGACCGGTCATAGATCCGGTCGTATGCCTCGATGCAGAGGTTGTATGTCTCGTCCAGGCCGGCCTCGTCGCGGTCGAAGCTGTAGGCGTCCTTCATCATGAATTCCCGGGTCCGGAGCACCCCGGCGCGGGGGCGCGGTTCATCCCGTTCCTTGGTCTGGATCTGGTAGAGCAGCTGGGGCAGGTCGCGGTAGGAGCGGACCTCGCGCGAGACATGGCCGGTCACGCATTCCTCGGCGGTCATCGCGAGGACCATCGGCGATCCCTTGCGGTCCTCGAGTTTGAACATCTCTTCGATCCCGTAGCGACCGGTCTTCTGCCATGCGTCGGCCGGCTGCAGGATCGGCATCGAGATTTCCTGACCGCCGATCCGGTTCATCTCCTCACGGATGATCTGCTCGGCCTTGCGGTGGGAGCGAAGCCCGGCCGGCAGATAGGTCCAGAGGCCGGCGCCGACCTGCCGGATCATTCCCGCCCGAACCAGCAGCTTGTGGCTCACCGCTTCGGCGTCGGCGGGCGGATCCTTCAGGGTAGGCAGAAGTGTGCGCGAGAGCCTCGTCATCGAGGTCGGAGCCTATCTGTCGGGAAGGACTTCGGCCTCTGCGACCCGGTAGAAGCCCGGGGCGTTCCGGCCACCCGGCACCGCGTGCTGTGCGATCGCCTCCAGGGTCGATTGGTCCCAGACCGGTTTCAGGCCTCGGTCGCCCAGAAAGGCATCCATCTTCGCCGGATCCAGGCCGTAGCGAAACGGCTCCCCCACCTTTGCCACCTGACTGCTCCACGGGGGCTCGTCCTCGCCTCCCTGCTTGAGGAGGGCAACGTCGACATAGGTGTAGACGAGCCTGCTTCCGGGTGCTCCCGAGGCCGTGATCCAGGCCAGGGTCTGGTCCACCGCTTCCGGTGTCAGGTAGCTCAGTACCCCCTCCCAGATGTAGACCGACTTCAGGCCGGTCCTGAACCCTGCCCGTTCCAGTGGTGCGCCGACCCCCTCGTCGAGCAGATCAAAAGGCACGTAGGTCACGTTCGACGGAAGATCGCCGTCCCGTGCTCTCAGTCTCTGCTTCTTGCGCTCCTGCGTCGGGGGTTGGTCGAGCTCGAAGACCGGTATCTCCCTGGCCGCCGGCAGCCGCAAACCCCTGGTGTCGTATCCGGCCCCGAGAATCGCCAGCTGCTCCGCCCCTCCCTCGATCGCCGCGGTGACCGCATCGTCGATCAGCCGGGTACGGATCACCGCCGAAGGCCGCGAACCAGGCCAGTTCCGGTCGATATAGCGGCAAACCAGCCTCTGCCCCATCCCGTTCCGGGCCAAAGCCGCCCCCAACCTCAACTTCCCGTCAAGAAAGCTCGCTGCGTAGGGGTCACTGAAAAGCCTCTCCCCTTCGGGCCGCGCCGATTCCACCGCGCGAAACGTGGCGACGTATTCAGCAGTCTTGGAAGGACCCTCCGGCATCTACCGCAATTCCGGTCGGGCGGGGACTGGCAGAGGGTGCCGACGACGTTTCGGGCCGAGGAGGCAATCTCTGCCAGCCCCCGCCCCCAGCATCAGGCTCGGGTGAAACGACGACCGGCGGTCGGTGATACCTCTTCGTCAACCAGAAGCTTGTCGTTCTCCGCCTTCTGCGAAGCCTCATGCTCCATCTTCGCGATCTTCTCCGGGGTCAGATCGCCGGCGTTCTCATCCTCGATCTTCTTGACCCAGGCTTCGCCTTCGGCCGATTCCTTCTCGTCGAACTCGACCTTGCCGTCGCGTTCAAGCGAAAGATTGATCTGCTCGAAGAGCGTTTCGACGAGCTGTGAAGTCGGCACCTTTTTGATCGCCTTGCCCTTGGCGAAGACGACACCCTCGTTCTTGGCTCCGGCAATTCCGAAATCGGCACCCTTGGCCTCGCCGATTCCGTTGACCGCGCAGCCGAGCACGGCTACCTCGATTGGCTCGTCGTAGGTCTCGAGTCTTGCCTCGACTTCGGCGACCACGGCGTCCATGTCGAACTGGAGCCGGCCGCAGGTCGGGCAGGCGATCAGCACCGGGCCCTTCTCTCGCAGCTTGAGTGCCTTGAGGATTTCCCAGGCGACCTTGACTTCTTCTTCGGCGTGGAAAGTCGAGAGGCTGATCCGGATCGTGTCACCGATGTCATCGGCGAGCAGCGCACCCAGACCGACCGCGCTCTTCAGCGAACCGGACCACTTGGTGCCGGCCTCGGTGATGCCGAGGTGGATCGGGTAGGGGATCCTCGCCGAGAGCAGCCGGTTGGCGGCAATCGTGTTCGGCACGTTGGTCGACTTGATCGAAACCTTGAAGTTGGTGAAGTCGAGGCCTTCCATCAGGTCCACGAATTCGACCGCCGCGGTGACCAGCGCCTCGACCGGGTCTTCGCGCTCCAGTGCGTGGAGGTGCTTCGGCAGCGAACCGGAATTGACGCCGATTCGCATCGGTGTGCCCCGTTTGTTGGCCAGCGCGGCGACCTCGGCAACCTTTTCCCGGCCGCCGATGTTGCCCGGGTTCAGGCGGATGCAGTCTGCCCCGGCCTCAATTGCCTTCAGGGCCAGGGTGTGGTTGAAGTGAATGTCGGCGATGATCGGGATCGGCGACTGCTTGACGATCGTCTTCAGCGCCTCGATGTCCTTGTCACGGGGAACCGCGACCCGAACGATGTCGGCGCCGGCTTCGGCGACCGTGTTGATCTGCTCCATCGTCGCTTCGAGGTTGGCGGTCTCGGTCTTGGTCATTGTCTGGACCGCGACCGGCGCTCCGCCGCCCACCGGTACCCGGCCGACGAATATCTGTCTTTTCGATGCCACTACCCCTGCAGGCTACCGATCGGGGGCCGCAGACAAGGCGATCGCCCGCGGCGGGGCGCCGGCGGCCTTTTGTGGTGGCTACCTGCCGGCCCAGGCTTCGAGGACCCACCCGAGGTCCTCGCTCGAGGCGGCGGGATCGATGATCAGTTGTTTGGCGTCGGGCTCGAATGCCTGACCCCGGATTCGCCTCGCAGCGGAACTGATTCCGCGTTCCAGAGCGCCCGGCTTTCGTTTGGTCAGGATGCCCCGGTC
>JAIBCJ010000217.1 GCA_019694145.1 Solirubrobacterales bacterium | reverse complement strand
CTTCGAACGAAGCCGAAAACCAGCGTCGGACATCGTCGCTGAAGGGAGCGAGCGGGTCCCGGGGAGGTGATTTCACGGTCGGCTTTTCAGGCATCGCTAAACCCCTGATGCTACGCCCCCGCCCACCCGGACCGGGAAACCGCACCCATCCGTCTGTTTCGTGTTTATTGGTCTGGGAGAATTGAATAACCAGTGACTCAGTCCGGCTCCAGAACCGAACACGGAGAATCAGCTACCTCCGAAGTGTTGGAAGGTCAGGATGCTGCGCGGCCGGCCACCATCGATCAGGTCCGCCAGCTGCAGCGTTTCCGTCGCTGGGGACTGGCGATCGCCGACGCGACGGCGATCGGCATCGGCGTCCTGGTCGCCGACCAGTGGAGTTCGCTGAACAGCGGCGAAACGATCTGGGCATTGCTGGCGATCCCGATCTGGATCTTCGTGGCCAAGGTCGACAACCTCTATGACCGCGACCCGCGGCGGATCCGGCATTCGACCCTCGACGAACTGCCGGAGCTCCTGGCCACGGCGGCGATCACGATCGCGGCGGCATGGGCGATCACCGGCATGCTCGATGCGCACCTGACCAGTTCGGTCATGGTCGTGATCGGAACCGTGGCCTTCTTCGTGGCGATCCTGCTCCGCAGCCTGGTCCGCTGGCTGTACCGCCAGGTCACCCCGCCGGAACGGACCCTGGTCGTGGGTTCGGGACCGAAAGCGAGGCTGGTGTCCAACCGGTTGATCGTTCAGGGCGGCGATCATCTCGACCTGGTCGGGTACGTCGGCGATTCGGAAGGCGGCGACGTCTCCGGACCGGCCAGTGCCGGCGCCCGGTACTTCGGCCGGCCCGAACACCTCGAGGCGATCGCGGCCGACCAGCGGGTCAACCGGGTCGTAATCGCCGATGACGACCTGAGCTCGCGCGACGCCGGCGAGATCATCGCCGCCTGCCGGGCCGCCCGGGTCTCGGTCACCATGGTCCCGGCCAACCAGACCGTGCTCGGGCCCGGGACCGAACTGAACCGGATCGCCGAAGTGCCGATGCTGGACTTCCAGTTCGGCGACCCGCCCCGTTCGACCATGGCGATCAAACGGGCGATGGACCTGATCGTTTCGGTTTCGATGCTGACCCTCACCGCGCCGTTCCTCGCCCTTGCCGCGGTGATGATCAGGCTGGACTCGCCGGGGCCCGTGTTCTTCCGCCAGGTGAGGATCGGGCGCGACGGCACGCATTTCACGATGTACAAGCTGAGGACGATGACCGCCGACGCCGAGGAACAGCTCGATTCGCTGATCGATCTCGACGCGCTCGATGAGCCCGCCTTCAAGATCGCCAACGACCCGCGGGTCACCCGGATCGGCAGGTGGCTGCGCCGGTCCAGCTTCGACGAGGTGCCGCAGTTCATCAACGTCCTGAAGGGCGACATGTCACTGGTCGGGCCCCGCCCGGAGGAAGAGGCGGTGGTCGCCCTCTACGACGAGCGGCAACGGCAGCGGCTGCGGGTCAAGCCAGGCCTGACCGGACCGATGCAGGTGGCCGGGCGCGGGGGTCTCACCTTCGAGGAAAGGCTGGCCCTGGAGCGGGATTACGTCGAGAACCTGACCATCACCGGTGACATCAGGATCCTGCTCCGCACCCCGCGCGCCGTGATTCACGGCGAAGGCACTTTTTGAGTTCCGAACTCGAGGTGGTGGTGGTCAGTCACGGGGCCGCCGGCCTGCTTCGAAACTGCCTCCGTTCCCTGAGAGAAAACCCGCCGGCGGTGCCGACCGGGGTGACCGTGGTCGATTCCGGCTCTCCGGATGACACGCCGGACATGGTCGAACGGGAATTTCCGGAAGTCCGGCTGATCCGGATGGCCAACGTCGGATTCTCCGCGGCCAACAACGAAGCTCTCGAAGATGCCGTGAACGACCCGGGCTGCCGCATGATCCTGCTTCTCAACCCGGATACCGAAGTCCGGCCGGGAACGATTGACGCCGCGGTCGAGCGCCTCGACTCCGATTCGCGAATCGGCATGGTCGGAGTCCGCCTGGTCACTGCCGACGGTTCCTTCGACCACGCCAGCAAGCGGTCCTTCCCCACGCCACTTGCGGCGCTGGCACATTTCACCGGCCTCGGACGCATGCCCGGCGCACCGGAGCGGCTGAGCCAGTACCGGGCAACCTGGCTGGATGAAAACGAACCAGGCCCGGTCGACGCGGTGAACGGCGCTTTCATGCTGGTCCGCCGGGAAGCCGTCCGTGAGGTCGGCCCGCTGGATACGGGCTACTGGCTCTACATGGAGGACCTCGACTGGTGCCGGCGTTTCAACGATGCGGGCTGGACGGTCTTCTTTGAACCGGCGGGCGAGGCCCTTCACGTCAAGGGCGGATCAAGCCCGGGGCGGCGGAGGCTACGGCAGGAGATCGCCTTTCATCGCGGCATGGGCCGTTTTTACCGGCGCTTCGACGCGCCGGAGAACCCGGGCGTGGTCAATCTCGCCGTCTATCTGGGGATCGGCGCGAAGCTGGCGGTCAGCCTGCTGATCACGGCCGCCGGCGGCTTCAGAAACCGGTCGGCTTGCGGTCGCTGAGAGCGGTCTTGAGGCGGTCCCGGTCCTCGTCACGCACCCGGTAGCGGGTCCAGGCGTAGTAGCCGCCGCCGGCGATCAGCGGTACGCCGATCAGGAGGCCGATGATCAGGGGCAGGGCCGAACCGCCGCCGCCGTCGCCGCCATCCCCCGAGGCCGGGGTCGCGGTGATCGTCGAATCATCCGGGTTCGAATCGTCGCTCGAACCGGTCGCTCCGGTGGCAC
>JAIBCJ010000094.1 GCA_019694145.1 Solirubrobacterales bacterium | reverse complement strand
GACTGGTTCAACAACCGCAGGCTCCATGGAGCCTGCGGAGACCTGCCACCCATAGAGTTCGAACAGCAACACCAAGCAGCATCAATCACCCAATGAAAACCGTCTCCACAAAACCCGGGGCGGTTCAAATCGACCTGCTGAGAAACGCGATTGCGTTCGTGTCAACCAACTGGGATGAAGATCTTGCCGCGGCTCTCGATGGACGCGAAGGCATGTCCAAGCTCAGAGCTCTCGCAAGCTGGTCGCTTCAGACCAACAACTACGACGACGCGATCCGCCGGCTATGGATAGAGGCTCTCGCCGGCACCGCCCCGGAAGCAACCGAGGAAATCGCCGCTGCGAAGGAACAGGCGCAAAGCGAGTACCAATTCGTCCTAGCGGTGACAAAAGAAGCGGGACAAGACAAGCAATTGGCCGATGCGCTTTTCCTTGCGTTCAGGGGGTATTACCTCTCATCGATAGAAGACCCGGAACACTGGCCTGCCGAGAGAGCGCAGGAGGCGGTGCTCAAAGTCCTGGACATGCTGGACAAACGCGCCCGGTAGTCACGCGGCTGAAGCGGAGGCCGGCTCAGGCCTCGGCGGCCCTCGGGCCGGGGATGTTGCGGAAGCGGAACTCCTGGGGGTCCATGCCGGCCTGGACGAAGTGGCAGACGCCGCTTTCATCGGAGGCCATCAGATCGACGATCCCGTCGACCACGGCCTCAACCGTGATGATCGGCACCCCTTCGTTTTCGAGGTTCTCCTTGAAGCCATCGATGATCCGGGTGTCGGCAAAGCCGGGGCAGATGCCGTTGATGCGGATGCTCTCCAGGGCGTAAACCGGACCGGCGGAGCGGACAAGGCCGACCACGCCGTGCTTGTTGGCCGCGTAGATCGGGTCGAAGGGCACTGCGGTCAGTCCGGCCAGCGAGGCGGTGGCGACGATCGAACCGCCACCCCGCCGGCGCATCGCCGGCACCGCGGCGTTGATCCCGAAGACCACTCCGTCGAGGTTGATCTGCATTGCCCGGCGGTAAAGCTCGAGATCGAAGGTGTCGGCCAGCCCGCAACCGGTCGAGATGCCGGCGTTCAGAAAGGCCACGTCCAGCCCGCCGAACTTCTCGACCGCGAAGTCGACCGCGGCGACGCTAGCTTCCGGGTCCCGGACATCGCAATGGATGAACTCGGCCCCGATCTCGGAGGCCGCCTCCTGACCCGCTTCAGCCTCGATGTCGGCGAGCACCACATGGGCCCCTTCGCCCGCGAGTCGCGCCCCCGTCGCCCGGCCGAACCCGTTGGCGCCGCCAGTGATCAGTACCACCTTCTCCGAAAAGCTCATGCCGGGTAGCATGCCATCTAAGAGGGCAGGCCGGAAATTGCGGTTTTGTCCCGCTGTTGAACTACCCGGGAGAGGTACCGAGTTGAATCCGAATCTGGCCACGCTGCTGACCGAGTCCGCAGAGAAGTTCCCCGAGCGCGTCGCGATCCGCCTCGACGAAACCGAGATCAACTATGCAGCGCTTGATCAGGTGAGCAAGCTGGTTGCCGGCCTGCTCCAGTCCAAGGGCGTCGAAGCCGGCGACCGGGTCGGGATCATGCTCCCCAACGTTCCCCATTTCCCGATGGTCTATTACGGGATCCTGCGGATGGGCGCGCGCGTCGTTCCGATGAACGTGCTGCTGACCGCCCGTGAAATCAAGCATTACCTCGGCAACTCCGGAGCGAAACTCGTGGTCGCCTGGGAAGACTTCGCACCGGCCGCGATCGAAGCCGCCGAGGAAGTCGGGGCCGAGGTGATCTCGATCAACCCGACCAACGTGGCCGACCTGATCCAGGGGATCGAACCCTATGAAGGCGTGGCCGAGGTCGAGCCCGATGACACCGCGGTCATTCTCTACACCTCCGGCACCACCGGCCAGCCCAAGGGCGCCGAGCTCACGCACTCGAACATCCGCTCGAACATCGAGTCGATCGGCGACCTCTTCACCCCGACCGAGGAGGACGTCTTCTTCGGCGGCCTGCCGCTCTTCCATGTCTTCGGTCAGACCGTCGCCATGAATGCCTCGATCAAGACCGGGGCCGAGCTCACCCTGCTGCCGAGGTTCGACCCGGCCAAGGCTCTGGAGATCATCCAGCGTGACAAGGTGACGATCTTTCAGGGGGTGCCGACCATGTACGCGGCGATGCTCCAGGTGCCGAACCGGGCCGATTACGACATCAGCTCGCTCCGCCTCTGCGTTTCCGGCGGTGCCGCCCTTCCGGTCGAGATCATCCGCGCCTTCGAGGCCGAATTCAACACGCCGATCCTCGAGGGTTACGGCCTCTCCGAGACTTCTCCGGTCGCCTGCTTCGGCCGGGTCGACATGGAGCGAAAGGCCGGCACGATCGGCACCCCGATCAGGGATGTGGAACTGCGGCTGGTCGACGAGGAGGGCAATGTGCTCGGAGTCGGCGATGTCGGTGAGCTTCAGATCAAGGGTCCGAACGTGATGAAGGGCTACTGGCAGATGCCGGAAGCGACCGAGAAAGCGATCGATGCCGACGGCTGGTTCGCTTCGGGCGACATGGCGACCGTCGACGAGGACGGTTACTACTCGATCGTCGACCGCAAGAAGGAGATGATCCTGCGCGGCGGTTACAACGTCTATCCCCGCGAGGTCGAAGAGGTGCTCTACGAGCATCCGGCCGTGGCCGAGGCCGCCGTGATGGGCGTCCCCCACGATGAACTCGGTGAGGAGATCGTCGCGATCATCGCCTTCAAGGAGGGCGAGTCGGCGACCGAAGACGAGCTGCGCGACCACGCGAAGGAAGGCGTCGCCGCCTACAAGTACCCGCGCCACATCCTGATCGTCGACGAGCTCCCCAAGGGCCCCACCGGCAAGATCCTGAAGCGCGAAATCGATCTCAGCCAGGTTGGCTGAGCCTGGTGCTCAGGTGGCGAGGTGGCGTTCGATCACTTCGCGCTGATCGGGCCAGTACTTGAGCAGGCGCTCGCGCTTGCCTAGTTCGAAGCGGTCCCAGTCGAAGGGCGGCGCCATGGTCGTGCCGAGCAGGGTCCAGGCGCCGGTCGTCTCGGCCGCCTGCCAGGTTCCGGCGGGCACGAGCATCTGCGGACGCTCGCCCTCTTCGAGCCCGATGCCGAGCACCGGGTGTCTCGCTTCTCCGGGCTCGGGACCGAGCAGATGCAGCCGGGCCGGGGCGCCGGCGTAAAAGTGAAAGAGCTCAGGCCAAGGGAGCCGGTGAAGGTTGGTCGGTGAATCCGGTTCGATCAGAAAGTAGATCGAGCTGGAGTTGTCGTCCTTGAACTTGCGCCGGTACATGCCGCCCTCTTTGGGCAGCGGCTCGAGCCTCAGCTCGCGGATTACCGTTTCGCGATCCATACCCGGACGATACGCCAGTTTGCTCCGGTTTGCCCCGGCTGGCAGACAGTCAGCAGCCAGTCGGGGCGGAAACGCGGCCGGCCAGGCGCGAGGCGACGGATCGCGCGATCGCGCTCAGCATCGACGCGCCGGACTCGAAGGTTCCATCATCCGGAATCGCGGCCATGCTGACCACGACCTGTTTGCCGTTCACGACCATCACGCCCATCTGGCGAACCAGGTATTTGCCGTCGGTACCCGGGCCCCAGCCTCCCTTCCACCTCGCGGGGAAGCCGGCTGCGCCGAGCCCGAAGGTGTCGCTGCCGCCGACCCGGGCCATCTGGTCCAGCAGGTAGGCGCGGTTGCCCGCGTTGCCGATGCAGCCTCCGGCCAGTGCCGCCATGTACCGGAACTGGTTTTCCAGCGACCAGTCGGTCTGGCCATAGGTCGAGAAACCGTCCCGGCCCACCGTCGAAATGATGGTTTCCCGGTCACCGGCCTGCCGGAGCATTTCCCCGACTGCCGCCGAGGCCCCTTCGAGGCCGCCGTGTTTTCCTTCCAGGTCGGTAAAGAGCGAGGCGGCCGCGTCATTGTCGGAGAGGGTGATCGCGCTCGCGATGTTGGCCGCCTGATTCGGGCTGATCCCGTCCGGCCCGCCGAAATCATCGAGGACCCTCTCGGCGATCGGCACCTTGATCGTCGACCAGGCATCGCCGCTGGAAAGCGAGCCTCCACTGAAGTCGGGCCCGCCACCCCCGGGAGCGCCGACGACCAAGCCCGCCTCGCCGGGCAGGCCGGTCAGCAGGGCGTTCGCGTCAGCGTCCCCGCCCACCTCGGCGGTCTTCGCCTCGGCTTCCGCCGCCTCCTTCTTTCGCTGCGCCTTCAGCTGAAGCTCCAGGTTCTGTTTGCGCTGCTCAAGCTGCGAAATCCGGGCGCTGCGGTCAGGGGCGGGCTTGATCGTCGCCTGGTCATCCGATCCGCCGCAACCGGCCAGGAGCAGACCAAGGCAGAGCCCGGCCAGCGCGAACCGCCGCAGGCCGGTCAAGGCATGTAGACGGCAGCGCCGTTTCCACCGGTGCAGACGGTGCCACCGCCGCTCCAGGAGCCGCAGCTCATCGTGTAGTACTCGCCGGTCACCGGGCTGTAGGCGCTGATCGTAGAAGCACCGGGGTTGCTGCCGTACTCACCGGCCACGTTCATCGCGAAGGAACAGGAAGTGTTCGGGCCGACCTGCACCCCGGTCGCGCAGGTCGAAACCGGGCCACCGTCCGAACCGGCGTCCTGGTAGTAGCCGTCGCCCTGGCCGCCTGTCTTGCCGGAGTTGCCGTTCGAGCTCTGCTTCGACTGTTTCTGCAGCTGCTTGACCTGGCCCTGAAGCTGGTTCAGCCTGGCCTGCTGGCGGGCTTCCTTGGCGCCCTCGGCCTTCGCCGCATCGAGCTGCTCCTGGGTTGCCCCGTCGTCACCACCGCATCCGTATGCAAAGAGGCCGAGAACGAGCAAGGCGAGGACGGCGGATACTCCCTTGAGACTGGACATGACCGAAGCTTAGCCCTGGTCGTAGTGTTCTGGAAGAACTCATGAATTTTGCTGCCTGCCGTCCGTCACGCGCCTCCCTGCCCGTATTCGCCTGCCTGCTGATCGCCGCTTTCGTCCTGCCCGCCTTCCTGCCCGCGCCGGCCGAAGCCAGGTTCGGCCAGTGGCTCAATTTCGGCTCCTCCTACGGGGTGCCGAGCGGCAGGATCGGGATCCAGTTCACCCGTGACGTCGGCCTCGATGAATCGAAGGCGACCGGCAATCGCCCGGGCGGCCGGGTTGGCTTTCTTTCGGGCGGTGTCTGGTACCACGCCACGCGGCTGGCCGATACCGTCGCCCTGCCCGACCCGTCGATCCTGAATACCAACGACCCGGCCGGCCGCCAGATCAGGATCGAAGTGCGCGACATCGGCAACGAGACGATGCGGCTGAGCGCCGAAGTTCTCGGCAGCGGCCCGGAACCGGTCGACTCGATCGGGATCGGGTTCGGCCTGAAGGACAGCGAGCGGCTGCTCGGGTTCGGCGAGCGCTCCGACCACGTGAACCAGCGCGGCAACGAGGTCGAAAGCTACGTGGGCGAGGGCCCCTACCAGGAAACCGATTACCCGATCATCAAGAACACGGTCCCGTCCTGGGGAGTGCGTGAGCGCTCCGACGCGACCTACTTCCCGATGCCCTGGTTCATCTCCACCCGCGGTTACGGCGTGCTCGCCGGCAATGCCGAAACCAGCCGCTTCCGGCTCGGAACCGAGAGCAAGGGCGAATGGTCCTTCGAGGCCGATGCCCGCCGGATGACCCTGCGCTTCTTTGCCGGACCCCGACCGGCCGGGGTGCTGCGGCGCATGACCAGGGCGATCGGCCGCCAGCCTAAGCCGAGGGCACCCTGGATCTTCGGCCCCTGGTTCCAGACCGGCCACCAGAACACTTCACCCAACGAACTCGATTACGTCGAGACCCTGCGCGACGCCGATGCCCCGGTCTCCGCGGTCGAGACACACATGCGCTACATGCCCTGCGGTTCCGACCTCGGTCAGGAAGCGGCCGAGAAGGCCCGTGTCGCCGGACTGCATGCCGGTGGCCTGGCCGCGATCACCTATACCCGCGAGGCGATCTGCGCCTCCTACTCCGGGCCGTACGATCAGGCCTTCTCGCAGGGCGCCTTCATCCGCCACCAGGACGGCACCCCCTACACCTTCAATTCCTTCGTCGGCAGCGGGGTGACCCAGCTCGGCATGCTCGACTTCACCAATCCGGCCGCCCAGCCGATTTACGCCGGCATCCTCGATCGCGCCTACACCGCCGGCTACGACGGCTGGATGGAGGATTACGGCGAGTACGCCCCGCCGGACTCGGTTTCCTTCGACGGGATCCCCGGCAAGCGCCTGCACAACCTCCACCCGGTCTTCTACCACCGGGGCGGCCTGCGCTACTCGAACTCGAAGAAGCGGCCGATCGTGAGCTTCGTGCGTTCCGGCTTCACCGGCTCGGCCCGCTACTCGCAGATCGTCTGGGGCGGCGACCCGACCACAGGCTGGGGCTTCGACGGGCTCCAGTCGCAGGTCACGGAAGCCCTGACAATGGGCCTTTCGGGCGTCTCCAACTGGGGCTCCGACATCGGCGGCTTCTTCAGCTTCTCGCCGCAGAAACTCGACGCCGAACTGCTCGCCCGCTGGATCGAGTTCGGGGCCTTCTCCGGAGTGATGCGCTCGAAGGCGGAAGGCATCGGCGCTTCGATGGACTCCCGGCCGCAGATCTGGGAGCCGGAAACGCTGCCCGTCTGGCGCCGCTACGCCAAGCTTCGCACTCAGCTCTACCCGTACCTGGCGGCCGCCAACGCGACCTACCGCCGGACCGGGATGCCGGTCATGCGCCACCTTGCGCTGACCAACCCGACCGACCGACGGGCGACCGGGATCGACGACCAGTACATGTTCGGGCCCAGCCTGCTCGTCTCGCCGGTCCTCGCCCCCGGCACCGGCGCCCGTGCGGTCTACCTGCCGAAGGGCAAGTGGGTCGACTTCTGGCAGGCGGTCTCCTACGACGAGGCCGACGGCAGCTTCAACCTCGGCCGGGCGAAGCTGCTCGGCGGCGGCCACGAGGTCAAGGCCAGCGCCCCGCTGGAGGAGATCCCCGTGATGGCGAAGGCGGGAACGCTGCTGCCGCTGCTGCCGGCCAACACTGACACCCTGGCGCCCTATGCCAGGGCGGCCTACACGGGCCTCGACGACAATCGCGGCAAGCTCCACCTGATCGCCCTGCCGCGCGGCAAGAGTTCGGCCGGCTACCTCGAGCACGGCCGGATCAGCTCGAGCGAGGGCAAGAGAAGCTGGAAGCTCACGGTGAAGGGCGCCGGCCAGGTCAAACTCGACCTCGACGCTTCGCTGAAGACCCTGAAGCACCCCTTCCGGCCGGGTTCGGTCAAGGCCGGCGGAAAACGCCTGAAGAAGGGCAAGGCGTGGAGTTACGACCGGAAGACCGGCGTGCTCCACGTGAACACGAAACTGAAAGCCGGCCAGACGCTCAGCGTCTCGGCCGCGAACCGATGACCACCGCCGACCCCGACAGGAATAACCTGAGCCAATGAGGAGAATCCGATTCGCAATTGCCGGTGCCGCCATGCTGTGCGCGGCCGCCATCCTGCCCGCCGCCGCTTCGGCTGACTGCAACCTGCCGACCGGCAACGGGGGCAGCAACAACACCGCCCTGTCCGGCGGCACCACCCAGACTTTTTCCGGCCACTTCGGGCCGGACCTGAACGGCAAGTTCATCCAGATCCCCTTCGATGTGAGCAGCGGAATCACCGGCATGAAGATCCGCTACTGCTACGCGAAAGCCACCGGCGGCGAGGCGGATGACTCCCCGACCCTCGACCTCGGCGTCTACGACGCGAAGCCGGCCGAAGCGACCACCTGGACCCAGGCCGAGCGGCGCGGCTGGAGCGGCAGCGCGGTCAAGACGATCGGTATCGGCGAGAACGGCTACTCCCCGGAAGCGGTCTACAACGCCAGCAGCTCGGTCCGCAAGGACTACGTCCCGGGCTACACCACCCGCGCCTATGCTCCCGGCCCGATCGGCGAGGGCAAGTGGGCGGTCGAACTCGGTGCCGGCTGGATCGACCCGGACGGTGCCGGGGTTGACTGGAAGGTCGAAGTGACGACCAGCACCGACGCCGCCTGGAAGTCGGAAAACGCCGGCCAGGGCTTCATCGCGAATCCCTACACCCCCTATGTCGCCAACTCGAATGCCGGCTGGTACACCGGTGACTTTCACGCCCACGGCGAGATGGAACCGGGCAACGCTCCGATGAGCCAGACCTTCACCAAGGGGTTCGGCGACCTCTCCTCGGGCGGCAGCGGCCTCGACTTCATAACCATCGTCGACCACAACAACGACAACTCCCGCAAGGTGCTCGGCGCCTACGAAGGCAACTACCCCGGCAAGCTGATCATCCCCGGGATCGAGGTCACCACCTACAACGGCCACACCAACGCCCATTACTCGAGCAACTTCCCGGATTTCCGGATGAGCTCCGTGTACCGCTGGGACGACGGCAATTCCAACCAGGTCGAGACCGACGATGAGCTGACCCTCGAGCGCGGGCCGATCGATCCCTCGGCGGTGTTCCAGTCGGTGCTCGACGGCGGCGGCCTGACCCAGATCAACCACCCGACGATCTACCAGAACGCTCCTGCGGTTTGCCGCGGATGCGCCTGGAATTACTCGGATGCGCAGACCGACTTCTCGAAGGTCAGCTCGATCGAACTCCAGACCGGGCCGGCCGGGTTGCCGGCGAACGCGCCTTCGGCGATGAACCCGTTCACCCTGAGCGCGATCGAGTACTACGAACATGCGCTCGCGACCGGTGCCCACATCGCCGCGGTCGGCTCCAGTGACGACCACCAGGGCGGCGGGGCGACCGGAATCACCGATTCCCCGGTCGGCCGCGGAGCCACCGTGGTCCACGCCGATCAGCTCTCGACCCAGGGCGTGATCGACGCGGTCAAGGCCGGGCACACCTACGTGAAGCCCTTCGGCGCCGATGCCCCCGACGTCGAGCTCTCCGCCTCAACCCCGCAGGGCGGCAAGGCGATTCCCGGTGATTCGGTTACCGGATCGAGCCTCGCGGTCAAGATCGCCGTCGAGGGCGCGGCCAGCGCGGTTCGCCCCGGTCCCTACACGCTGAAACTGCTGCAGGACGGCATCGAGGTTGATTCCGTCACGGTCACCGGTGACAGTTACAGCCACACCTTCAACGTCTCCGAGTCGGGCCGCTACGGCTTCGAGCTGACCCGGGCCCTCGGCGATCAGACGATGATCGAGGCCTACTCGACCCCGGTCTGGTTCACCTTCAAGAAGCCGTCGAATGCCTTCAGCTTCGGCGCCTACAAGGCGAACCGGGCCAAGGGTACCG
>JAIBCJ010000216.1 GCA_019694145.1 Solirubrobacterales bacterium | reverse complement strand
CCGGGAGGCCGCCGGGGGCGTCGCCTTCGCCGCCGCACTGGCCCGCAAGCTCGCCCACGACAAATAGCCGGAGGGCCAGGCTCCCGTTCGGCGATATCCGGCTTTTTCGTCATAACGACGAAGAAGTCACGCCTCACCGATTGGTTCAGCCCAGCTTGGGGGACTTCCAGGGCTCGGCCAGCTTGCCGGCGATCAGCTCCGGAAGGCCCTCGATCGGGACCCGGACCTGTTCGAGCGAGTCGCGGTCGCGGAGGGTGACCTGGCCGTCGTCTTTGGTGTCGAAGTCGACCGTGATGCCCCAGGGGGTGCCGATCTCGTCCTGTCGGCGGTAGCGCTTGCCGATCGATCCGCCGGTGTCGTACTCGGTCTGGATCCCGGCCTTCCGCAGGGCGGAGTTGATCTCCCGGGCGGTCTCCGGCATGCCCTCCTTGTTGAAGAGCGGCATCACCGCGACCTTGACCGGGGCGAGGCGGGGATGGAGCTGAAGCACGGTGCGCTTGCGGCCCTCGACCTCTTCCTCTGTGTACGAGTCGACGAGGAAGGCGAGGGCGGCCCGGTCGGCGCCGGCGGCTGGTTCGATCACGTGCGGGATGTAACGCTCGCCTGACTGCTGGTCGAAATACTCGAGCTTCTCGCCCGAATGCTCCTGATGCTGGGTCAGGTCGAAGTTGCCGCGATTGGCGATGCCTTCAAGCTCCGACCAGCCGATCGGGAAGAGGTACTCGACGTCGGAGGTTCCGGACGAGTAGTGCGAGAGCTCGTCCGCCTCATGCGGGCGGATCATCAGGAAGTCGGGGCGGATGCCGAGCTCCAGGTACCAGTTGTGACGGATCTCGACCCACTTCTCCCACCACTCCTGGGCGTCGGCCGGCGGCACGAAGAACTCCATCTCCATCTGCTCGAACTCGCGGGTCCGGAAGATGAAGTTGCCGGGGGTGATCTCGTTGCGGAAGGACTTGCCGACCTGGGCGATCCCGAAAGGCGGCTTCTTGCGGGCGAAGTTGAGGACGTTCTTGAAGTTGATGAAGATGCCCTGCGCGGTCTCGGGCCGCAGGTACACCGCGTTGCCGTCGTCGGCGACGGGGCCCATGTGGGTTTCGAACATCAGGTTGAAGTTGCGGGGAGGGGAGAGCTCGCCACCGCATTCCGGGCAGACGATCGGGTCGTCGTAGTTACCGCCCTTTTCCACGTTGGCCTCGCGCAGGTGGTCTTCACGCCAGCGGCGCTTGCACTCGCCGAGGCACTGCACCAGCGGGTCGGTGAAGCCGGCCAGGTGCCCGGAGGCCTCCCAGACCTTGGGGTGCTGCAGGATCGCCGAGTCGAGGGCGACGATGTCATCGCGCTCGACCAGCATCGACTTCCACCATTCGTTCTTGACGTTGTTCTTGAGCAGAACTCCGTAATGGCCGTAGTCGTAGGTCGAACCGAGGCCGCCGTAGATCTCCGAAGAAGGGAAGACGAAACCGCGCCGCTTGGCCAGCGCAACGATCTCTTCCATGGTCACTTCGGTGTTCTTGTCGGTGGCGTAGTCGCTCATGTCCTAAAGGTTATGGACAATCGTCCCGCCAAGCCGGGACGGGTATCGGGGCGGAAACGGGGGCGCGCTGCGATAATCAGCCGCGCTATGCCGATTTACGAATACCGCTGTGAAAACGGGCACCTCTTCGAGGTCATGCAGTCGATGAGCGAGGACGCCCTGACCGAATGCATCGAATGCGGCGCCCCCGTCCAGAAGGTGCTGCATTCACCGGCGATCCACTTCAAGGGTTCCGGTTTCCACAACACCGACTACGGCACCCGCAAGTCCAACAAGGCGAAGGCCGCAGCCGAATCAGCGAAGAAGGACAGCGGCTCGAGCTCCAGCTCGTCGGGCTCCTCCGACTCGGGATCTTCGAGTTCCGGCTCATCCGATTCCGGTTCCGGGTCTAGCTCGTCGAGCTCTTCGGACTCCGGTTCAAAAGCCTCGTCGGGTTCTTCAAACTCCGACTGAGCAAGGTCGGTTTTTCGGGTGTACCGTCGTGTACACTCGCTATATGGATCGGATTGGTATCAGGGAACTCCGCGCGGACTTGAGCAATCAGGTGAAGCGTGCTGCCGCCGGTGAAGCTGTGGTCGTCACGATCGATGGAGAGCCGAAAGCCCTTCTGACACCGTTCGTCGCGGAGTCTGGTGAGATGACTCTGGAAGAGCTGATCAGGACCGGTCGGGTAATTCCCGGACCGAGAGTCAACGAGCCCAGACCACCTCGACGGCAAGGGATCAAAGGAGGGCGTCCGACGAAGGATGTTCTGGACGAGATCCGCGAGGACAAGATCTGATGTTGTGCTTCGATTCGTCGGCTCTGGTCAAGTGCTACCAGGAGGAAGAGCATTCACCGTGGGTTCGCGAAATCATGGCGAGCGACCCTGATTGGTGTGGTTCCGCTCTGCTGGCGGCGGAAGGACCGATCGCGCTGTCTCGCTCCGTACCCGAAGCAGACGATTTGCAGGTCGCTGACGCCAGGATCAGCAGGGATCTGGGCTTCTTTTTTCTCGTGGCAGTCGACGCGGACTGCCTCGTTCGGGCAGTCGACATCGGTCGGGATTTCGGCTTGAGAACCCTGGACGCAATCCACCTGGCGGCGGCCAGAATCCTCCCGTCCGAATGCAGTTTCGTCACCTTCGACGACCGCCAGCGCGAAGCGGCCGAATCCCTCGGCCTGAAGGTCCTTACTCCGCCGGTCTAGCCAGCGCGGCTACCGCGCTTCAGGGATCTGGCAGGTTCAGCGATTTCGGACGGTATGGCGGGGTCTGGCGTCGAATGCC
>JAIBCJ010000093.1 GCA_019694145.1 Solirubrobacterales bacterium | reverse complement strand
ACACCGTTGGCTTGTCCCCGTCGCTCGAGTTCATCCAGGCGGGGCAGCTCGGCCTCCCCGGTCGCGACGATCAGCTTGCCGCTCGCCCGCCAGGGGAGTTCCCGCTCGGCGCAGTAGTCGCGGAGTTGGCCGGCGCCCTCGACGCAGAGTTTCGCCCTGAGCGACCCGGGCGCGTAGTAGACCCCGGCGTGGACCACGCCCGAGTTGTGGGAGGACTGGTGGGCGGCCAGCCGGCCCTCCGCTTCCAGCAGACAGATCCGGGCGTCAGGCTCGCGGGCGGCCAGTTCGCGGGCAACGGCGAGGCCGAGAATGCCGCCGCCCGCCACCGCGATGTCGCATCCGGATGGCGGGCGGTCGGTCCGGCTCATGCCGGGATTATCTAGGCAGCTACGGCTTCTCGCTCCTGATCGCTGATCACGGCGACCAGTTTGTTCAGCTCGGCCATCAGGGCCGTGAGGTCGGCCCGGGCCTGGTCATCGACCAGGCGGCCGTCTTCGAGCTTCTCGTCGGATTTGCCGATCGCAAGTTCGCGCTCGACGGTCGGGGTGCCGGTGATCGTGAACGACTTGCGCAGCGCCTGGTTCGCCCAGATCCCGCCGAAGGGCATCGGACTCTGGGAGACGATCGCCGCCGGCTTGCCGGCCAGGGACGAGGCCTTGTGAGGCCGCGAGGCCCAGTCGATCGCGTTCTTGAGGTAGCCGGGAGGGCCCGCGTTGTACTCGGGGGTGACGATCAGCAGGGCGTCGGCCGCGCTGATCTGTGCCCGCAGGTCCTCGACTTCCGCCGGAGCCGGCTCGGGCTGGTCAAGAGCCGGATCGTGATCGGCGTTGTAGGCCGGGACCGAAGCCAGGCCTTCATAGATCCCGACTTCCACGCCCTCCGGGGCAAGGTCACCCGCGGCGCGGGCGACCTGCTCCGAAAGCGAGTTCTCGCGGAGACTGCCGACGATTGCGAGGACCTTCATGGTTACTCTCCCGCCTTGACGGCCTCGACCGTGAGGACGAGCCGGACCTTCTCGGCAACGACGGCGGCACCGTTGTCGAGCGAGGCGCCCCAGGAGATCCCGTAATCGTTGCGGTTGACTTCACCGTTCGCCTTGAGGCTGAGGACGGAGCTGCCGTCCATGCCGATGCCGGCGCCCTCGACCTCGACGGTCAGCGTCACCGGGTTGGTCACGCCGCGCAGGGTGAGGTTGCCGGTGACCTCGTAGGTCTCGCCGTCGACCTGGTTTACGCCGGTCGAAACGAAGGTGCCCTTGGGGTGATTCTCTGCGTCGAAGAAGTCGGGGCTGAGCAGGTGGCCGATCAGCTGCTCTTCGGGAACGGCGACGGTGGAGACGTCGATCGAACCCTCGATCGCGACGATTCCCTCGTCACCGACGGTGATGTTGCCCTCGAAGCCGCCGAAGCTGCCGCGGAAGGTGGAGATGCCGAGGTGCTTCACCTCGAAGCCGACCTGGGTGTGGACGGGGTCGACGGCGTAGGTGCCGGTCTCGATGCGTACTGCCTGTTCGGTGGTGCTCATTTTGTTTCCCTTCGTTTCAATTCAAGTTGACTGAGAAATTGTTGCGTAAGCAACTGTTGTACGGACACCATAGCAAAAATAGTTGCGCTGTCAACTACTTGCGCTACAATGTGCTCTATGACACAGGTGACGGCAAAAGACCCGGGGCACGAGACCGGCTCGAAATCGGCTCACGAAGCCGCATTCCAGTCAATGCGCAGCGCCTACCTGCTGCTTTCGGAGCGCTTCGAGAAGGAACTGGCCGAAGCCGGTCTGCCCGACCTCGGGTTCTACGGAGTGCTGCTGGCGCTGAGCGAAGCTCCCGAGCCGAGCCGGCCCCGCGACCTGCTCTGCAAGGTCAACGTGACCAAGAGCGGACTGACCCGCCTGGTCGACCGGATCGAGAAGGCGGGGCTGGTCGAGCGCACCTACTGCCCCTCGGATCGCCGCGGCACCTTCCTCGTCATCACCGAAGAGGGCCGCGAGACTCTGGCCAGGATGCAGCCCGTCCGCGAACGGGTCTTCACCGAAGGTTTCATCGACCTGGTCGATGAAGAAGACGCGGAGACAGTGGCCCGGGTGATGGAAAGCGTCTCCCAGGGCATCTACGAGTCACTGAACACCGACGGCGCCTGCGACGAGGCCTGACTGCGAGTCGGGCGGGGTCCGAAAATGACTGCAGTCGGTCCGGTCTTCGCCGGACCTCCAATCGGAACCCGCTCCGCCCACTAGAAATATCTAATGGTTGGTCGGAGCTCCGTTTTGTGGGGGTTCGTCCAGCAGGTCGGCTTCGGCGGGGATCACTTCGGTGGGAGATTCCTCGGGCCGGGGCCGGTGGTGGGTCGGACCGGGCATTGGCCTGCGGTCGTTATCCGGGGGAGGGGTTCGTTCGAAGGGCGGGAACGAATCCTCGTCCGGAACCTCCCAGGCCTGGATCTGGGGCAAGCGCCACATCAGGCTGGCAAAGACCAGGCCGAGCGCGGCCGAAAGCATGGCGATGAACCACTGTTCGGCCCCTAGCATCGTCATGTCAAAGAACTCGCGCAGCTGGGGCACGGCCAGGATCCCGGCGAACAGCGCTCCGAGCCCGGCGACCATGGCCAGCATGTAGCTCTGGATCGCGATGTGCTCGCGGCCCGGGCCGCGCTCCAGAAGCAGCACGAAGCAGAGACCGAGGATGATCAGGGTGGTCGTCGCGGCGGTGCGTCCATCCTCGAGGCTGCCGCCGAAGGCGATGTCGACGAGGAAGAACGAGAGAATCGAGGAAAGCGCGGTCGCCAGGCCGGCCGGGATCGCGAAGGCCCCGAGCGCCCTGAGCAGCCTGCCGCGGTAGAGCGGCCCGTCCGACGGCGCGAGGGCGAGGACGAATGAGGGGATGCCGATCGTCAGGAAGGCGGCCAGGGTGAGATGCCGCGGCAGGAAGGGAAAGGTGAAGCCGGGTACCGAGACCAGGATGATCAGGGCCGCCGCGTAGACGGTCTTGGTCAGGTAGAGGCGGCCGAGGCGGTGAATGTTGCGGGCGATCCGGCGGCCCTCGGCGATCGCTTCCGGCAGGCGGCTGAACTGGTCCTTGAGCAGCACCACATCGGCCACCGACTTGGTCACCTGGCTGCCGGAGCCCATCGCGACGGCCATCCGGGCGCTCTTCAGGGCCGGCACGTCGTTGACGCCGTCACCAATCATCGCCGTATAGGCGCCGGACTCGGCAAGTGCCGAAACCAGCTGGCGCTTCTGTTCGGGGCGGATCCGGCAGAAGATCGTGTTTTCCGCGACGACCCGGGCCAGCTCCTCCTCGTCTTCGGGCAGGTCCGGACCCTCGATCACCCCGGCGTCGGTCGGGATCCCGACCGCTGCGGCGACCGCGGTGACCGTCGCTTTGGCGTCCCCCGAGATCAGCTTGAGGGCCACGTCTTCGCTTCGCATCAGCTCCAGGGTTTCCTCGACCCCCGGCCTGAGGTTCTCGCGCAGGACCACCAGGGCAATCGGCTCGAGCCCGGCCGGGTGTCCGTCGAGGCCGCTGGCCGGCAGCGGGGAGGTCGTCCGGCAGAGGGCCACGACCCGACGGCCGGCACCGGTCTCTTCTTCCAGGCGGGCGGCGAGCGGTTCATCCAGGGTCAGCGCGCCGGCCCCGATCATCAGGTCCGGCGCCCCGAGCACCAGGCTGTAGCGGGCACCCCCTTCGTCGAAGCTCAGGGCGCTCCACTTCCACTCGGATGAGAAGGCCACCTCGCCGACCACCGTTTCGGCCTCGGCCGGGAACTCCTCGCCGATCGCCTCGAGGGTCAGGTTGCGGTCACCGGCACTGGCGGCGTAGCGGCCGAGCTCGCGGGCGGCGAGCTTGCGGTCGGTGACCTTGGCCGGAATCACCTCGACCACGGTCAGGTCGCCGTCGGTCAGGGTGCCCGTCTTGTCGACGCAGATCGTGTCAACCGAAGCAAGTGATTCGGTCGCGCTCATCTGCTGGACCAGAGTGTCCCGCCGGGCCATCTTCACGGCCGCGACGGCGAAGGTCACGCTCATCAGCAGGACCAGGCCCTCGGGGATCAGGGTGATCAGGCCGGCGGTCGCGGTCTGGGCGGCGTCGACCAGCCCGACCTGGCGGACTATCAGCGACGCGATCAGGAGCGCGGCCAGCGGCAACAGGACCCATGTGCAGACCAGGATCACCTGGTTGACCTCTTCCTGGAGCGGTGAAGGCGGGTGGCGGAAGGCCTTCGCCTCGCCGGCGATCTTCCCGGCATAGCTCTCCTCCCGAACCGCGGTCACTTCGCAAAAGCCCGAACCGGAGATCACGAAGCTGCCGGAGAAGACCTCGTCGCCCGGGGACTTGCCGATCGCATCGGACTCGCCGGTCAGCATCGATTCGTCGACGGTCAGGCCGCGGGAGCTGGTCATCCGGCCGTCGGCGACCAGCTGGTCCCCGGGAGAAATCCGGACCAGGTCGCCGGGCACCACCTCGTCGGCCAGCAGCTCCAGCGGCTGGCCATCGCGGATCACCTCGGCCCGCGGGGCGACCAGGATCGCCAGCCGGTCCAGGGTCTCCTTCGCCTTCATCTCCTGGCGAATGCCGATCCAGGTGTTGACGATCGCGATCATTCCGAAGATCGCATCGGCGATCAGCCCGAGCGAGAGGATCAGGACGAAGAAGATCCCGATGATCAGGTTGAAGAGCGTGAAGACGTTGCCGGCGACGATGCTGGAGGTCGACCGCGAGGAGTGGGGCTGGGCGGGCCCGAGGCTGCGCAGGCGCTCGGCCGCTTCGGAACCGGACAGGCCGCGGCCCGGATCATCGGCTGGGAGTACCTGGGTGGCCGCTTCAGTCACGGAATGATTGTTACCGGTTTGCCCGGTTGGAACAAAAACAGAATTTGTACTTTCGGGTAGGATGCCCGCATGTCACTGAAGCTTGGGCTGTATCTCGGTTATTGGGGCATCGGGCCCCGCGGAAAAGATGCGATCGAGGCGGTGCAGTTCGCCGAAAGCATCGGCTACGAATCGGTCTGGGTGGCCGAGTCGTATGGATCGGACTGCGTCAGCGTCCTCGCCTGGCTTGCCGCCCAGACCGAGAAGATCAATCTCGGCGCGGCGATCATGCAGGTCCCGGCCCGCCCGCCGGCTGCCGCCGCGATGGCCGGCGCCACGATCGACTACCTCTCGAACGGCCGCTTCATGTTCGGCTTCGGCCCCTCGGGCCCGCAGGTTTCCGAGGGCTGGTACGGCGTTCCCTACTCCAAGCCCTGGGGCCGGACCAAGGAATACGTCGAGGTGGTCCGCGAGATCGTCGCCCGTGAGGAGAAGCTCGACCATCAGGGCGAGCACTACCAGCTGCCCCTGCCCGAAGGCCAGGGCAAGCCCTTGAAGCTCAACTTCAAGCCGCTGCGCAACGACATCCCGATCTTCATCGGTGCGATCGGCCGCCGTTCGGTCGAAATCGCGGCCGAGGTCGCCGACGGCTGGATCCCGATCTTCTTCAGTCCGGAGAAGTTCGAGGAAGCCTGGGGCGAGCACATCGAAAAGGGGCTCGCCGCCGGCGGGCGCACGCGGGATGACTTCGAAATCTCGCCTTCCGTCCAGGTCGCGATCGACGGTGACCTCGAGGCGGCCCGGAACATGGTTCGCATGGCTCTGGTCCTCTACCTCGGCGGCATGGGATCGAAGAAGACCAACTTCTACGTTGACCTCTCCCACCGTTTCGGCTTCGGTGAAGTCGCCGACGAGGTTCAGGAGCTCTTCCAGGCCGGCGACAAGGAAGGCGCGTTCAAGGCGCTGCCCGACGAGTTCGTCAACGCGGTCTCGCTGATCGGGACCGAGGCCGAAGTGGCCGACCGGCTGACCGCCTTCCGCGAAAAGGGGATCGACCGGCTGATCATGACCCCGGTCCACCCGGAGCTCGATCAGATGCGGCACACCGTCGAGCGGCTGGCCGCCCTGACGCAGGACTGACCAAGAGGATCTGATCCGGCCGGCGGCTGTCCGCCGGTCGGGAATCCCCTCTGCGGCTAATTCCCATAATCTGAGTCGGCCTTGTCCATGAAGATCGGTGTACCCAGAGAATCTGCTGAAGGCGAGAACCGGGTTGCCCTGGTTCCCGAGTCGGTCAAATCGCTCCTGAAAAAGGAAGGCGTCGAGATCGTCATCGAGTCCGGAGCCGGCGATGTCGCCGGGCATCCAGACAGCCAGTACGAGGAAGCGGGAGCGAAGGTCGGTTCGCATGCCGACGCGCTCGCGGCCGATCTCGTGCTTCACGTCGCTCCGCTTTCGAGCGCCCAGATCGGCGAGTTGAAGCAGGGCCAGTACCTGATCAGCCATCTCTCGCCGCTGACCTCGGCGGAGACCAACAACGCCCTCGCCTCGGCCGGGGTCACCGCCCTGGCGATGGAACTGATTCCGCGCACCACCCGCGCCCAGGCGATGGACGCACTTTCCTCTCAGGCGACCGCGGCCGGTTATGCCGCGACTCTGATCGCCGCGCGCGAGTCGGGCAGCTTCTGGGGCATGCTCACCACCGCTGCCGGCACGATCCGTCCGGCCCGCGTCCTGGTGCTCGGGGCCGGCGTCGCCGGGCTGCAGGCGATCGCCACGGCCAAGCGTCTCGGGGCGATCGTCACCGGTTTCGACATCCGCCGCGCCGCCTGGGAACAGATCGCCTCCCTGGGCGGTCGCCCGCTCGAGCTTGACTTCATTCCCGACGCCGAGGACGAGGGCGGCTACGCCCGTCCCCTGACCGACGAGGAAAACCAGCAGGTCCGCGACGCGATCGACGCGAACGCGGCCAAGCAGGACGTGATCATCACCACCGCCGCGATCCCCGGTCGCGCCGCGCCGACCCTGATCACCGCGGCCGGTGTCGCCAACATGGGTCCCGGATCGGTGATCCTCGACCTGGCCGCCGAGACCGGCGGCAACTGCGAGCTGACCGAGCCCGGCCAGACCGTGGTCAAGGACGGAGTCAAGATCGTCGGCCCGAAGAACCTCGCTTCGGAGCTGCCCGGTCACGCATCCCAGCTTTACGCCAAGAACCTCGAGAACCTGCTCGGACTGATGATCACCGAGGAGGGCGGTCTCACCCTGAACTTCGAGGACGACATCATCGATGCCGCGACGATCACCCACCAGGGTGAAATTCGCGGAGAGAGGACCGCCCGCTGATGAACCTCGTAACCGAGATAACCATCCTCGTGCTGGCGGTCTTCGTCGGCTTCGAAGTGATCTCCAAGGTTCCGACCACGCTGCACACGCCGCTGATGTCGCAGACCAACGCGATCCACGGGATCGTCCTGCTGGGCGGCCTGATCGTGGTCGGCTACTCCGATGACTTCCTCGGCCAGCTGATCGGCTTCATCGCGATCGTCTTCGGCACGATCAACATCGTCGGCGGCTTCATGGTCACCGACCGCATGCTGGAAATGTTCGGGCCGAAGAAGAAAAAGCCCGAACCCGCGGCTGAACCGGCAGCTACCGATTCTGCGTCGGACTCGACGGAGGCCGGCTCGTGAGTCCGCTTCTCGCTGCGCTGGCGCCGGATTCGTCGCTGGTCGCGATTCTCTACATCGTCAGCTTCTCGCTGTTCATCATCGGGATCAAGCAGGGCACCCACCCGACCACCGCCCGGCGCGGCAACATGATTGCCGCCGTCGGTATGGCGATCGCGGTCATCACCACGCTCTGCCTGAAGGGGATCGGCAACTGGGGCATCATCATCGCCGGCATCCTGGTCGGCACGATCGTCGGCGCGGTCGCCTCGAAGCGGGTCAAGATGACCGAAATGCCGCAGATGGTCGCGCTCTACAACGGCCTCGGCGGCGGCGCGATCGCCCTGATCGCATGGTCCGAGTACCGGCACTGGGTCCACCTCGGTGACGTGCTCGCCGACAAGGCCAGCTTCAGCCACAAGTTCCTGCTCGATTTCGACAACCTCACCTTCCTCGTCGGGAAGAACTTCAGCGTCAGCGCTTCGGTGCCGCTCGAAGTGATGATCCCGACCCTGCTCGCCATGGTTGTCGGCTCGATTTCCTTCTGGGGCTCCAACGTCGCCTTCGCCAAGCTGCAGGAACTGATCCCGGGCCAGCCGATGGGCCTGCCAGGCCAGAAGATCATCAACGGCCTGTTGCTCGCCGCGCTCGCGGTCGGCGGGGTCATCCTCGCCATCAACAACGACGTCAACGACCTGAGCCAGCCGCTCTTCATCGCCATGCTGGTCGTGGCCGCCCTGCTCGGCCTCGGCGTGGTCATGCCGATCGGCGGGGCCGACATGCCGGTCGTGATCTCGCTGCTCAATGCCTTCACCGGCCTATCCGCGGCGGCCGCCGGCATCGCCCTCGACAACACCGCCCTGATCGTGGCCGGCACCCTGGTCGGTTCCTCGGGCACGATCCTAACCCTGGAAATGGCGACCGCAATGAACCGGTCCGTCGCCAACATCCTCTTCTCCGGATTCGGTTCGACCTCGGCCGGTGGTGGCGGGGACCAGGAACAGCGGCCATACCGTTCGATGAACGCCCAGGACGCCGCGATCCAGCTCGCCTACGCGGACTCGGTCGTGATCGTGCCCGGTTACGGTCTTGCCGTCGCCCAGGCCCAGCACACGGTCAAGGAAATGGCCGACGAGCTCCAGAAGAAGGGCGTAACGGTCAACTACGCGATCCACCCGGTCGCCGGCCGCATGCCCGGTCACATGAACGTCCTGCTGGCCGAGGCCGACGTGCCCTACGACCAGCTCAAGGAAATGGACGAGATCAACCCCGAGCTTCCGCAGACCGACGTCTGCGTGGTGATTGGCGCGAACGATGTCACCAACCCGGCGGCCAAGACCGACGAGTCCAGCCCGATCTACGGCATGCCGATCATCGAGGTCGACGAAGCCCAGCAGGTGCTGGTCCTCAAGCGCTCGATGTCCGCCGGTTTCGCCGGGATCGACAACGATCTCTTCTACAACGAGAAGACCGCCATGGTCTTCGGCGACGCCAAGAGCACCGTCCAGGACATAGTCACAGAGCTCGGCAACCTGTAAACCCCCCGGGCAACGCGCCCAGGACGCACCTGCGGGCGCCTGGGCTTCGTCAACGCCGGGAAACGGCAGCTCAAGTACCCGCGTACGATCGCGGCCATTTCCCGGCTTATTCCTCGCCAGCCACCCGCAGGAGCGCCCTGTGCACGACCCGCTCAAGCCAAGTGGTGTTGGCATCCTCGAGATCTGGTTTTTCGGCGGATAGCGCACCCAATTCCGATCTCGATCGCAACCTGACCCGATCCGGGGGAGGTGGGTATGGATTTCGTCTATATAGACGAAATC
>JAIBCJ010000215.1 GCA_019694145.1 Solirubrobacterales bacterium | reverse complement strand
GTTGAGGCGTTCCGGGGTGGGGAATCGTCCGTCCGGCGGAACCGGCAATCTGTAAGGCGCATGTATCTGCGCTCAGTGACCATGAAGGGCTTCAAGTCCTTCCCGGAAAAGACCGAGCTGGCCTTCTCGCCCGGGGTCAGCGTGATCGTCGGGCCGAACGGCTCCGGGAAGTCGAACATCACCGACGCCGTGCTCTGGTGTCTCGGCGAGCAGAGCCCGGGCGCGATTCGCGGCACCTCGATGCAGGACGTGATTTCGGTCGGCGGCAAGAACGTCGGCGCCCGCTCCGAGGCCGAGGTCGAGGTCGTGATCGACAACGCCGAAGGTCAACTGGGGGACGAGTTCACGGAAATCTCGATCACCCGCAAGCTGGATCGAAACGGAGACGGCGGCTACTGGATGAACGGCGCCCGCTGCCGGCTGTCGGACATCATCGAACTTCTCTCCGACGCCAACCTCGGGCGGGAGATGCATTCGGTGATCAGCCAGGGCCGGGTTGATTCGATCGTCCACTCCAAGCCCCGCGAGCGACGCCTGCTGATCGAAGAGGCCGCCGGACTCGGCAAGTTCCGCAAGCGCCGGCGCCGCTCGGAGCTGAAGCTGCTCGCCACCCGCGACAACCTCGACCGCGCTCTCGACGTCGAGCGCGAGGCCCGCAAGGCGCTCAGGCCGCTCAAGCAGCAGGCGAACTCGGCCGAGATCGGGGCCCGGATCGAACGCCAGGAACTCGAACTGAAGAGCCGGCTGGTCGCCGAGGATCTCCGCTTCGGCGAAGCCCGCCTGGAACAGGCCCGGACGGCCGCCGAAAAGGCACGCAAGGTCCGCGACGGGCTCGAAGGCGAACTGACCGCGGTTTCCAGGCGCCGCCGCGCCGCCGAGGAACGCTTTGCCGAAAGGGACCGCGAGCGAACCGAGATCTGGGGCATCCTCAACCGGCTGCGTTCCGGCCAGGAAAAAGTGTCAATCGAGTCGTCGCGGATTGCCGAGCAGGGCCGGCGACTTCAGCTCCGCCTGGAAGACCTCCGGCTCGAGCTGGCTCCGCTGACCCTCGACGTGGGTGAGAGCGGCAGCGCCAGCGAGCGGGCCAGGCGGCTGGTCGAAGAGCTCTCCGAAGTCGACGCCGGAATTGCCACGGCGGCCGAGGGGCTGCGGCAGGCCCGGGCCGAGGGGCCGGAGGCCAAGCGGCTGAAGGCACTGGGGGACGTCCACAAGGGCGCCGAAAGGGCGACAACCCACGCCCGCCGGGCCGAGAGCCTGCTCGGTGAAAGGCATCGAGAGCGGCTGGGCGAGCGCATGGCCGAGGTCGAGAAGCTGGGCGATGCCCTGACTTCGCTGACCGCCTCGGCTGATCAGACCGGTCAGGCGATTCGGGACCGGGTCGCCCGGGCGGAGCGGACCGTAATCGGGGACCAGGGCGACGCCGACGAGATCTCGGCCGAACTCAAGCAGTGCTCGGACCTGGAAGTCGAAATCCAGGGGAAGCTGCGGGCCGTGGCCGAGCAGGTGACCGGGGCGGAAGTGGAAGCCGCCCATCTCGGCGACCGCAAGGCAGAAGCGGCCGGTGAGCTCGCTCGCATTTCGGGAATCCTCGAAACCGAGATCCCCGAGCCCGAGGAACCGCTCGAAGATGAAGAGCGCGAACAGATCGAAAAGCGCCTGGTGAACCTGCGGACCCGCCGGGAGCGCCTCGGGCCGGTCAATCCGCTGGCCAAGAAGGAATACGAGGAAGCGCTGGAGCATGTCGAGCAACTCGTCGCCCAGCGGGAAGACACCGAAAGGGCGATGCGGGAACTGGAAGGGGTGATCCGTGACATCGACGCCGAGATCAAGCGCTCCTTCGATGAGACTTTCGCCGCCACCGCGAAGAACTTCGAAGAGATGATCGCCCAGCTTTTTCCCGGTGGCTCCGGCCGGCTCCGTTCGGTTGACCTGCGCCCCGTACCCCAGCCTGCTGCCGAAGGGTCCGAAGCAGAAGGGGAAGAGGAAGCGGAAGAGATCGAGGACGAGGACGGCCCCCGCACCCCGAGCGAATCCGACTTCGGGGTCGAACTCGAAGTCACACCGCAGGGCAAGCGCATGCGCCAGATGAGCCTGCTTTCCGGCGGCGAGAAGGCGATGACCGCGCTGGCCTTCGTCTTCGCGGTCTTCCTCGCCCGGCCCTGCCCGTTCTACATCCTCGACGAGGTCGAGGCCGCCCTCGATGACGCCAACATCAACCGTTTCCTCGAACTGGTCCGCCGCTTCTCGGATCGCACACAGTTCGTGATCGTGACTCACCAGAAGCTGACCATGGACGCGGCCGACGTGCTCTACGGGGTCAGCATGGGTGGCGACGGCGTGACCAAGGTGATCTCCCGTCGCCTGCCGAAGGGGGTTACCGCCCTCGAAGGCACGCAGCTGGAAGCCGCGTAACCGCTTCTCTGACACCGGCAACCCGATTCCGGCAAGATCCGAACCGTGAGCACGACCTGGAACGACATCCTCGACCTCGGTGACCGCGCCGTCCCCGACACCGCCCCGCCACCCGCCGCCGAGGAGGAAGCGCCGAAGAAGATGGGCGCGTTCCGAAGGCTTCGCGAAAGCCTCTCGAAGAGCCGCCGGGCGCTGACCGAGGAAATCGGTTCCAGCCTCTTCGACCGGATCGACGACGAGACCTGGGAGCGCCTCGAGGAAGCGCTGATCCTCGCCGACGCCGGAGCGACCACGACCGCCCAGGTGGTCGAGAAGCTCGAATACGAGGTCGATTCCGGAGCGGTGCCGCCGGATGGCGCGGCGATCAAGGAGCGCCTGATCGGCATCCTGACCGAGATCGCCTCGACCAACCGGGCGCC
>JAIBCJ010000214.1 GCA_019694145.1 Solirubrobacterales bacterium | reverse complement strand
GCAGCGACTCTTAAGTGAGCGAACCGCAAGGAGGAGGAATGAGCGACATCAGTCGAACCCGGGCCGGCTTTCCCGACGGACCGACCCGCACGATCATCGTCGAGCCACTCGAGCAGCCGGACCAGACCCCGGCACCTGCCGAGCCAAAGCGGATCCCGGAGCGTCCGGCCCGCCCGCGGCCCGAACCCAAACCGGAGAAGCGGCCGGCCAAGGTGCCCGCCGGTGCCTGAAGGTAACCGAATATCGAACCCCCCTCTGATCGCGGGAACGATCTTGGGTGTTCGCATCTGGCGTACGGACATGGGGCTTTGTTCGCTTCGGTCCTCGTCGACGGGAGCGCGATGGCAGACCCATGGCGGGGCGACCGCCGCGGTCTGTGTGCGTCACGACAACCGATACCACCGGGTTCCCGGCAAGGAATGCACCTGCGGCCTCTATGCGCATCACGCCTACCGGTTTCCGCCCCAGATACTTCGCCGGCTGCACCGGCCCGATCCCCGAACGGTGGTCGGCTTCGTCGAAGCGTGGGGTCGGATCGAACTGCACCTCGAAGGGTTCCGGGCCGAGTTCGCCCGCCCGGTCGCCTTCATCAACTTCACCTGGCCGAAGCCGAAAGAGGACGAGGATCCGCGGTGGTACGGAACCCGGAAGCGACGGTGCGCCTACGAATACCGACTGATTGAACTGGCCGAACGCTGCGGAGCCGAGGTGATCGACTGTAACAAGGGCGACAAGCTCGGCGCATGGATTCACGACGACCCACGCGCCCTCCGAAGGGAAACACTCGCCCGGCTCATCCCGCGCCGACGCCGTTCGCCGCGACGGTCATGAAGTTCCGGTCGCAAGGGAGATCCGGTCGAAGAGCCGACCCTTATGAAGCTGAGGTTCCGTACCTTGCCGGGTCGATCATCGGGGTGCGAGAGTGGGGCACCGACTCGTTCATGAGTTTCCTTCGCCCGCTGACCAGGGTTGAAAGCTGGTCGGTGGACGGGACGCCAACCAAAGCCAGCTGCGGAAACGGGACCTCAAGCCATGAAGCGCCTGACGCCGACTGCGAGTGCGGGCTCTATGCGTACCACCCCTGGAGCGGCATGGGCCAGCATCTTGTCGAGGATTCCGGCCACCGCGACGGTGCCGTCGTCGGACTGGTCGAAGCGTGGGGCCGGGTTGAGGTCCACTCCGAGGGATTTCGGGCCGAGTACGCCAAACCGGTCGCCTTCTTTCTGGCCACTTCGGACAGCTGGGACGATCACTTCACGCAGGGCTACATCCGGGTACTCCGAAAGCTTGCGTCTGGTTGTGGAGCCGAGATCATCGATACCCGCCGAAGAGGCGCGATCGGGGCCTGGCTCGAGAATCATCCAGGCCAGCTCGATCCCGACGCTGTTCGGCGACTGTTGCCCGGCGTTCAAGTCGGGCCGGTTCGTATTCGTCCGAGACACCACGCGTTGGACCTGATCGGCACCGGTATCGAGCGACTGATCAAGGGAATCGGCATCCTGCTCTACGGAATCTTCATGACGGTCTCGATCTCCGTCCAGCTGATCTGGTGGGGCTTCCTCCTGTATGTGATCTTCGCCGCCGTGACGGGACTCGATCCGCTGGGGATCGGCTCGCACCTCGGGCCTGACATCAGCGACCCGACCCACCCACAGCAGGATTCTCCGACGATGACGCCCGGGCAGCTGCGATAGCTGGTAATCGGTGGCCGCCGTGCGGGACACTTGACATGTGACTAATTAGTCACCTATTATCCCGGGCATGGACGAGGTGTTCAAGGCTTTGGCTGATCCGACCCGGAGGGGATTGCTCGACTCGCTCTTCGAGCGGGACGGGCAGACCCAGAAGGAGCTGGAGGAAGGTCTGGAGATGACCCGCTTCGGCGTGATGAAGCACCTCAAGGTTCTGGAAGAGGCAGGGCTGGTCGTGACCAGGAGGCGCGGCCGGGAAAAGCTCCACTTCCTCAACCCCGTCCCGATCCGGCAGGTCCATGACCGCTGGGTCAGCAAGTTCTCCGAGCCCTGGGCCGCCGGCCTGGGCGAGCTCAAACGAAACCTCGAAAAGGAGTAGGACGATGGAAACGCACGTATTCGAGATCTACATCAAGACCACACCCGAGCGCCTCTGGCAGGCGATCACCGACCCTGAGGAACGGGCCAAATACTCGTTCGGGGTGAAGGTTCACTCGGACTGGACGCCAGGGTCGTCCTACGAATCGAAGGCAAGCTGGGGTCCGTTCGTCGAAGAAGAGGGACCGATCGACATCTCGGTCGGCGAGAACCTCGAGGTCGACCCGCCGCACCGCCTGGTCCAGACCTTCAACGCGATGTGGGCCGACGAGGTAAAGGCAGAACCGACCTCCCGGGTCACCTGGGAGATCAGCCAGATCGGCACCTCCTGCCGCCTCAAGGTGACCCACGACCAGCTCCGCGACGGCGCCAACAACCAGCTCTACGGCGGCTGGCCGATGATCCTCTCCGGCCTGAAGACCCTGCTCGAAACGGGCGAGCTGCTCGACACGCCCGGTTCGCTCCAGTACGTCGACGGCGTCGAGAGCTAGGCGAATCGCTCGAAGAGGCCGGGCAGGATCTGGTTGAGGTTCGCGTATTCCTCGGCGCAGTGGCGGGCGAGCCCCGGCCCGACCGCGCCGGGGATCGCGATTCCCCGGACGAGGCTCTGGCTGGCCAGCGACTCGAGCGGCCGTTCCGCGATGGCGAGCGGGCCCGGCAGCCGCGGCCGGATCCGGCTGCCGATCCAGAAGTGGCTCCTCAGCCGCAGGCCGTCGCCTTCGCGCAGGAACACATGGGCCATCGATGTGTGGGAGACCCGCGAGTCCCCGGCCCGGGC
>JAIBCJ010000092.1 GCA_019694145.1 Solirubrobacterales bacterium | reverse complement strand
GCCGCCGTGGCCGGTGTTGAACTTGGCCTTGGCCACGTTGAGACGCCACGGGGCGGGCAGGCGGCCGTCGGTCCGGTTGAGGAACTGGCGGAAGTAGTTCGAGGCGCTGGAGCAGCTCAGTCCGTTGACCACGTAGATGTAGTACGGGCCGCGCGGCAGTGAGAGTGCGCCGATCCGGTCGTTGTGAAGGACCCGGAAGGTGGCGGGGCAGCGACCGTAGGAGGGGTCGGGCTTCGGGCTCGGCGAGGGGCCGTAGGCCTTGTTCACCTTGAAGCCGATCCGGCCGTGGAGGCTGTTGTAGAAGATGCCGAGGATCGGGTTGAGCTTCCACGGGTAGGGGAGCTTGCCGTCGAAGTCGAGCAGGAACTCCTGGAAGCGCTTGGCCGCCTGGGCGCAGGTGATCTTGTTCGGGTCGATCAGCGTGAAGCGGTACTTGCCTCGTGGCACCTTGAAACTGCCGATCGAGTCATTGTGCAGCACCGTGAAGTAGCTGGGGCAGGAGCGGCCCGAGTTGCCGCCGCCTCCACCGCCGCTGGAGCCGGAGGGAGTCGCGGTGAAGCCCTTGTCGGTGTTGCCGGCCCGGAAGACCCGCTTGTTACCGCTCATGTAGACACGCCAGGGGCTGCGCAGCTTGCCATCCCAGTCCTGCAGGAACTCCTGGAAAAGTTTGGTCGACTGGGCGCAGGTCAGCTTGTTGCCGTTCAGCAGGCTGACCGAGTAGTAACCGGCCGGGAATGAAACCTTGCCGATCCGGTCGTTGTTCATGACCCGGAACTTGGGGCAGGCAACCGGAGCTGCCTGGGCGCTCTCGGGCTTGCCTCCGATCACGAGGACCACGAGGGCCAGCAGGGCAAGCACTCCGGCGAGGGAGAACTTGGCGTATCGACGGGTCAGTTTCGCGTAATTCCGGACATCGGCCATATGAAGAAGAACCCTACTTCCGCAGTCAAGTTCCGGCCATCCCGGAACTATTTGTGATCCAAAGCCGCTCCGTTTGCGAATCTTCAGGCATGGCCCTGCTGATTTTGTTCGGGTTCATCGCCGGGGCGGCGACCGCTGTCTCGCCCTGCGTGCTGCCAGTGCTGCCGGTAGCCCTCTCGGCCGGGGCGACGGGCGGCAGGCGCCGGCCGGCCGGGATCGTGGCCGGGCTCACCGCCTCCTTCACCTTCGCCACGGTCGCCCTGGTCTACGTGATCGATGCCCTCGGCCTGCCCGATGACCTGATCCGCAACATCGCGATAGCGGTCCTGATCGGTTTCGGGATCGTGCTTCTGCTGCCCTCCGTCTCGGCCCGCTTCGAAGGCTGGGTCAGCCAGTTCACTGCGCGCTTCACACCGCAGAACTCGGGTGACGGCTTCTGGTCGGGCACGGTGGTTGGCGCCAGCCTCGGTCTCGTCTACGCCCCTTGCGCCGGCCCGATCCTCGCCGGCGTGATTACCGTCTCGGCCTCGCAATCGTTCACCGTCGAGCGATTCGCGATCGCCTTCGCTTATGCGCTCGGGTCGGCCCTCGTGCTTTATCTCCTGATGCTCGGTGGTCGTCGGCTGATCACGCCGTTGACGAAACGGGTCGGCTGGTTCCAGGCGGCGATGGGGATCGTGATGATCGTCTTCGGGATCGGCATGGCCGCCCAGTGGGACCTCAAGTTCCAGAATTGGATCGCCGACGACCTGCCGGCCATTGTGGTCAACCCGACCAAGGACCTCGAGTCGAGTGATGCCACTTCGAGCCGGCTGGCCGACCTGAGGGCCGGCCCCCAGTCGGCCTCCGCCGCGAAGATCGCCGCCGGGTCGGCGGTGGTGCAGCAGGAGGCCCGGGCCGCTTCGGATCTCCCGGTGATTGGCAAGGCGCCGGAGTTCCAGGGCACCCAGGAATGGTTCAACACGCCGGGCGACAAGCCGCTGACCATGGCCGGGCTGCGCGGTCAGGTAGTGCTGATCGACTTCTGGACCTACACCTGCATCAACTGCATCCGCACCCAGCCCTGGCTCAACGCGATGGAGGAGCGTTACGGGGACAAGGGCCTGACCATCGTCGGGGTCCACACCCCCGAGTTCCCTTTCGAAAAGGACGCCGGCAACGTCGAGGATGCGATCGGGCGGGCAGGCATCAAGTACCCGGTGGTCCAGGACAACGACTACACGGTCTGGAACTCCTACGGCAACCAGTACTGGCCGGCCGAGTATTTCGTCGACGCCGACGGCAACGTCCGCTACGCCCACTTCGGCGAGGGCGACTACAGCCACAAGGAAGAAGTGATCCGCGAACTACTGGCCGAGGCCGGTCACGATCCCGGCGCAGGGCAGACGGGCGCGACCGGCATGAAGGCGGCCAAGGTCCTCCTGACCCCGGAGAGCTATCTCGGTTCGGCCCGGGCCGACCGCTTCGAGAACGGAACGATCCTGCCCGGCGTTCACGACTTCGGGCCCCTGAAGGAGCCGAAGCTCGACTGGCTCGCCTACGGCGGCAAGTGGAGCATCAGCCCGGAGGACGCACGGTCCGACGGCGGCCAGATCGCGGTCCACTTCCGGGCCAGGCGGGTCTATCTGGTCCTTTCCTCACCGGGCAAGGCCCGCAGCGCCGGGATCGAACTGGACGGCAAGCCGGTCAGTGCCGCGGCGGCCGGAGATGACGTGAAAAGCGGTCAGGTCGAGGTCACGAGCCAGAGGCTCTACAGCCTGATCGACCTGCCGAAACCGGGCGAGCACGTGCTGACGGTCAGCCCGGAAGCGGGCATCAGCGGCTACGCCTTCACCTTCGGCTGAGCCAGCAGGAGTCCCGAACGCTCGCAACCTCGTAGAATCGCCGATCCGGGGTGTTTCCCCAATCCGCGCCCGTAGCTCAGCTGGATAGAGCGTTGGTCTACGAAACCAAAGGTCACAGGTTCGAATCCTGTCGGGCGCGCTTGCTGGCGGGGCAGCCTTCGCGCTACCAGCCGCCTGTTCCCGGGTCGCCTTTGATCGGGCCGGTGAAGCCGCAGGTTCGTGAACAGGTTCGGACCCTCGTTCACCTGGGCTTTGACGCCCCAGGCGTTGGGCGAGGGCCCGGGCCCCGGGGATCTAGAAGCCGCTGCGGACGCGGGAAGCGACCGACTTGCCGGCCTTGAGGGCGGCGTCACCGGCCGACTTGGCCGCGTTGGCGAGGCTGCCGACGGCCGATCCGGTCGAATCTTTGGCCTCGGCGGCTGTCTGCTTCGCCTGCCCGGCCGACCGCTTGGCCTGATCGGCGGACTGCTTGGCTGCCTTGCTCTGACGGGTAGCGGCGGCCTTCTTGCCACGGTCGCTGGCGGCCGCTTCGGCCTTGGCTTCGTTTCGCTTCCTTGTGGCAGCTGCCTTCTTTGCGGCGGCGCTGCGTTCAGCTTTGGTCTGAGTCATGACACTCCGGTACCCGGACCAAAAACCTTCAATCGTGAGGAATCGACTCCGGGTTACCGCTTCTTCAAAATCCTGAAGCGGTAACTGGCCGGGGTCGGGTCGGCTACTCCGGCTGCGTTGCGGGCGCGAACCTGGAACTCGTGCCTGCCTCGCTTGACCTTGAGCCGGAGCGGGGAGCGGCAGGAAGTGAACGGCCGGCGGTCGATCCTGCATTCGAAGGTCGAGCCGGCCTGGCTGGACCTGAAGGCGAACCTCACCGTCAATCGCTTCGCCTTCGTCCGGATCTTCTTCTTCGGGGTTCTCGTGATCGTGGTCCCGGGCGGGATCGAGGCGAAAGCGGCGCTGACGGAACGAGCCTCGGTCATCGTCACGGTGCAGAGAACGCCGGTACCGGAGCAGGTTCCGCTCCAGCCCGTGAAGGTCGAACCGGCGGCGGGGGCGGCGACCAGGATCACGGGCGTACCGTCGTCGTAGTCCGCGCTGCAGCCGGATCCGCACGAGATCCCGGCCGGCGACGAGGTGACGGTGCCACTCCCGGAGCCGGACGTGGTCACCGTGAGTTGGTGCTTGCGAAGCGTGAACAACGCCTGCGCGCTTCGGGCCTGATCCATCGTCACGGTGCATTCCGGCCCACTTCCTTCGCATGCTCCCTGCCAACCAGTGAAGGTGGAGCTGGCGGCCGGCGTCACGGTCAAGGTGACCGAACTCCCGAAGTCGTACTCGTCGGTGCAGTCCTCACCGCAGACGATCCCGGCCGGTTCGGAGGTGACGGTGCCGAGGCCGTTGCCTGGTTTGGTGACCGTGAGGGTCCGCTTCTCGAGCGAGAACTCCGCCTGGACGCTGCGCGCCTGGTCGATCGTCACGATGCACGCCGCGCCGCTGCCGGTGCAGGCGCCGCTCCAGCCCACGAAGTCGGAACCGGGCGCCGGGTCGGGCACGAGCGTGACGGAACTTCCGAGGTCGAAGTCCGCCGCGCAGTCGGATCCGCAGTCGATGCCGGCCGGTCCGGAGGTGACCAGCCCCGAGCCGTTGCCCGCCTTGCTCACCGTCAGCGTTCGTTTCTGAAGTGCGAAGGTCGCCTCGACGCTCCGGGCCTGATCGGTGCTCACGGTGCACATGGTCGACGTACCCGAACAGCCATCACCGCTCCAACCTCCGAACGTCGAGTCACTCCCTGGCGACGCCGTGAGAGTCACCGAAGTCCCGTAAATGTAGTTGGCGTTGCAGGTGTTGCCACAGCTGATCCCGGCCGGCTGCGAGGTGACGGTGCCGGCGCCGTTGCCCTTCCTGACCACGGTCAGTGCGAGTTCGCTCGCGGTGAAGGTCGCCTCGACGCTGCGGGCCTGGCTCATCGTCACCGTGCAGGTCGAAGAGGTTCCGGAGCAGCCGCCGCCACTCCAGAAGGAAAAGCTGGAACCGATGTCCGGACTGGCGGTCAAGGTGACCGAGCTGCCCAGGGCGAACTCGGCTGCGTCGTCGCTGCAGGCAGAGCCACAATCGATTCCGGCAGGGTTGGAGGTGAGGCTGCCCGCGCCGGTGCCTGACTTGGTCACCGAGAGAGTGCGGGCCTGTTCGAAAGTCGAATGGACGTCGCGGGCCTCGGTCATGCTCACGTTGCAGGTGGGCGAACTTCCCGAACAGGCGCCGCTCCAGCCGGTGAAGATCGAGCCGGGCTCGGCCGTCGCCGTCAGCGTCACCTGCGTCGCCTCCGCGAAGTTTTCGCCGCAGTCGATGCGACCGCTGTAGCCGCAATCGATGCCGGCGGGCGAAGAACTTACGTGCCCCTGCCCGGCACCGAGGATGTCCACGCCCAGCGCGTACCTGACCGTGGTGTAGGTGAGGATCGCCTGGCCGTTGCCGTCGCGAACGCCGGTCTCGAAGAAAGTGCCGGACGGCCCGTACCCGGAGCCACCGCCGCCCTCCTGGTCATTGGTGCTGCCGCCGTAATAGCCACCGCCACCACCGCCGCGCGTCGCCCCCGAACCGAATCCTCCTCCGCCGCCGCCCTGGCCGAGCGACCCCGGCCAGGTGCCGGCTCCGCCTTCGGTCTGGGTGCCGGGGGCACCGGCGGTCGGTGAGGTGCCGCTCGTGCCGACGAGTCCGCCGCCATCGCCGCCGCGAGAGGCACCGCCGTAATTTCCGACACCGCCACCGCCACCGGCCACAAGCACTCTGTTGCCCAGTCCGGTTCCGCCGATCCTGAGGTCTGTCCCGCCGCCCCCGCCGGCAAATCCGTGACCGCCCCCGTTCCAGCCACCGGCAAGAAAGCCGCCGGTTCCGCCGATGTACAGACGCATGAGCTGGCCCGGGCTGACGTCGAAGGTCGCCTTCGCGCGACCGCCCTTGCCACCGACGAAGCCGCTGTTGCCGTTGTTGCTTCCCGCCGCTCCGTAGAGATCGAACTCGACCGAGTGCACGCCGAGCGGGACAGTCCAGGCCTGCGGGCCACCTGTGTAGCCGATCGTCTCGGTGTCGGCGGTGGCCAAAGTCGGGGACCCGGCACACAAGAGAGCGGCGATCAACCCCACAAGTCCGAGCCGCCATCCCACCCGCAGTAGAAGTGCGCTTCTAACCGGTCGGCTCATATGGAGACACCCTATCCGGAGTGTTCTGTACAAATTGGATTCGGAACTGTACAATTTCAGCATGGCCACTTTCAGCATCAGCAAAGCGAGGGAGTCACTTTCGGACGCGGTCGAGCGGTCCCGGACCGAAGCCGTCTTTCTCGAGCGGCATGGCAAGAAGGCTGCGGTGATGGTCAGTCCCGAGCGCTACGAAGAGATGTTGGAAGCGTTTGAGGAGATCGAAGATGTCGCTGCCTTTGATCAGGCGATGGCCGAAGAAAGTCCGAACATCCCCTGGGACGAAGCCAAGGCCGACCTGGGTTGGGATTGAGCCGCTATCGGATAGAGCTGCGCCCGGCCGCGCTCCGGTCCCTGCGCAAACTAGACCCCCAGATCAGACGGAGAGTCCAAGGAGCGATCGCTCTCCTTGCCGACGACCCTCGCCCGCCAGCTACCAGGAAACTGAAAGGACGAGACGCCTTCCGGGTCCGGGTGGACGACTACCGGGTGATCTACACCATTGAAGACGAGGTGCTGTTGATCGTTGTGGTTACGCTCGGGCACCGGCGGGACGTCTACGAGCGGTAGATACTGCCGCTGTTGCCGTCGCCTTAGAGGGCGAGCCAGGGGCGTGCTGGGCCGGACGCCTCACTCCGCGAAGCGGTTGGTCTTTTGTGCCCGAGCGGGAACCACGCAGGGTGAAAGCCGCTGGGATCCGGCCTGCCGCGCCTGGGCGATCCATACCCCGGGGTCGTACTCGTAAACGACTGCCAGGGATTCGCGTGCCTATACTTGCGGCGGTCCGGGGGGTCCAGTCGAACGAGCAGGGAGAAGTGCCATGAGTGTGAAGTTCCGCGGTTTCCTCGGATTGCTGCTTGCCGCAGTCGTCCTTTCAACCGGTCACGCCGACGCGGCGAAGAACGGGCCGATCCTGTTCAGCGACTACACCTCGATCTGGAAGATCAAGGCAGACGGTTCGGGCCTCAAGCGGGTGGCGAAGAAGAAGGCCTGGAGTCTTCACGCCTCTCCCAACGGCAAACAGCTCCTCTACACACATGACGGCCTCTTCCGGATGCCGATAAACGGCGGCAGGTCGGTCAACCTGCTCAAGCGCTACCCGATCGTCGACCGGTTCGCCGGTGTCAGATGGGCTTCCTGGTCGCCGAACGGAAAGCAGATCGCTTTCGAGGGCGGCAACGACGGCCGCATCTATCTGATCAAGTCGAACGGCCGCGGCCTGAGGTACCTGTTCCGCAAGTACCGGACCGGCCTGCTCCACCCCGTCTGGTCCCCGAACGGGAAGGAAATCGCCTACATCGACGTCCACAACAACTCCTCGCTAATGGCGGTGAACCTCAAGTCGGGTAAGAAGCGAACCATCTACCCGGGCACCGGTGAAGCCGGGACGCCGGTCAGTTTCGACTGGCACCCGAGCGGCAAGCGGATCGCCTTCTACGCCCCGTACCGGAACTGGATGATCGACAGCGACGGCAGCGACCTGCGGCAGATCTCACCCGACCAGGCCTTCGTCTCCTATGAGGACCTCGTCTTCTCGCCGGACGGGAAGTCACTTCTCGGACGGGCATATTCGGGTGAAAGCTCGACCAGCGAACTCTGGCTGCTTGACGGGTTCTACGGCGCCGCGAGCGGTGGGTCCGTGAACGAGATCACCAGCCGCTTCGGCGGCAGCCCGTTCTACCCGGAGTGGGCCCCGCGGTAGCCGGGTTAGCCGGCGGGCTCGTCCTCGGGGCCTTCCCGGGATTCGAGGAGGAACATTTCGCCGAGCATGTCGGGGTTTTCATCGTCGCCGCTCAGCAACGCAGTGACTTTTCTTCCCGTGGCATTTTCGACCAGGGCCTTGAACCTCGACTCCATGACGTCCTGGAACGCGTGACGAAGCCGGGATACCTCCTCGGTTCGACCCGCCTCGCTCAGGGTCTTTTCGATCGTCGTGAAGCCCCCGACGATCACCACCAGCACAAGGTCGTCCTGGTAGATGGTGCTCGTCCGTGAAGGCTCGGTGCCGTAGAACTCCCTGATCAGTTCGATCATGCCGTCCGAGATCTCGGCGGCGATCTTTCGATGTCCGGTGGCTTGGCCTGGATCAGCGCCGGTCATCCGGGCGGCCCCGAAAGACTGCGAAGGCAAGCGATTGAGCCGGGTTGGCGTTCCATGTGGGAGTCCTTCTGTCGGGGGTCTGGACTGGCCGGTACCCGGGAGCAGGTGCGATAACCACTTTGCCGAGGGAGGCCGTTTGATACCTTCGTTTCAGAAGGGCAACCGCCGACGCCAACAGGCAGGGCTGCGACGTTTGACTTTCGTTCGAATCAGCTACACGAACGGAAAGTCTTTTGTCGCAAGTACAAATTCGTGGTTCATCTCCTTCGAAAGCCAGTGCGGCGGGCCGGCTTTACGGCCTGATGAGCGAAGCCGAGTTGTTCGCACTGAGAAACGAGCCCGGGGCCCGGGACGAGCTGGTCGGTCGTTACAGATCCCTGAGCAAGGGGATCGCGTTTCGCTACCGGAGCCAGGCCGAAATTATCGACGACCTCATTCAGGTGGCCGACCTGGGCCTGGTCGCGGCGGTCATGAAGTATGCGCCGCGCCTCGCCCGCGAGCTCGATCTCGCCCACGCGTTCGAGGTTCACCGACACGAGACGGCCGGGCACGAGCAGCGGGTCCGGGAGCGGATGGATCAGCTGGGGCACTCGCCGTCGCGGATCAAGGATGCGACCGGCCTCGCCGGTGGCCTGGGGATGCTCCTGTTTGCCCGCTCCCAGCCGGACACACCTGGCAAGCTCGCGGCCCACGCCTACTCGTATGAACACATGGAGATCGCTGCGTACGGGATTCTCGCGGCCTACGCCGATCGCTCCGGAGACCGGGAGACCGCCGAGCTCGCCCGCCGGATCGAATCCGAAGAGAGGGCGATGGCTGGACGGATATCGGAGCGTTTCGGTGAAGCGGTATCGGCCGCTCTGATCGGACGGACCACCACGCTCGATCGCCTGCTCGCCCGCTACGTAGCCGACCTTCACGCGATCGAAGCCCAGGGCCGGCAGCTTTGTGCCAGGACCATGGGGATGGTCGACCATCCGGAACTGGCCGGCATCCTCAACCGTCAGCTCCGGGACGGCTGGGTCCAGCAGGCCGTGTGGAAAAGGGATCTCGAGGATCTCGGTGACGGACCGTCCACCCTCAAGGACCTGCCGCTCGCGCTCGGCGGCAACTTCGTCGCGACCTTCCTCCTCGCTCAGCCCGACCCGAACACGAAGGTAGCCGGGTTCGCGTTCGCCTTCCAGAACCTGCTGGCTGGATCCTGCGAGATGCTCGAGCGGGTCGCGCGACTCGCCGGCGAGGACACGATCGCCGCCCAGGCCGAGTCGCGTGCCGCTGCCGTCAGGAACTCGGCGAACCGGATCTCGAAACTTTGGGAGCAGCTCGGAGGGGTCTGACCGTCGATTCCCGGATAGGGTCGGGTCATGAGCGAAGTGGTCGTGGTGGCGGTACTGGAAGTCAAGGAGGGAAGGG
>JAIBCJ010000213.1 GCA_019694145.1 Solirubrobacterales bacterium | reverse complement strand
ATGTCGACCACGCTCGAGGACGCTTCCGCCGACCTCGGCGCCACCCCCTGGGCCACCTTCCGGCGGGTGACGCTGCCGAACATGCGCTCGGCCCTGGTTGCCGGCGGCCTGCTCGCCTTCGCCCTCTCCTTCGACGAGATCGTGGTCACCAACTTCACGATCGGGGCCGGCGACCAGACCTTGCCGATCTACATCTTCAACACCCTGTTCCGGCCCAACCAGCCGGGCAAGGTCTACGCGGTGGCGGTGATCGCGATCCTGCTCTCGATGATCCCGGTCTACATCGCCAACCGGCTGACCAAGGAGGAGTCGGTCACCGCCTCCGGTGCGGGAGCCGGAACGCCGATTCCCGAGCCGTAACGGGCTTTGCGAGGTCGAACCGGAGGGCGCCGGGATGCGTCTGGTCGGCGATATTCGCCGACCAAGTGCATCTCGCGGCCGGCGCCGGCGGATTCACAGGATTTCAACTTCGCGCCCTCGTTCCGGTCGTACCTTGATGCCATGGAACGGATCGAAAGCAGAGTGGCGAAGGTCGCCAAATCGGACAAGACCCCCAAGGCGGCAGCTGCGGTGGTGCTCTCCGGATCTCTCCTCGGCGGAGCCGACAACGTCCAGGCGGTCACCCTGACCGCGGCAACCCTGGCCGTTGCCGAAATGGCACGAAGCCGCTTCGGCGTGAAAGGCTTGCGCTCGAGTGGCACCCGCAGCTCCGACAAGAAGATCGGCGGCCGAATCGGATCGGTCGCCGGCCGCACCCCCTGATCCTCTCTCCCCGAGGGGGTTCGGCACCCGTTTCAGAAGGCTGGTCACTTTCCATCGGATGGAAGTGGTCAGCCTTTTCCATTCCTGCGTTTACACGGGCCTTTTGATCTGCGCCTTTTTGCTCGGCAAGCCGCAGCCGGTCACTTTCATCCTCGGCCTCTCCCACGGCCTGCTCTGGATCGGCATGTCGATCGCCTCGATCCTCGCGGTCCACTACCGGGTGATCAACCTGCGGCTCGCCCTCGCGATCACCCTGCTCGGCTGCATCGCCCCCTTCTTCGGCACGATCGAGTTCCTGCTTCAGAGCCACCGCCGGAAACTGGCTGAAGCCGATGCCGAGGCGGTGGCCTCTTGAGCGGGCATCTTCGCCTGGTCGTCACCAACGCGATGCTGGACGGCGAGGCGGTCTCGCTGACCGCGCTTGACGGAGTGATCACCGCGATCGGGCCCGACGCCGGCGGGAACTCACCGGCCACCGCGGATTCGAGCCTGGAATCGCTGGACGCCGGCGGCGGCATCCTCTGCCCTCCCCTGATCAATGGCCACACCCACGCCGCGATGACCCTCTTCCGCGGTCATGGTGACGACCTGCCGCTGATGCGCTGGCTGCAGGAAGCGATCTGGCCGGTCGAGGCGAAGCTGGAACCGGAAGATGTCTACTGGGGCACCAGACTGGCCTGCCTGGAGATGATCCGAAGCGGCACGATCGGCTTCTGGGACATGTACTGGCAGCCCGCGTCCACCGCCCGCGCGGTCGAGGATGCCGGCCTCCGCGCGGTGATCGGGCCTCCCCTTTTCGACGCTCCGGACAAGACGTTCGAGGAGCGGAACCGGGAGCTCGAGGGCTGGCTGGACGAGCTGGCCGGATTCGGCGACCGGATCGCCGCCGCCGTCGCACCGCACGCGATCTACACGGTCGGCACCGCCAGCCTCGAGTACGCGGTCGGCCTGGCCGCCGATCGCGACCTGCCGGTCCACATCCATCTCTCCGAAACCGAGGGCGAGGTGAACGACTGCGTCGAGGCCCACGGCATGCGGCCCGCCGCCTATCTGGACAGCCTCGGCATGCTGACCCCGACGACCACTCTCGCCCACGGGGTCTGGCTTGACCGCGAAGAGATCGAATTGATCGCCGACCGCGGCGCCACGGTCACCAGCAACCCGGTCGCGAACATGAAGCTGGCCGTGGGTGGAGTTTTCCCCTACCCCGAGGCGGCCCGGGCCGGCGTCCCGGTCGCACTCGGGACCGACGGCGCCGGCTCGAACAACTCCCTCGACCTGCTGGCCGACCTCAAGGTCTTCGCCCTCGCCCAGCGCCACGCGGCGGCCGACGCCGAGGCGATCCCCAAGGACGAAGCCTGGGGGGTCGCCACCGGCCAGCGCTCCGCCCTGATCGGCGGCCTCGGCCGACCCGCCCTCCCGGCTTCCGACCCGCTGACGGTCGGCGCCCCCGCCGACTTCATCGTCCTCGATCCGGCCACCCCGGAACTCGCCCTCGGCAACCTCGCCTCGAGCCTTGTCTATTCGGCCACTGGCTCGGCCGTAAAGGACACCGTTGTCGACGGCAAAGTCCTCATGCGAGACCGCCAGGTAGACGGGCACGAGGAAATCCTCACCAAATCCGCCGAACGCGCCCGCCGCCTCGGCCTCTAGAGGACGGTTTACGCCGTGGGGCCGGGTGGCCCTCCCAAAGATGCCCCTACCGTCGCGTGAACGCGTGCCTGCTCGATGATCGGAGCAGAAATCGCGAAGGCACTTTGGGAGGGCCACCCGACCCCACGGCTACACCAACCCGAAATCGAGGACGGTGACGCAGGTTTGCGACCTCTGCGGTTGCAAACCTGCGGCACCTTCCCCACCAACCTCCAGCGGGTAGTTCGCAGGGGCCTCCAGCCGTTCGCTGGCAAGGAGGCAAGCGAAGGCGGTGAAGGGGGCGTACTTTTCGTACGTTCCCGAGGCGTCGAGCGTCCGACGAAGTCCAGCGGGCGGCTGGTGGTTCCTGCGGACTTTGCCCGAGCCCTACAGGTAGCCGAGAGGATCCTGGGCTACGCCGTTGATGCGGACCTCGAAATGGAGGTGGGGGCCGGTTGATGA
>JAIBCJ010000014.1 GCA_019694145.1 Solirubrobacterales bacterium | reverse complement strand
GAAATCGAGCGGAAGCTCGTTTCCGGCGAGCTGCTCGGGGTCGCCTCGACCGACGCGCTGGAGCTCGGCATCGACATCGGCGGCCTCGACGCCGCGATCTGCGTCACCTTTCCCGGCACCGTGGCCGGCCTGAAGCAGATGTGGGGCCGGGCCGGACGCCGTGAACGCGGGCTCGCTGTCTACATCGCCGGCCCGGACGGCCTGGACCAGTACTTCTGCCGCCACCCGGACGAGTTCCTCGAGCGGCCGGTCGAGGCGGCGATCCTCGATCACCTCTCACCCGAGATCCGTGACCAGCACCTGATCGCCGCCGCCTACGAACTGCCGCTCACCTCCGAGGACGAGGAGTTCTTCGGCTCCGGCCTGGAGGACGCCGGCCAGGCCCTGGTCCTCAGGGGCGAGTTGCGCAAGGCCGGCAAGGGGCTGATTCCGAGGCGGGCCGGTTTCGCCGCATCCGACGTTTCGCTCCGCTCCTCCTCGGCCGGGGACGTCGCGGTGATCGACCGTGATTCCGGCGAGGTGATCGGCACGGTGGAGACCGGTCGCGCCTTCAGCACCATCCATCCCGGCGCGGTCTACATGCACCTCGGCGCTTCCTGGGAGGTGGAGCGGCTCGATCCGTACGAGGGCGAGGCGATCGTCCACCGTTTCGATGAGGAGTGGTACACCCGGCCGAAGACCGAAACCGAGATCTTCATCAACCGGGTGCTCGAGGAGAAGGAAGTCTGCGGGGTGAAGCTGAGCTTCGGCGAGATCTCGGTCACCGACCAGGTAATGGCCTACCAGCGCATCCTCAGCGCTGACGGCGAGGCGTTTGACCTGGTTGATCTCGACCTGCCCGAGCAGGAGTTCGCGACCCGGAGCCTCTGGTACGAGGTACCTGAGGGTTTCATCGGCGGCATGGCCCTGAACGAGATGCTCGGCGCCCTCCACGCGACCGAGCACGGCCAGATCGCGGTGCTGCCGCTGATCGCGATGTGTGACCGCTGGGACATCGGCGGTCTTTCGACCAACCTCCACATGCAGACCGGCACCCCGACCATCTTCATCTATGACGGCCACCCCGGCGGCATCGGGCTGACCAAGCGCGCCTTCGAGCTCTTCCCCCGCCTGGTCGGCGATGCCCACCGCCTGATCGCGGAGTGCCCCTGCGATTCCGGTTGCCCCTCTTGCGTTCAGAGCCCCAAATGCGGGAACCTGAACGAGCCACTGTTCAAGGCGGGCTCGATCAGCCTGCTGGAGGCGATGGCTTCGGCCTGATTCGGCCACCCAGAAGGCACCAGCAAAGTCAAAGGAGAGCGGATGCGCACCATCGAGGGAAGCAGCGGCAGGATCGTCGTCCACGAGTGGATTCCGGTCGGGGAGCCGACATATGTGGTGCTGCTCGCCCATGGTTACGCCGAACACGCGCTCAGGCATGCCGGCCTGGCCGAGAAGTTCGAGGCGGACGGGGCGGCGGTCTACGCGCCGGATCATCGCGGCCACGGGCGCTCGGAGGGCGAGCCGGCCCTGGTCGATGAAGCCCAGCCCATGATCGACGACCTCGCCGCGGTCTATGACCTGGCTCGCGAGGAACACCCCGGCCTGCCGATCCTGCTCTTCGGCCATTCGATGGGGGGTCTGCTCGCCACCCTGTTCATCCAGGAGGCGGAACGCCCGGTTGATGCGGTCGTCCTCTCCAGCCCGCTGCTGGGCGGCAATCCCGCACTGGTCGCCCTGCTCGACCTCGAGGAGATCCCGGAGATCCCGATCGACCCGACGGTGATCAGCCGTGACGAGAACGAGCAGCAGGCCTATCTCGACGACCCGATGATCTACCACGGCCCCTTCCGTCGCGAAACGCTGGAAGGCCTGGTCGCCGGGCTGGACCGGGCCCGGAGCGGTGACGGTTTCGGCGAGTTGCCGCTGCTCTGGATTCACGGCGAGGGGGACATGCTCGTCCCCTACGACCTGACCGCCGAAACGATGGAGATCCTGAGCGGCCCGGGCACCGAAGCGAAGTCATACCCGGAAGCCCGCCACGAGCTATTCCACGAAACCAACCGCGAAGACGTCTACGCCGACCTCTTCGACTTCGTCAACCGAAACCTCGAGACCTAGCAGGGCAGAGCCCGACCCAACACCATTCATTTCTTCCAGTGGGTCGGGCGGGTTGCTCGTGGAGGGCGGGTCGGACCCCGCCCGACTACTCGTGACATATGGCGAGGGCCGGGATCGAACCGGCGACACCACGATTTTCAGTCGTGTGCTCTACCAACTGAGCTACCTCGCCAAGGAAGGACAGGCTATCGGGAATCGCCGGTTCAGCGACGCTTGGCGCGGGGCCGAAACGGGTCCGGGAAACCCGGGCAAAGGAAAGGGCCCCGGATCACTCCGGGGCCCTCGCTTCACTCGGTCCGGCCTGGCCGGAAGAAGTGTCCTCGCTACTTGACTGTCAGGGTGGCGGTGCCCTTCTTGCCACTGGCGGTGGCGGTGATGGTCGCCTTGCCCTTGGCCTTCTTGGCAGCCTTGACCGTGATGGTCTTGCTGGCCGTCTTGCCGGCCGGAACGGTCACCTTGATCGACTTCGGCAGGGTGACCTGCTTGTTGCTCGACTTCAGTGAAACCGTCGCGCTACCGGAAACCTCTCCGGAGTTGGTGACCTTGAGGGTCAGCTTGACGGTCTTGTTCTTCTTGATATTGGCCTTGGTCGGCGAAAGCGCGACCTTGCTCACCGCGAAGGGAGCCGGATCGTGGCAGTCGGGGTAGGTCCCCAGCTGGCCTTCGGGGCAGACCGGGTCGACACAGTTCGGGAAGGTACCCGTCTTGCCGAGCTCGGTGCAGTTGGCCTTTGCCGGCATCGGGTCCGTCGCGGCAGGCATGTCGGCGAGCGGCGTGGTGCTGTTGCCGAGCCAGATGCCACCGACGTCCTTGAGGAAGCCACCGATGATGTTGCAGACGGACTGGTCGCCTTCAACAGCGGTGATCGCCGGCTTGTAGCGCCAGGCACCTGCCAGGGCGCCGTCGGCCGGAGTTGCCTTGTCGGTGAAGCTGCTGCCCGCATGCGGCCAGCCCTTCGCGGTCGAGAAGGAGACTTCCAGCGGCGAGATCTTGCAGCCGAGCGCGCCGGTGCCCAGCGGGATGCCGACCTGCTGCGAGAGAGCTTCGAGGTCGTCAACGCCGAGGGTCAGCGAGAGGCTGAGATCCATGTTCATCGCACCGGTGGCCTCGTCGAAATGACCGGAGCCGTCCTTGGTCAGGGCGATTTCACCCTGGATCTGGACGACGTCGAGGTCGACGGTGACCGGCGGGAAGTCCAGGCCGGTGTTCTTCGGCACGGTGAAGAAACCGGCAACATTTCGCAAACAATCGGTTTCTGGATTGGCGGTTGCGGGTAGAGGGGGCGATCGAGCCGGAAACCGGCGCGAGGCGTAGGCTCCCCGGCTGATGTCTTCGTCCCTTTCCTCAGGCAGGGTTTCACCGAAAGCCACGGCCGGTGCGGCCGCCCTCACGCTGGGGGCGCTCGGCGTTGTCTTCGGGGACATCGGCACCAGCCCCCTTTACGCCTTCCAGACGGTTTTCCAGGCTGACCACCACGCGGTCAAACCGAACGACACCGATGTCTTCGGCGTGATCTCGCTGGTCTTCTGGTCGATCACGATGATCGTCTCGGTCAAGTTCGTGACCTTCATCATGCGGGCCGACAATGACGGGGAGGGCGGCATCATGGCCCTGATCGCGCTGATTCAGGGGGCCAGCCTGGGCAACCGGTTCGTGAAGGCGGGGCTGATCGGGGCCGGACTCTTCGGGGTCGCTCTCTTTTACGGCGACGGCATGATCACCCCGGCGATCTCGGTCATGTCCGCGGTCGAGGGGGTCGAGGTCGCGGCGCCGTCTCTTTCCGATTACGTGCTGCCGATGACGATCGGCGTGCTGGTGATCCTCTTCGCAGCCCAGCGTTTCGGCACCCATGTGATCGGCCGGGCCTTCGGGCCGGTGATGGTCCTCTGGTTCATCGTGATCGGGGCCGCCGGGATCGGCCAGATCGCTGCCGACCCGGAAATCCTCAAGGCCCTCAACCCGGCCTACGGGGTCGACTTCTTTTCCGCCCACCTGCGGATCGCCTTCATCTCGCTGGGGGCGATCGTGCTCACGGTCACCGGTGCCGAGGCCCTTTACGCCGACATGGGCCACTTCGGCCGGCCCCCGATCCGCCGGGCCTGGTTCTTGCTCGTCTTTCCCGCCCTGACCCTGAACTACCTCGGCCAGGGATCGCTGGTCCTGCAGGACCCCTCCTCGGTTTCCAGCCCGTTCTTTCTGCTCTTCCCCGACTGGTCGCACATCCCGATGGTCGTCCTCGCCACGATCGCCACGGTGATCGCCTCGCAGGCGGTGATCTCCGGTGCTTTCTCGGTGACCAAGCAGGCGATCCAGCTGGGGTACCTGCCGCGCCTCTTGATCGGCCAGATCTACATGCCGGCCGTCAACTGGGCGCTGTTCTTCGCGGTGGTGATTCTGGTGGTCGGTTTCGGCTCCTCGGCCGCGCTGGCCTCCGCCTACGGGATCGCCGTGGTCGGCACCCTGACGATCGACGCGATCCTCTTCCTGGTCGTGGTCAGGAAGCTCTGGCAGAAACCGCTCTGGATGGCGATCTGTTTCGGGGTCGTTTTCCTGACCATCGACTTCACCTTCCTCGCTGCGAACCTGACCAAGGTCGAACATGGCGGCTGGTTCCCGCTCTCGATCGGCCTGATCATCCTGACCGTGATCCTGACCTGGGATCGCGGTTACCGGGCGACCGCGGCAAAGCGGGCCGAGCTGGAAGGTTCGCTCACCGGACTGGTGGACGAGATCAACCGCAAGGATCCGGGGCCGATCCGGGTCCGGGGCACCGCCGTCTACCTGAACGCCCGGACCAACACCGCTCCGCTGGCCTTCCGCTCGGCCCTCGAGCGCGACGGGATCGTCCACGACCACGTGGTGGTGCTCTCCCTGGTCACCGCCCGCCAGCCCTATGTCGAGGACAAGGACCGGATCGTGATCGATGACCTCGGCTACGACTACGACGGGATCTCCCACATCACCGCCACGGTCGGTTTCATGGATGTTCCCGACGTTCCCTATCTGCTGGAGCTCGCCAACCCCCAGGTCCCCGACGGCCCGCTCGATTTCAGCAAGGCCTACTACTACCTCTCCAACGTTCTGATCCGCCCGTACGGTGACACCAGGCTCCACCGCCTCCTCAAGCACCTCTACATAACGATGGCCCGAAACGCCTCAAGCCCGGTAGACCACTTCCGCCTCCCCGCCGAAAGAACCGTGATCGAAAGTTCAGGGATCTCGATCTGAGCTCAGACGACGGTTGCCTTGGAGCGGGACTCCGATCAGCCCGGCGGCGGCCATTACATAGACGACTGTCAGCTTCGAGTGCCACTTCTGGAGGGCGAGGAAAGCCCCGAGGGCGATCAGCCCGGTCCAGACATCGACGACGCTGGTCTGGAGGATCGAGACCGTGACCGCGGCGATCAGCCCGATAACCCCCGCAGCGACTCCCAGCAGGAACGGATGAAGCCGGGCATTTTCGGCGACCGCGACGAGCTGGCGGTGAAAGAAGATCGGGAAGATGAAGGCGGGCAGGAAGATGCCCAGGGTCATGACCAGGGCGCCGGTCATTCCGCCGGCGATATATCCGACGAAGGTGGAGAAAATGATCAACGGTGCCGGCAGGACACCACTCATCGCCAGTCCGTCGACAAACTGGCTGTCAGTCAGCCAGTGATGGTTGTTGACGGCGCTTTCCTGGAGGTAGGGAATGACCGTGAAGGCCCCGCCGAAGGTCAGCAGCCCGGCCTTCAGGCCTTCGAAGAAGATCTCGGCCGTCAGGGAAAGGGTGATCGCCCCGGTCGCCGCCAGCACGAGCACCAGGGGACTGAACCCGAACGAATTGGTCCGCCGGGTCCAGCCATGCCGGTTGGTCCACAGCTCGTACGCGATGCCGGCGCCGAGCAGGACGAGCACGAAGCTTGCGCTAATGCCCAGGGTCAGTCCGAAGGCGAGCGCAGCGATGATGACCAACGGAATGTCGGTGAGGAAGTTCTTCGAGAGCCGGACCACGGCGCGGGCCACCAGGGCGCCGACCGCTGCCGTCAGTCCGTAGAAGACCTGGTCCAGATGCCCGGCCAGGCTGGCCTTGACGTAGAGGACCGAGAGCCCCAACATGAGGATGAAGCCGGGCAGCATGAAGCCGAGACCGGCGAGGAATCCGCCGAGCTTCCCGCCCCGCACCCGGCCCAGGTAGACACAGAGCTCATGGGCTTCCGGTCCGGGAAGTATCTGGTAGACAGCGAGCTGCTTCTTGAAGGTCTCCGCGGAGATCCACTTCTCCTGCTCGACGCACTCGTGCCTGATCATTTCGATCTGGGCCGCCGGTCCTCCCCAGGCGAGCAAACCGAACTTGAGGAAGCGCCAGAAGATGGCTGCTCGGGAATCCTGGTCAACGGGCATGGCAGCTTTTACCAAGTTCCGGCCGCATCCGGGTTACTTCCCGGAGAGAAAGCGCGCAGACGCCGGTGACCACCCGCAGTTCTAGAAGACCGTCTCGAGTGGAACGCCGATTATCTCCAGGCGCCTGGTCAGGCCGCCCAGGGCGAAGTTCCGGATGTCCTCGCCACTGACACCGAGAGCGTCGAGGTCCGGGCCATCATCTCCGGGAGACGGCGAGAGCGATTCGGCCACCTAAGGCAGCAGCGTCCGAAGCATCGACCGGATGGCCTCAGGCGCCACATCCGGTGACTCCCGGACCGACTCGCGAAGGAACCAGACTCCGTAGCCGATGTGGCGGGCCTCGTCGACCTGCTGGGTCGCGAGAAAGCTCGCTTCCTCTTCCGATCCGTGGGCCCCGACCAGACCGGAGAACTTGGTCGTGATTCTCTCCTCGGCGACCATCAGTGACGAGAGCACCCAATAAACCAGTCCTCGATCCCTGTCCCCCATTCCGGCCCACTGCTCGATGTCCCACTCCAGCGGTACCGTGAACGGATTCCACTGCGCCCCTTCCCACCTTTCGTAGAGGGTCTGGGGATCGTTCAGCTGGATCTCGTCGGTGCTCATGCGGGCAGGGTAGCTCGGATGATCGCCGATTCGGCCTGGTCGTGGACGCGGTGTGTCGCCTCGATCTGGATGTCCTCGAAGCCGGCTGCCGCAAGGTTCGATTCGAACTCTTCGCGGGTCAGGGCGCCGGCTATGCAGCCGGTCCATTCCCTCATGTCCGCCCGTGTCTCTTCGGTCATGTCCGGATCGGCGATCACGTCCGAGACGGCAAAACTCCCGCCCGGTCGAAGGACCCGCGCCGCCTCCCTCAGGACCCTGGCTTTGTCGCCGGAAAGGTTGATCACGCAGTTGGAGATCACCACGTCAACCGAGTCGTCGGGGAGGGGTACCGCTTCGATCTCCCCCTTCAGGAATTCGACGTTCTCGACACCGGCTTCCTTCTGGTTGCTGCGAGCGAGTTCGAGCATCTCGTCGGTCATGTCGAGGCCGAAGGCCTTGCCGGTCGGGCCGACCCGCCGGGCCGAGAGCAGGACGTCGATGCCGCCACCGGATCCGAGATCGAGAACGGTCTGACCTTCTTCGAGATCAGCGACGGCAGTCGGATTTCCGCAGCCGAGCGAGGCGAGCTGTGCAGCTTCGGGCAGTTCGCTTCGGTCGCCTTCTTCGTAGAGGTTCGATCCGAATACTGCCCGCTGCTCTTCGGTGATGACCGTGTCATTCGCGCAGCAGGACGCATCCCGGGAGCCGGCGTCAACTGCCGCCGCCGCGTACCTCTCTCGCACGATCTCCCTGAGTTCGGATTCGATGCGTTCACTTCCTTCCTGGCACCCGCAACCCTGCTCTTCACCGCAACACTCATCCCTGGCTTCGGCTTCGCAGCAGGAAGCCTGGGCCTCCGGGGTGCAACAGTCGTTCACCTGCTCTAGCTCAGCCATGCGCTCAACTCGTCCAGCTCTTCGGGGTTCACGTAGTAATAGGCCCACAGTCCCTGGCGTTCTGAATCGACGATTCCGGCATCCCTCAGCTTCTTCAGATGATGGGAGAGCGTCGACTGGCTGACGTCGAACAGGGGTACGAGCTCGCAGACGCAGACCTTGCCGGCGTGTTTCCGAAGTACGTCGACCAGTGTGAGCCGGATCGGGTCGCCAAGTGCCTTTGCGATCGCGGCCATTCGTTCGGCTTCGGCGCGTTCGACGTCCGGGTAGACGACCGGCTCGCAACAAGGCTGGCCGTTCGGACTCTTCTGTTTGGGGCTGAGGGTCAGTGCGGAGCTCATCGATATTCACCAAATCAGTTCAATTGACGTTTGTCAATAGATACGATAGTCATCGATAGATCAAACGAGGCCCGGGAGGGCGACGGATGACAGACAAGCTGAGAATTGGAATCAACGGCTTCGGAAGGATGGGGAGGCTCGCTCTGCGAGCCGGCTGGGACACCGAGGAACTCGAATTCGTCCAGATCAACGAGATCGCCGGGGGCCCCGAGTCTGCGGCGCACCTGCTTGAGTTCGACTCGGTGCAGGGACGCTGGCGCCGGGAAGGAATCGAGTGGCTGGAAGACTCGATCCGGGTCGCCGGCAAGGAACTTGCCTACACCTCGGGGAGCGATCCCGGGGGAGTTGACTGGGGCAAGGACGAAGTTGATCTGGTGATCGAGGCCACCGGAAAGTTCCGCACACCGGAACTCCTGGCTCCCTACTTCGGCCGGGGCGTGAAGAGAGTCCTTGTCGCGGCACCGGTCAAAGATGACGCGCTGAACATCGTCTACGGCGTGAATGACTCCGATTACGACCCCGACAGGGATCGCATCGTCACCGCCGCCTCCTGCACGACGAACTGCCTGGCCCCGATCGTCAAGGTTGTCCACGAGGGCATCGGCATCCGGCACGGATCGATTACCACCCTCCACGACCTGACCAACACGCAGGTCGTGGTCGACGCCCACCACAAGGACCTCCGGCGCGCGAGGTCGGCCGGTACTTCGCTGATCCCGACCTCAACCGGATCGGCAACCGCGATCGGAATGATCTTCCCCGATCTCGTCGGGCGACTGGACGGGCTGGCGGTGCGAGTGCCGCTCCTCAACTCCTCGATCACCGACTGCTGCTTCGAGGTCGACCGTGCAACTTCCGTTGAAGAAATCAATGACCTGCTCCGGACGGCCGCCAGCGAGGAGCTTGGGGGAATCCTCGGCTTCGAGACGAGGCCACTGGTTTCCGTCGACTTCAAGGGTGACCCCCGGTCCGGCATCGTGGACGGAACCTCGACCCGGGTGATCGATCAGACCCAGGTCAAGATCCTCGCCTTCTACGACAACGAGTGGGGATACGCGAACCGGATGATCGACATCGCCAGGATGATCGCCCGAAGCTCCGGCGGAGACTGAGCGATGGCCGGCACCGCGCGAAGAGAAGGTGATCTCAGGAACTACGTCCTGGTCACGGCCGCCTACTGGGCCGACACGCTCGCCGACGGTGCCAGCCGCATCCTCGTCCTGTTCTTCTTCTACCAGCTCGGTTACAGCGCGCTGGAAGTCGCGACGCTGTTCCTCTTCTACGAGTTCTTCGGGATCGTCACCAACCTGGTCGGAGGATGGATTGCCTCCCGGCTCGGATTGAAGGCGACGCTTTTCTCCGGGCTGACCATCCAGATCGTCGCGCTCGGGATGCTCGGTTTCGCGCCCGACGAGTGGCTGGTCGTTCCGTACGTGATGGTCTCCCAGGCGCTCTCCGGCATCGCCAAGGACCTGACCAAGATGAGCTCGAAGAGTGCGGTCAAGCTCGTCGTCCCAGAGGACTCCGAATCATCTCTCTTCAAATGGGTGGCGATCCTCACCGGTTCCAAGAATGCCCTCAAGGGCGTCGGCTTCTTCCTCGGCGGGCTGCTGCTCACCCTGATCGGGTTCCAGGCCTCGATGCTGGTATTGCTCGGGATCGTCGCCACCGCCCTGATTACCACCGCGTCGATGATGCGGGGCAGTCTTGGCTATGCGGACATGGGGGCGAAGTTCCGTCACATGTTTTCCAACACCCGGGAGATCAACGTCCTCGCGGCTGCCCGCCTCTTCCTCTTCGCCTCCCGGGATGTCTGGTTCGTCGTCGCTCTCCCGGTCTACCTGAGGACGGTCCTCGACTGGAGTTTCTGGCAGGCCGGTGGCTTCCTGGCAATCTGGGTGATCGGTTACGGGATCGTCCAGGCGAGCGCTCCCGGAATGTTCGCCAGGAGAAGCGCGGAGACGGGAGCCACTCCGACCGGCCGGTCCGCGGCGAAACTTGCCTTCCTTCTCGCCGCCTTCCCTGCGGCGATCGCTGCGTCGCTTGCCGCGAATCTAGATCCGACCCTGGTTCTGGTCACCGGCCTGATCCTGTTCGGGATCGTCTTCGCGCTCAATTCAGCCGTGCACTCTTACCTCGTGCTCGCATACACCGATGACGAATCGGTCGCCAAGAATGTGGGCTTCTATTACATGGCAAACGCTGGCGGCAGGCTGATCGGAACGATCCTCTCCGGAGCCGTCTATCAGTGGCTCGGCCTGGAAGGATGCCTCTGGTTTTCGGTCGCGTTCGTGCTCACCGCCGCGACGATCTCGCTGCGGCTTCCATCGCACAACCCGAAAGGCGCCGGGGCAATGCCGGCCGCCGCGGGCTAGCAAGGCATCCCGGTCCGCCCGTTCAATAACCGGCGAAGGGGTCTGTTTCCTCTTTGGTGCAGGTCTTGGTCTTGATCGGGCCGAGCAGGTTCAGGCGGCTCGAGAATCTGACCAGGGTCCGGATGTCCTTCGGGTCGGCCTCCAGCCTGATCGAGGTTCGCCTGACTCCGATCCGGCCGACCATCCCGGCCACAAACTTGACCGTGTTCGGCATTCCCTTCGGCAGGTAGAGCTGCGGCAAACGCCCGGCCGACACGGAAGCGGTGGCCGGTCGAAGCCCGTCGATCTGCTTCTCGAGATCGGCGAAGCTGGCGTTCCCTCGGCCGCGAATCGCAAGCATGGTGTCACCGGTGAAGACCGTGACGCTACGGACCAGATTCCCGCGCCTAGTGCGCCGCTTTTCACGAAGGAAGGCGACGCCCCGGCGATGGGCGAAGTCGGATCGCTTCGCTTCGCCGACCACGATGCCGAGGTAAAGACCCGCGTAGCAGGTGGAAAGCCCGCCGATTTCATACTTCGCAGGCTCGGCGCAGGCCCTGGCGTTGAAGACCGCGCAATCGTCGTACACAGTGGCGCGGAAGGGACCCGTCAGGACGGCCTCGGAGACCAGGCGATTGCCCAGCACGGGACCGGCCCAGACGCTGATCTCGGCACCCTCCTCCTTGGTGGGGATCCAGTCACTGGAAATCACCGTTTCCCTTGGCTCGATTCCGCAAAGGAGATCCGAAGGGCCGGCTTCGGGAGCCCAGTCCGGTTCGACTGACGCCGGCGAACCGTTGGTGAGCCACGAAAGGCAGGTCCCGTTCGGAGCGATCGCGTAGACCTCGGAGGCCGCGCCCGATCCGGGGAGGTTGTAGTTGGCGTCGAAAGCGATCCGCTTGCCGTCGGGGGACCAGTCCGGGTTTTCCTCCGCGGCGCGACTCCGGGTCAGCCTCCGCTTGCCGCTGCCGTCGAGGTTCTGAACAAACAGGTCACCCTGGATGACGCAGCTCGTTTCATCGGTTTCGATGCAGGTTTCACCGCTGTTGCCCGTCGACGAGACATAGGCGAAGCGGCTCCCGTCGGGTGAGAAGGAGCCGGACCGCGTGTTCTTGCCGATCATGCGCTGCTTGCCGTTGTTCAGGTTGACCAGCACGAGCCACTTCCGGTCGTAGCTGTAGCCGTCGCTCACCGTGATCAGCAACCGCTTTCCGTCGGGGGAAACACCGATGTCGATCGGTTCGCGGTAGGTGGCGAGGTCCTGCTTCAGGTCTCCCCGGCGGTGGAGCGGCAGCGTGAAGACCGTTTTCACCGACTTGCCGTTGAGGCTGGCGATCACGACCGAGCGCGCTGTGCCGTTGGGCCGGTCGATGCTGCGAGCCACCGCGACGGACTTGCCGTCGGGCATCCAGGCTGGGGCGGAAAAGTCGACCTTGCGGTTGCCGCGAAGGATCACGCGGGCTCCGCTGCCATCGGCATTGGCCAGCATGATCGACCTGCGGACGCCGTAGTCCTTTCGCGGAAGAGACCGGGTGAAAATGAGCTGGGCGCCATCGGGCGAAAGCTGGGGAGCAGCGTCACCGGTACGGCCTGCGAGGTCGCCATCCGGGAAGGGGCCGGTCCTGGTCAGCGACTGCCGTCCCGAACCATCGGCGGCGATGCGAACGATCCGGTCACCGAAGCTGAAAGCGATGCTGCTCGGAGCAGCGGGCGGAGTCAGCGCATTGGCGGTACCGCCAAATCCGGTTCCGAGAAATGCCAGCGCGACGAAACCGGTGAGCAAGTACCGAATCCGGCCCATCCTTCCCCTTCCCCTCTGCTTCAGCGACCTACGGTCGGGAAGTAGAGGTTGAACACGACCTCGCCGCCGGTCGCTTCGGTCAGGTAGGCCAGGGAAAACAGGACCACGTCGATGTTCTTCCTGACCACCCTTTCCGCCGGCCCCGGATCGCTTTCACCGAGAAGGTTCCGGGGCATGCAGCGGAGGGCGATCAGTTCGCTGGTGACGAGGAAGGACTCATGCATCATCGGCTTCACGATCAGGCGGGCTTCCCGCTGGAGATCTCTCTGGATCCTTTGGAGCTTCCTGCCGAGAGGTCTCCGGATTCGAACCAGCTGATTGAGTCGCTCCCGGGAGGCCCCGGCTTCCCGGAGCTGGCGGATCCGCCGCTGAATTCGGTTGATGCGTCGCTGGAGGGGACGGCCCTGTTTCCGCCACCTCTGGTTGAGCGGTCGGAACCTCTTCGTGGTTGCTCCCCAGAACGCTCCGGCCCCTCGCGCAGCCGTTACGCACTTCTCGCTGTTCGGCTTGAGCACAACCTTCTGAAGGAGTGGCCTGGAATCTGAAATGCAGCCTGAATCGGCGAGATCGTTTACGAACTTCCGGTCGGCCTTTCTGGTCTCCTCCTCGGTGAAATTCTCGACGTCCGGATACTCGCCGAGCAGCTTCTTGGCGGTGGCGACGCACTCCTCGCTCGGCGGAATTTCGGCCGCTCCCGCGTTCGGAGCAAGCGCGAACAGCCCGAAAACCGTCAACAGCATCCCTGCCAGGTATTTCCCCATGCGCTTCATTCTATTTCGACCCTCGACCCCGGCCCTTTGCAATCAACACCCCTGCAGCCCAGACCGGGACGAAGATGGCCGAGTAGGCGAGCCAGATCTCGGGGAAGTTGGTGTTGACGGTGAGGCTGCCCCCGTTTGGGTAGTTCGTGGTCCAGACGACGTACACGAAGTAGAAGGCGACGAGCAACGGTGCCGCCAGAAGGAGCGAGGACCACCACGACCTCGAGAAGAAACCCAGGGCGAAGAAACCGGCTGCGGCGAGAGCGACCCAGCCCCAAAGCATGGGGCTGAAGTACGGGTAGTCATAGACCCGGTCGCCGAGGAGCCAGATGAAGAGCGTCTCGTAAACCACGAAGCCGGCGGCCGCGACCAGGAAGCGGCCTCGATTGCTGCCGTCCCGGATTGCCGGTGCCGGAAGCGACGCCCCCGTGACCTTCAAGCTGAGTTCCCTGTTACTCACTGTCATGCCTCCTGCCGACATATCCCCTGTCGAATCGTTTCCCTATGGGCCGTGTAGGGATCGAACCTACGACCTTGAGATTAAGAGTCTCCTGCTCTACCAACTGAGCTAACGGCCCGGGGTGCGGCTTCCTTGAAAAGCCGGACGCGGATTATAGAGCGGGCGAGCCGATTCTGTGGCCCGCCCGCTCTCAGGTCCCGGGTGGATCAGGGAGTGGCGGTGCTGCCCGAGCCGCTATCGATCGAGTTGTCGGAGCCGAGGCTGCCGAGCGGGTTCTCGAGCGACTTGCCGCCGTTCTTCCGGGCCTGCTTGATCGCCTGGTCAATTAGCTTGCCGACCCGCTGCGCGTCCTTCTTGGTCGACTTGTAAGTCTGGTTGATCTGCTGCTGGTCGCCCTTGTCATCGGTCGCGTCGAGAGCCTGCTGCTTCGTCTTCTCGGCGGCCGCGTAATCCTGGGCGTATAGCTGGTAGAGGAAGAGGGTGGTGAGCTGCTGCCAGGCGCTGACTCCGCCCTTCTTCTGTTCCTTGACCGCGTTGTCCGCCACGAATTGCTGCGCCGTGGCCGCGTCCTCGATGTTCGCCTGGAACTGGGCGACGGTCGAACCCTGGGAAAGCTGGAAGAGGATCGTGGCCATCAGCTGGGCGACCTCGGGATCCGGATTGTTGTCCGTCATCTTGAGGTACCTGGTCCAGGTTGAAGCCGCCATGTCGTACTGGTCGGCGGCTTCGTCGGTGGTCACGATCTGGCCGCTGGCGTCGGTCTCCGACAGCGACTGGCCGGCCGAGAGCCGGGCCCGGATCAATTCAACCGCGAGCTTCTCGTTGGCGGGCTGGGCCTGGAGCTGCTTCTGGAGTTTGTCGGCCCGCTCGACGTTCGCCTTGGCGTAATCACTGTTGACCCCGCTGTTGGCGTTGTTGAACGGGTTGATGCCGCCGGGCAGTCCGATCACGATCAGGCTGGCCGCCATGATCACGGCGAGGATCACGTAAATGACCTGAATCACCCGCTTGCGCCGACCGCGCACGTCGAAAAGCATCTTGTGTTCGGGTTCGTTGGCCACTTGGCTAGTTCTCCTGAATTGAAGGAATCTGGGACTCGGCGCTTTCCTTGGGCTGACCGATCCCCCGAGCGAGCAAGATACTCAACTCGTAGAGAACCAGTAGCGGGACCGTCTCGATCAGCATCGAAATCGGGTCGACTCCAGGCAGGGCGGCGGCGATGACCGCGCAGATCAGATAGGCGTAACGACGGTTCTGCCGGAGCTGGTCGACGGTCAGGATCCTCAGCCTGACCAGGGCGAGAATCACGATCGGCAACTCGAAGACGACCCCACCGGCGAGCAGGGTCATGGAGAAGAACGAGTAGTACTCCCGGGCTCTCAACTGGATCGCGAACTGTTCGCCGTTGAAGCTGAGCAGGAAGTTGATCGCGGCCGGCAGCACCACGAAATAGGCGAAGACGCAACCGACCAGAAAGAGCAGCGGAATCGTGAACAGCATCGGCAGGATCGCCCTGCGCTCGCGGGGCGAGAAGGCCGGCAGGATGTAGGCGAAGACCTGATAGCTGATGAAGGGGGCGGAGACGATGATCGCCGCGTAGGCGCAGACGGTCACCGTGGTCATGAAGGCTTCGGTCGGGGCCAGCACGACCAGGGCCTTGTGCGCCTCCGGCAGGGGGGCGGCCGCGACGTCGAGGATCACGTCGCTTTGCCAGAAGCAGACCGCGAAGGCAACCGCTAGGAAACCCAGCGAGTAGATGATCCGCGTACGCAGTTCATCGAGATGGTCGACGAGACTCAGATGCTCGTCGTGCTTGACCGGTTTGAGCCTGGCCACAGCGGCCTCAGTCCCGTGAGTCGGGAACCACTTCACCCTCGACCGGCTCGGCGTCGGAGCTGCCGGTCACTTCGGTGACCTCGGGCTCTTCCCCGGGCAGCGGGAGCTTCTCGTCACTCGGGGGTGGCGTCAGTTCGGCCGGCTCGTGATCTTCCGCGTCATCTTCATCTTCGTCGTCATCGTCGTGATTTCCGATGTTGCTCATGCCTTCGCGGAACTCGTTCAGCCCCCGGCCCAGCGACTTGCCGAGTTCGGGCAGGCGCTTCGGGCCGAAAACGATCAGCGCGATGATCAGGACGATGACTATTTCGAGCGGGCCAATATTCGGAATCATCTGGACACCAATCGTACCTACGAACCGCCGGCGGGCCCGGATCACCGGGCGGTGAAGGAGTTCAGTCCCGGAAATTCAGGTAGTAGCGCGAGGCGGTGGGTTCGGCCTGGCCCTGGTACTTCGAACCCTTGCCGTCGGCTCCGTAAGCCGTGTCAACCGCCCGGTCCATCCGCATGAAGGAGAGCTGGCCGATCGGCATGCCCTTGTAAATCGTGATCGGCAGGTTGGCCACGTTGGAGAGCTCGAGAGTCAGGTTGCCGGAGAATCCCGCGTCGACGAAACCCGCGGTCGAATGGATCAGGAGACCGAGCCGGCCGAGCGAGCTCTTGCCTTCCAGGCGGGCGACCATGTCATCCGGGACCGTGACCCGCTCCAGGGTCTGGCCGAGGACGAACTCGCCCGGGTGGAGGATGAAGGGCTCGTCATCGCTGGGCTTGACCAGCTCGGTCAGATCCTCCATCGGCTGCTTCACGTCGATGAACGGGTAGCGCGAGTTGTTGAAGACCCGGTAGCTGTGGTCAACGCGGAGGTCGATGCTCGAGGGCTGGATCAGCTTCTCCTCGAAGGGATCGATCACGATCCGTCCGGCCTCGATCTCCTCCCGCAGGGTCTTGTCACTCAGGACCATGAAGCGGCAGTATCCCAGAGCAGCCGGTCAGCTGTATCTCTGGACGACTCCATCGGCGATCAACTCCAGGAGCTGTCGCTGCTGCTGCTCGAGACCGGCTTCGATCAGACCGGCCTTGGCTTCCTCGATCAGTTCGATCGCCCGGCTCCGGACCTCCTCCAGCGCGCCGGTGGCCGCGATCCGGTCACAGGCGACGGCCGCCGATTCTTCGTTCAGGGTCCGGAGGTCCAGCGCGGCCAGGGCGGGGTCGAAGCGGGCGGCGAAGATCAGCGGCAGGGTAACCGTGCCGTCAAGCAGGTCGGTGCCCCGGGCCTTGCCGGTTCGCTCCGGCGGGCCGGCGATGTCGAGCACGTCGTCGAGCAGCTGGAAGGCGAGACCGATCCGGTGGCCGAAGAGCCCGACCGGCCCCGGATCACCGCCGGTGCTGCCCCGGCCGAGCACGCAGGCCGCTTCAAAGAGCCGGCCGGTCTTCAGGGCGCAGCGGTCGAAGTAGTCGGTCTCGGTGAGCTCCATGTCAAAGGCCCCCTCGCGCTGCCTGAGCTCGCCGCGGGCGAGGTCCACCGCGGTCGCGCTGACCTCGGAGACGGCGGCGGAATCACCTCCGTCGACCAGGACCTTGAATGCCGTCGAGAACAGACGGTCACCCAGGGCGGTCGCCCGTTCCCGGCCCGAGCTGGCGTAGACGGTGGGCAGTCCGCGCCGTAGCGGCGCCCGGTCGAGCACGTCATCGTGGACCAGACTGGCCATGTGAATCAGCTCGACCGCGATCCCCGAACGGACCGCAGCCGGGCCTGCCTCCGGGCCGGCGCAAAGCAGGACCAGCATCGGGCGCATGCGCTTGCCGCCCGCGTTGAGGGTGCGGACCGCGTCCCCGGCCAGCCCGGTCTCCCCTTCGACCGCGGCCAGCAGTCCGGCTTCGACCTCCGCCATGCGGGCCGGTAGCCAGTCCCCGGCGGTGTCGGTTACAGCGGTGACCGGCTCCGGGAGCGACCGGTTCCGGGGGGCTTCGTCAGCCGCGCCCATGGCCGAGCTATCTCACCGGACCCCGGAGTGAAGGGCGATGATCCCGCCCGCCATCAGGGTCCAGCGGACATGCCGGAGGCCCCCGGCGTCAAGCTTGCCGGCCAGGGTCTCCGCATCGGGGAAACTGCGCACCGATTCCGGCAGGTAGGTGTAGGCGGAGGAGTCACCCGCGAGCTTGCCGAGCTGAGGCACGATCCGATCGAACCAGAGGGCAAAGAAGCCGGCCAGGGGCTGGCGCTTCGGCTGGGTGATCTCGAGGATGACCAGGCGACCGCCCGGCACCAGGACCCGGCGCATCTCGCTGATTCCCCGGTCGAGGTCAGCCAGGTTGCGGGCGCCGAAGGCGATCGTCAAGGCGTCGAAGGATTCATCCTCGAAGGGCAGGTCGAGGGCGTCGGCCCACTTGAACCGTGCCTGCCTCAGCCCTTCGCTTTTGGCTTTCTCAAGCGCAATGTCAAGCATCGGGCGGGAGAAGTCCGCGCCGGTCACTTCACCTTCCGGGCCGACCCTTTCGGCCAGCATCAGGGCGAGGTCACCGGTGCCGCAGCAAAGGTCGAGCGCCTTCATGCCGGGTTCGAGCCGGGCCCTTTCGGCCGCGCGCGCCCGCCAGCTCTGGTCGAGGCCGGCGGTCATCACCCGGTTCATCCGGTCGTACACACCGCTGATCCGGTCGAACATCGAGTTCACCTCGCCGGCAAACTCCTGGTCACCCCGGCGGGGAGGTGCCTGGTTCATTGGACGGCTACTCTTCGCCGTCGAGCGAAGCGAGGTAGTCGGCAACCTCGTTCAGGTTCTCTTCACCGAGACCCTGGAAGGAGGGCATGATGCCCGGGCCGACCGCGACCGAACGCTTGATCGCTTCCTTCGGGATCTTCGACCCGATGTCGGTCAGGTCCGGACCGAGACCGCCGTGGGCCCCGTTCTCGCCGATCGCGTGGCAGGCCAGACAGCCGGATTCGGCGACGATCGCCTTGCCCTTCTCGTATTGCGGCGAGGTGGCGAGTTCGATCTCGCTGGGCGAGCCGGCGACCGCTCCCTTGTAGGTCAGCAGCGCCATCGCGATGATCACCATGATGCCGGTGGTGGTCGCGATCGGACGCTTCCACGGCACCCGCTGGGGTCCACGGTCATAGAAGGGCAGAAGCAGCAGCAGGACCATGCAGATGGTCGGGATGCCGATCGTGGCGACCGGAACCAGGGCCGGCGGCTTGATCACGCGCAGCAGCTCGAAGAGGTAGAAGAAGTACCACTCGGGGCGCGGCGTGTAGGTGGTGGTGGTCGGGTCCGCCTTGGGCCCCTGTTCGGCACCCATGATGATCGACATCGCGACCAGCACGCCGGCGACGATCAGCATCATCACCGAGTCCTTCATGATCGCGTAGGGGAAGAACGGCTTGCCCTTCTTCTTCAGGATCTCGTACTCGCGGAGGTACTCCTCCTTTTCACGGGCGTTCACGAGTTCACCTCCCCTTCGCCGGAAGCCTCGGGTTCGTCCGGGGCGTCAGCCGGATCGGCCGGCGGCTCCTCGGGGGCGGTCTCGTCGGCGGCCGATTCTTCACTCGGCACTTCGGTCGAAACCTCCTCGACCGGTGTTTCCTCGACCGGGGCCTGCTCGGCGGGCGCCTGGGCTGCCTCTTCGGCGGCGGCTTCTTCGGCCGGGTCTTCGGTCGCTACGGCAGCTTCCGTTTCCTCTGCTTCCCGGGCCTCGACCGCGTCGGCCTCGGCCGCGTCAGCTTCCGCCACCGGTGGCTCGGCTTCGGCCACGGCCGCCGCGACGGCGCCGTTCACCGGAACCTCGTCGAGATCCTCGCGGGCGACTCCGGCGGTGACCGCCTCCTCCGGACGGGCGCCCTTCGGACGGCCGGCCCGGACCCACGGCGGGGCGGTGGTGCCAAGCTTGACGACGAAGAAGAGGTGGGCGCCGATCAGGCCCGCAATCAGGCCTGGTACGACCATCATGTGGAGGGCATAGAACCTGGAAAGGGTGGTGGCGCTGAAGTCGGGGCCGGCTCGCAGGAAGTCCGCCAGGTAGGGGCCGACGACCGGGCCGGAAGCGGTGATGTTGTTGGCGACGATGGTCGCCCAGAAGGACCGCTGGTCGAAGGGCAGCAGGTAGCCGGTCAGACCCATGACGGTGGTCAGGATCAGCAGCACGACGCCGATCACCCAGTTCAGTTCCCGCGGGTACTTGTAGGCGCCGAAGAAGAAGGTCCGCGCCATGTGCAGGAAGATCAGGATGATCATCAGCGAGGCGCCCCACTTGTGCATGCCTCGCACGAACTCGCCCATGAAGACCTCGTTGGTCATATGGGTGATCGAGGCGTACGCCTGGGTGGCGGAGGGCGTGTAGTACATCGAGAGGAAGACGCCGGTGATCGCCTGCATGGCGAAGATGAACATCGTCGCCGAACCGAGCGTGTAGAACCAGTTGGTTCCCTTCGGCACGTGCCGCGACATCATCGCGGTGAAGATTCCGGTCGCGTTTACGCGCGAATCGACCCAGCCGGCGACGTCGATGCCGGCCTGGGTGCCGTGATGGACTCCGAGTTCCTTGGCCTGGCCCATCCGCTCGCCCCTGGTCGGCTTGGTCACAGCTTCGGCATCCCCGGACCCGTTGGTCCCGGCTGCTTCGGTCTTCTTTCGCTTGAGCAGGCTCATTCAGATCAGCTGCTCGGCGGGGGGAAGGTGGACGGACGGGGCGGGTAGAGGTACTCCCAGATCCCGCCGGTGAACTCGCCGGGGTCGCGGACGCGAACGGCCTTGAGCTGGTTGGTCACCGAGTAGCGGGGACCGAGCTCGACCTGGCCGCCACGGACCCGGGTCTGGAAACGATCGAGCGGACGGACCGGCGGGCCGCCGATGCGCTTGCCCTCGAAGTCGTAGACGCCACCGTGACAGGGGCAGATGAAGTTCTGGGCGGCCTGGACGAAACGGACCGGGCAGCCGAGGTGGGCGCAACGGGTCGAGACGGCGATCACGTCGTTCGGCTCCTCGTTGTACTTCTCGGCGCCGGTGCGGACGTAGGCGGAGGTCTTGCCGGCCTCGCCGATGCCCGGGGTCTCGGTGATCACGACCTGCTTGTAGGTCTCGGCGTTGAAGTCACTGAGCGGGCCAACCGCTTCCCAGCGTTCCTCGCCGCGCTCGAAGAGCGGCGCGACCGCGAACCCGACCACGGGCAGCACGACGGCCGCCGCGGCCACCCCACCGATCGCCTGGCTGGCGACGGTGAAGACATGCCGACGGGTCATCGACTCGCCCTCGAAGTAACCACGGGGCTCACTCGGGGGCAGTTTCACGCGGGGCTCTTCCCCCGACTCGGAATTGTTGTTCAACGGTTCGGACACGCTTCTAGAAATTCGACGGGCGGGAGTCTATTGCAGTCTGCGCCAAGTCGAATTCCCGCCCCAGCCCGTTGGCAGCCGCTGTTTCAATTGACCACTCCCTGACCGCCCTGGCGGCGTCCGTCTGACCCGCCTCCAGGGCCGCCGTCGCGGAACTCAGCTGGTCGTCTTTTCCGCATGCCAATGCGACAATCTGGGCTACCCACAAGGTCTCCGCCAGGTCCGGCCGGCCGGCCGCCTCAAGCTCGGCCGCGACCCGGATCAAATCCGACAGGATTCCTGTGGATTCGAGGTCGTCGAGTTCGGCGAGCCCGCGAATGCCGATCGCATAGAAGAGATCTCCGGCCAGGAGCGCGAGATCCGGGTCGGGCATCTCGAGGATGCGCGACTCGCCGTAGTGGCAGAGGTAACCCTCGCGAACCGCCTCGACCACGAAGGCGTAATCGCCGGCCCGTTCCGAGGTTCGGGGGCCCGCGGCCGCGAGCTCACCGAAGGCCGAAGCCTGCCCGGGCTCCCTGACCGTCAGGGGTGATCCTTCCTCGCGTACCCGGTCGGCGAGCCGGTCGAGGGCACTCGACGGACTCAAACGACGGCCCTGCGAGGATCGGTGGCAGCCAGGGCTTCCGCGGCTGCCATCAGCGTGCGGTCGATCATGATCTCGTCGTGGGCGAGCGAGACGAAACAGGCCTCGAACTGTGACGGCGGCAGCCAGATCCCGCGTTCCAGCATCGCCCGGTAGAAGGCGGCGTGCCGTTCACGGTCGGTCGCCTTCGCATCCTCGAAGTCCTTGACCGGCAGGGCCGAGAAGAAGAGCGTGACCAGTCCCGGCGCGGAGGCCACGGTGAGGCCATGCTCGTCGGCGAGGTCTTTCAGGCCCGTGACCAGCCGGTCGGTCAGGACGCCGAGCCGGCTGTAAGCCTGGTCGTCAAGGCGTCGCAGGGTGGCCAGTCCCGCGGACACCGCCAACGGGTTTCCGGAAAGGGTGCCCGCCTGGTAGACGTCACCGGTCGGGGCGAGCCTCTCCATCAGCTCGCGCGAGCCGCCGACCGCGGCGGCAGGCAGGCCACCGCCGATGATCTTGCCCATCACGGTCAGGTCGGGAACGATCCCGAACAGCTCCTGGGCGCCGCCGCGGGCCACCCGGAACCCGGTGATCACCTCATCGAAGACCAGCATCGCCCCGGCCCGGGCGGTCGCCTGCCGCAGGAATTCGAGGTAGCCCTCCTCCGGAGGCACGACTCCCATGTTGGCCGCCACGGGTTCGGCGAAAAGCGCCGCCACCTTGTGCTTCTCGAGGGCCTCGGCCACCGCCTCGCGGTCATTCCAGGGGATGACCACGGTGCCGGCTGCCTGGGCTTCGGGAATTCCGGGGCCGGAAGGAATGCCGTGGGTCGCGACCCCCGAGCCAGCTTCCGCCAGCAACCCGTCGGAGTGGCCGTGGTAGGCGCCGGCGAACTTGACCAGCACCTCGCGACCCGTGGCCGCCCGGGCCAGCCGGGCCGCCGTCATCGCGGCCTCGGTTCCCGAACTGGTCATGCGGATCATCTCGACCGAAGGCATCCGCTCTGCCACCTCTTCGGCCAGTTCCACCTCGAGCTCGGTTGCCGCGCCAAAGCTCGTTCCCCGTCCGGCCGCCTCCTCGATCGCCGCCAGGACCTCGGGGTCGGCGTGGCCGAGGATCATCGGCCCCCAGGAACTCACCCAGTCGAGATAGCGGCGGCCTTGCCGGTCGAGCACTTCCGCGCCTCTGGCGGATTCGATGAAGACGGGGTCGATCCCGACCTGGCCCATCGCCCGGACCGGTGAATTCACCCCTCCCGGCAGGACCCGGCGGGCCCGCTCGAATAGCTCCTCGTTGCCGGCCCGTCCGGCAGCCGCCTGTGCCGCCGCGGCTTTCGCCTTCTCCTCTTCCCGGTATTCGACCTCGGAACCGGTCTCGGCCAGCGGGCTGCCGTCGCCGCGCACCTTGATCGTGACCTTGTCGGGGGCACCCCGGCTCAGACCTGACATCCGCTTCTCCTCACAATGAAACTCCTCACGATTCAGCCAGCCACGCGGCTGCTTCCCTGGCGAAGTAGGTGACGATGAAATCTGCTCCGGCCCGCCGGATCGAGACCAGTGATTCAAGGGCCGCGGCCCGCTCGTCGATCCAGCCGTTGGCCCCGGCCGCCCTGATCGCCGAGTACTCGCCGGACACCTGATAGGCCGCGACCGGGGCGCCGGTCTCGTCCTTGACCCGGCGGACGATGTCGAGGTAGTGGCCGGCGGGTTTGACCATCAGCGCGTCGGCGCCCTCCTCGAGGTCGAGCTTCGCCTCGCGGACCGCTTCGTCCGAGTTGGCCGGGTCCATCTGGTAGCCGCGACGATCACCGAAAGCGGGGGTTGATTCGGCCGCCTCGCGGAACGGTCCGTAGAACGCCGACGCGTACTTGGCGGCGTAGGAGAGGATCGCCGTGTCGGGGTGGCCTTCCTCGTCGAGCTGGTAGCGGATCGACCCGATCCGGCCGTCCATCATGTCGCTCGGCGCGACGATGTCGGCCCCGGCCTCCGCATGGGAAATTGCGGTCCGCGCCAGCAACTCGACCGTCACGTCGTTGTCGACCTGCCCGTCGCGGACAAATCCGCACTGGCCGTGATCCGTGTATTCGCAAAGGCAGACGTCGGTGATCACGATCAGGTCCGGGTGGCTCTCCTTCAGGGCCCGCACCGCCATCTGGACCACGCCCTCGTCGTCGTAGGCCCCGCTGCCCGCCTCGTCCTTCTCCGAGGGAACCCCGAAGACCAGCACCGCCGGAATCCCCGCCGCCTGAATCTCCCCCGCCTCCTCAACCAGGGCGGCGATCGAGAACCGGTTGACCCCCGGCATCGACTCGACCGGTTCGCGCAGGTCGGTGCCGGCCGTGACGAAGAGCGGCTGGATCAGGTCGGCCGCCGACAGGCCGGTTTCACGAACCAGCCCGCGGAGGGCCGGGGTGCGGCGCAGACGGCGCAGGCGGGTACTCGGAAAGCTCATAAGTCCAGTCTAGAAGTACTTCAGGCTGAGCCCCTCCCAACCATCAGTTGTCTCGAATGGGAGGGGCGGGTTCCTCGTGGAGGGCGGGTCGGACCCCGCCCGACTGGCAGTTAAGTCAAAAACGGCGTAGGGCGAGGCGGGCCAGCGCTCCGTAGGCGGCGGTGAGGATGACCAGGTGGAGGAGGGGGAGCCAGAGGGTTGGACCGGAGATCTCGAGGCCGCCGGTGATCGCGTCGAGGGTTGGGCGGAAGGGGAAGATCGCGCTGACCAGGTTGATCGCGGTTTCGATCACCGGGCCGACCGCGTCGTCGGGAACCAGGGAGAGCAGAGCAACCGGCAGGCAGATCATCACCGCAGCCAGGGTCGCCGCCCGCACCTCCCGGGCCGCGGCACCCAGCGCCGCGCCGCCAGCCGAGAAAGCCGCCGCGCCGAAGATCAGGGCGAGCAGCCAGTAGGGCGCTCTCCCCCACTCGATCCCGACGAACAGCCCCAGCCCGGTCAGCAGAATCAGGGCCACCACGAAGCCGACCACGGTTCCCAGACCGACCTTGCTCACGAGGATCTGGCCGCGGCTGACCAGACCGGCGGTGAGCCGGGTGAAGGCGTTCTCCTCCTTTTCGAGCGCCAGCGATCCGGCGACCAGCAGGACGGTCACGAACATCAGCGCGAAGGCGACGGTCACCCCGATTGCGAAGGTGTCCAGCGAGGGCGCGTCATCACCGACCTCGACCTTCTCGGCTTTGATCGGTTCGGTGATCGCGGTCAAAAGCGGACCGGCCAGGTCCAGGTTGTCGGTCGCCAGGTGGGCGAAGCGGACCGCCCGGCCGAGCTGCTCCCTGTCGGTTCCCGGCGGCAGCTTCGGCTCGATCTGCTTGAGGATCTGCTCGCTCCTCTTCAGCCCGAGAACCTCGATCTGCTGGCCGAGCAGGTCGAACTCGCCGCCCTGGAGGATCAGGTCGAGATACTCCTTCGCGCCTTCGGAGAGGCGCTTGGCCAGCAGCAGGTTCGCCTCGCCGAGCATCGCTTCGATCCGGTCGTCGGTGACCCGGCTTTCGACCGCGTCGGAGCCGTTGACGATGATCTGGATCTCCGGTGACTCGGGGTTGAGCGAGGCGAGGGAGCGGATCTTGTCGCCGAGGTCTTCCGGCACGATCACCGCGGCGGTGGCCTCGCCGCTTTCGACCATCTTCTTCGCGTCCGCGGTGCTGTCGGCTTCAACGCAATCGACCCTCCCGCAAAGTTGGTCGCGGATCTCGTTGCCGTCGACCTCCTCCCCGCCGAAGCCGAGCGGCTCACCGGCCGGCATCGCGTTGTAGAGGGCGACCTTGGTCTGGTCCTGGTCGCGGGTCATCGCGAAGCCGACCAGCAGGGCGATCACTATCGGATAGAGGATCAGCAGGGTGAGCTGAAGCGGCGAACGCTTGAGGATCTGCAGGTCCTTGAGGAGCAGCCAGCGCATCAGTGACCGCGCCCCCGGAGGTAGGCGAGGAAGGACGTTTCGAGGTCGCCGGCCGGTCCGCCCTCGACCTCCACCGCCTGGCGGAGCGCGTCGGCGGTGCCGCTGAAGATGCCCTCGCCTTCGGCCACCACCACGATCCGCTCCGCGTAGCGCTCGGCTTCCTGGATGTCATGGGTCGAGAAGGCGACGGCGGTGCCCTCGCCGACCAGGCCGAGAACGAACCCCCAGAGCCGCTCCCGCTGGGCCGGGTCCAACCCGACGCTGGGCTCGTCGAGCAGCAGCACCGAGGGGCCGGCCATCAGGCCGATCGCGATGTTGACCCGCTGCTGGTTGCCGCCGGAGAGAGTCCCGACCTGGTCGCCGGCGCGGTCACCGAGCCCGGTTAGCTCGAGCATCCGGGTGACCATCTGCTCCGGGGCCTCGCCGGTCTGCCCCGCATCGTGCTGGAGGCGGGCGAACAGCAGCAGGTTCTCGCGCACGCCGAGCCGCCGGTATAGCGCCGCCTGCTGCGGGACCCAGGCGACACCGTTTCCGGTCACCTCGCCCGAGTCGGGTTCGGCGATGCCTGCCAGGATCGAAAGCAGCGTCGTCTTGCCGGCGCCGTTCGGCCCGATCAGCGCCACGACCTCGCCGGTCCCGACCTCGAAGTCGACTCCCCTGAGCGCCTTCCGTCCATCGAAGGACTTGCTGACCCCCCGCGCCGCGAGGGCGGGGCCTGTGCCTGTGAGCGGTGTCTGCACGAGGTTGAACCTACCCAAGGTTTAGGCTCGCAAGCGTGAAGCTGCTCTTCATCGGTGATGTCGTCGGGAGTCCCGGCCGCAAGGGGCTGGCTTCGCTGATGCCGCGACTGCGCGAAGAACATTCGCCGGACCTGATCGTGGTCAACGGCGAGAACTCGGCCGGCGGCCTCGGAATCACCGAGAAGACCGCAAAGGAGATCTTCGCCTGCGGCGCCGACGTGATCACGCTTGGCAATCACACCTACCGCCAGCGCGAAAGCTGGGATTACCTGGACCGGGCCGAGCGGGTGATCCGCCCCGCCAACTACCGGCGGGCCAATCCCGGCAAGGGCCACTGCGTGGTCCAGGTGAACCCGGCCGACGGCTCGCCGGCCCGACGGGTCGCGGTGATCAACCTGATCGGCAAGATCGGCCTCGACGCCGCCCGGTCACCTTTCGACGAGGCCGACCTGATCCTGAACGACCTCGAGAAGAGCGGCGGAGCCGACACGGTGGTCGTTGACTTCCACGCCGAGGTGACCAGCGAAAAGGTGGCGATGGGCTGGTATCTGGACGGCCGGGTCGCCGCCGTGTTCGGCACCCACACCCACGTGCCGACCGCCGACGGGCGGGTGCTTCCCGGAGGCACGGCCTTCATCTCGGACGTCGGCATGACCGGCGCCCGCGATTCGGTCCTCGGAGTGAAGAAGGAACAGGCGATCGAGAAGATGCGAACCGACATGCCGATCCGCTTCGAATCCGCCACCGATGATGTCTGGGTAATGGGCGCCGCGGTCGAGATCGACGAAAACGGCCTCGCAACCGGGTTCAAGCAAATCCTCGAACCCTCGTCCTAGCGGAGGGCGGATGTCTCCGGGAGGGGGCCGGACCCGGCTCCTCTCAGGTGCCGAAGAATTCCCTGATTATCGGGGCCACATCCTGGAGGCCCCATTGGGGGCGGGACCGGTGGCGGGCGGCGGTTTCCGGGTCCGGTGAGTCGGGGCCGCAGCCGACGAAGAGCAGCGGGCCTTCGGAATCCTCCTTGCGGAGCGAACCGTGGCTGCCGCCGGGCACGTGGGCGGCTCCGCCCCAGTCGACGCATTCGTAGCCGGGCGCGGCGGAGACGATGATGTCTCCGCCATGGGGGGCGACGAGGGCTGACCAGAGCCGGCCGAGCCCGTCCGGGTATTCGGGCGTCTCGATCCGGCCCTCCTCGACCGAGGCCCCGAGAGCCTCGATGTTGCCGCTGATCGACCACTGTCGCCCGCGCCGGTCGGTCACCGTTTCACGGCCCTCACCCGGGGAAGGTGCCGCACGTTTTGCCCCGTCACGGGGCTGTTTTTGCGGCACCTCTCCCTGCCCGTCGCCATTTGCCCCCGAACTCAGGGGGAAGAAGTCGAGCCGGCGACCGTCCCTTTCCACGACCGCGACGTTGCCCGGTTCGAGGTGGCCGGGGCGGGTCGAGCGAACGACCGGCTGGCCGTCCCTTTCGGTCCAGCTGACCAGTTCGGTCCCTTCGAGGCCGACCAGATGCTCGCGAACCCGCCGGTGCCGGATCGGGTTGTCCTGTTCGGCCAGCAGATATATGTGGGCGGCGCGGGAAGTCGGGCTGACCGCCAGCTCGGCCTCGGCCGGCTCCTCGGAGGAAGGCGGCAGAACCTTCCACTTGCGGCTCATCCACTCGATGATGTCGTAACGGTGCTCGACCGCGGTGTGGGCATGGTCGGCCAGCAGGATCAGGGCGTGGTCCTGGAGGAAAGGCTCGACCCCGCCGGCCGCGCGGATCACCTCGGCCATGCAGTAGTCGGCCCTTTCGATCGAGCGGACCGAGGCCAGCGGGCCGTGCCGGTGGGAGTAGTTGTCGTTGTCGGGGAAGGCCAGCAGCATGAAGTCGAAGGCGTCCCGGGAGATCAGCTCGGCCCCGCAGCAGGCCGAGTACATGTCACGCTTGCCGGGGATCGAGCTCGGCTTGCACTTCGTTTCCATCGAGGTGTAGAGGTCGCCGTAGAAGAGTTCCCGCGGCCCCCAGGTGCCGTAATCGAACTTGAGCAGCCCGGCCTCGATCGCCTTGCCGGTGATCCCGGCGATGTTCACCTCGTGGCGATGGCGGCCGCGGTAGATCAGAAACGGCGTGGACGCGGTCCGGATGTCGGCGTCATCGAGGGTTTCGAAAACCGTTTCGACCGAGGGGCTGAGATGGCTCAGGTTCATGTTGTAGACGAGGTCATGCAGCGAGCGGAACAGGCCGAAGGCCCGGGTCGCCTCGAGCGATGACCCGTACTCCACGTATCGCTGCTCGGCCCGGTGAAACCAGTTCATGCCGCTGATCCAGTGTCGGTCCGCCTGGGCCCCGGTGACCATCTCGGCCGAAGCCACGGGGGTTACCGAGGGGAAGGATGAAACGCAGTCCTCGATCAGGGTGCCGCGCTTCAGCAGGCGCCTGAAGGTGGGCGCGCGGCTCTCCTCGATGGTCTGTTTGAGCATGTCGGTTCGAAGCGAATCGACATAGGCGAGGACCAGCTTTTTTCCCATGGCGGAACCGGGCGGCTAGCGGAGGACGCGGAGACCGGCGTGCTTGCGGTCGGCCTGCTGGCGTCGGCGCCAGGCGAGGAAGACGAGGAACGCTGCCGGGATGATGGCGAAGAACGGGAAGAGCAGGCAGATGATCGCGATCACCAGGGCCGCGAAGACGGTGATCACTGCCAGGGCTGCCGTGCCGCCCCGCCGCTGGGCCCCGGCGATCACGTCGGAAACGACAGCGGTGCTCAGCACCGCCGCAATCGCGCCGACCAGGGCACCGATGACCGGGGCGCCGTCCAGAATCGAGGTACCGAGGTAGCCGAGGACCGCGCCGATGATCCCGGCGAGGATCGCCATGCGGCCCCGGGCGGAACCTTCCAGGCCGGTTGTGCCGGCGATCATTCCGGTCGCAATGCCGATTCCGGCGGCGAGGCAGATTGTCGAGAAAGTGTCGATACCGGCAGAATAGAAGGATGGCGGCCTCACCACCTCCCCGGCGTCAGCAGACCCGGGCCAAAGACCTTGAGCGGTACGCCTCTCTTTTCGCCAGGCGAACCCGGGTGATGCGCTCTTCGGCGATGCGGGACATGATGGAGATCACCGCCCGTCCCGAGGTGATTTCCCTCGCCGGCGGCCTGCCGGACACTTCCACCTTCCCCCCGGAGGCCTTCGCCGCCGAAATGCACCGGATCGAGAAGACCGCGGTCGCCGAGGTGCTCCAGTACGGGCCGACCGAAGGATCCTGGCTGGTCCGCGAGCAGATCGTCGAGGTGATGGCGGCAGAGGGAACCCGGGTCGACGCGCTGGACATCACCGTCACCACCGG